>CAZBGL010000274.1:0-8693 GCA_964491375.1 uncultured Thermodesulfobacteriota bacterium | reverse complement strand
GCCCTGAAACCCCAACGCTTTATGGTGGCCGCACGCTGGGACACCGAACTTTTTGAGCCCTATGAAGCCCTCCAAGGACTAAAGCTGAGCCATCCAGGGATGGTTCCCGTCATCGACACATTTAGAATGGACGGGGTTTTGTGCAGCGTCAGTTTGTGGGACAACGAAACATTGATGGTCGACGAGGGTGCGCCCATCGCCCGAGATTTAATGATAAAACTCGCCCTCCGGGGGGTCGGTCATCCGGGCCTGGGTGAGCGTCATGTACTGGGCGAGTTGTTCGTGGAGCAGGTCGATGTACCGGAGCAGGAGCCGGATGTCCCTGAACATCTGGTAGTCGCTCACCCCGCACAGGATGTCCTCGTAGCGGTGTCGGATCTTCATGTACTCCCGGAACATGGCCTGACCTCCCTGGGCGAAGGGATCCTCCTATCCTATTGGATCGGCACCCGGGAGGGGACCGTTGAACGGTTCAGCCGGCCCGGGAGCGGTGCCAGCGCCATGCCGTTTCGACGATCGTTCCGAGGTCGGCGAACCGGGGCTCCCATCCGAGTTCGCTCCGTATCCTTTCGCTCGAACCCACCAGTACGGCCGGGTCACCCCATCGCCGGCCCGCCTCCAGTTCGGGGACCGGCCGGCCGGTGACCCGGCGCACCGTGTCGATCACCTCGCGCACGGAGTACCCCTGACCGTTGCCCAAGTTGTAGGACCGACTCTTCCCCCCCTCCAGGAGATGCTCCAGGGCGAGCACGTGCGCCTCGGCGAGATCGGTCACGTGGATGTAGTCCCGGATGCACGTGCCGTCCGGCGTGGGGTAGTCGGTTCCGAAGATGGCGATGTGGGGCCTTTGGCCCAGGGCCACCTCGATCACCAGGGGGATGAGGTGGGTCTCGGGGTCGTGGGCCTCGCCGAGTTCGCCCTCCGGGTCGGCGCCGGCCGCGTTGAAGTAGCGCAGGTTCACGTGCCGAAGCCCATAGGCGGTCTCGAAGTCGGCGAGCATCTGCTCCACGGCCAGCTTGGTGCGGCCGTAGGGGTTGATCGGGCGCTGGGGGTGGTGCTCGGGGATCGGCACCACCTCGGGCTCCCCGTAGGTGGCGCAGGTGGAGGAAAAGATGAAGAACTCGCTCTCCACCTCCACCATGGCCTCCAGCAGGGCCAGGGTGGTGGCCACGTTGTTGCGATAGTACGCCGCCGGGTCACGGACCGACTCGGCCACATACGCGAACGCGGCGAAGTGCATGACGGCCCGGATCCGATGCTCCACGAGCACCCGTTTGACGGTCTCCTTGTCGGCGAGATCCGCCTGGACAAAGGTGCCCCACCGGGCGGCCCACCGGTGGCCGCGCACCAGGCTGTCCACCACCACGGGGTGGTAGCCCCGAAGGTGGAGCAGCTTGGCCGTGTGGGATCCGATGTATCCGGCACCCCCGGCAACGAGGACGGCTTCGGGCATGGGACTCCCTTTTCGGTGACTCGGCTGAAGGCTCAGGGCGGTCACGCCATTATGATATTGCGCGCTCTCCTGGTGTTGCAGCACCCGCCGGGCGGCTGGGGCCAACGGCTGACAGGTATCTGCTGATGGCTATCGGGTATCAGGTATCCGCTAACGGTCATCGGCCCACGGCGGATGCGGGATCGGTCTCCCGGTCGCGGTCGCGGCTGGAAGGCCCCTCCCGCGTCGGGTGTCACGCGGTCTTGCCCCCGCCTGGTGCTCGGTCCTGCGGGGGCCTGGAAAGACCCCCTGGCGCCTCATGAGGATACCCCCCGCCGCGGAGGAGCTCCTCGAAGTAGTCGATCGTCTTCTTCAGCCCCTCCCTCAGGGGCGTGGTGGGCTGCCAGCCCAGCTTCTCCTTCGCCAGGCCGATGTCCGGGCGGCGGCGTACCGGATCGTCAGCCGGGAGGGGCAAAAAGCGGATGTCGACCCGGGCCCCGGTGAGTTCCCGCACCGTCTCGGCCAGCTCCAGGATGGTGTGCTCCTCGGGGTTGCCCAGATTGACCGGCCCGAGGAAGCCGTCCTGCTCCATCATCCGGACCATGCCCTCCACGAGGTCGTCCACGTAGCAGAAACTGCGGGTCTGGGAGCCGTCCCCGTATACCGTGAGGGCTTCCCCCCTGAGGGCCTGGACGATGAAGTTGGACACCACCCGCCCGTCGTTGGGAAGCATGCGGGGCCCGTAGGTGTTGAAGATCCGGACGATCCGGATGTCCACCCCGTTCTGGCGGTGGTAGTCCATGAACAGGCACTCCGCCGCCCTTTTGCCCTCGTCGTAGCAACTGCGCACGCCCACGGGGTTGACGTGCCCCCAGTACGTTTCCGGTTGGGGGTGCACCGTGGGGTTGCCGTACACCTCGCTCGTGGACGCCTGGAGGATCCGGGCCTTCACCCGCTTGGCGAGGCCCAACGTGTGGATCGCCCCCAGGACGTTCGTCTTGATGGTCTTCACCGGGTTGTACTGATAGTGGACCGGCGAGGCGGGACAGGCCAGGTTGTAGATCTGGTCCACCTCCACGAACACCGGGTGGGTGATGTCGTGCCGCATCACCTCGAACCGGGGATCCGAGAACATGTGGGCGATGTTCTCCTTGCGGCCCGTGAAGAAGTTGTCGAGGCACAGGACCTCCTTGCCCCGGCGCAAGAGCGCCTCGCACAGATGCGAGCCCAGGAAGCCCGCCCCCCCGGTCACGAGCACCCGGTGGGAGGAACGGATCTCGGGGTTGTAGATCAGGCGGTTCTCGTCGATGCGCATCGATCGGTCCGGTGCTCGGTGCGAAAGGGCTCGTATAGGGAGAGCCGGATCATACGGGTGGGGGAGGACCGGGTCAACCGGCCGTTCGGGCCGGCTCCAGGGGTTCCTCCGAGGGGCGTGGCCGGGGCACGGCCCCGGCCACGGGCACGGTGAACCGGAAGGTGCTTCCCCGGCCCGGTTCGCTCTCCAGGCGGATCGTGCCTCCCATGCGTTCCACGATCTCCCGGCAGATGGCCAGCCCCAGGCCGGCCCCCTGGCGGCGGTTGCCCGTGGCCTTGACGAACTTGTCGAAGATCCGGGCTTGTTGATCCGGGGGGATCCCCGGGCCGGTGTCGCTCACCGACACCTCCACGAAGCCGGCGTCCCGTTGCCGGGCCTCCACGCGCACCGTTCCCCTCTCGGTGAACTTGACCGCGTTGCCCACCAGGTTGAACACGACCTGAGCCAGGCGGTCCGGGTCGGCCCACGCCGGAGGAAGGGGTTCTTGAATGGCCAGTTCCAGGCGCACGGGCCGCTCTCCCACCAGGCTCCGGGCTTGGTGGAGGATCGCCTCCAGGGTTTCTTCCACGCGGACTTCCCGGGGGGCGAACTCCATCCTCCCGGCTTCGAGCCGGGAGAGGTCCAGCAGGTTCTCGATCAGCCGGAGCAGGCGCCGTCCGCTTTCCGCAATGCGCCTCAGGCTCTGCGCCTGCTCCTCGGTGACGGGGCCGTCCAGTCCATCGATCATGGCCTCGGAATATCCGATGATGCAGTTCAGAGGGGTCCGGAGCTCGTGGCTCATCTGCATCAGAAACTCGGTCTTCACCCGGTCGGCCGCCTGCAGGGCGCGGTAGGCGTCCTCGAGTTCACGGGTCTTTTGGCGGACCTGTTCCTCGACGTGATCATAGGCTCGTCTCAGGGCCTCGTGGGCCTGGCTGAGCTCTCCGTAGACCCGGAACAGGGTCTCGGTCTTCTGGCGGTCCCGACGCTGGGCCTCCTTGATCTCGGAGATGTCCCGCACGATGATCTCGATGCGCTCCCCCTGGTCCGAGGTGGAGAGGCGGAGGGTGAGTAGCGCGGGGAAGGTGGTCCCGTCTGCCCGGAGGAGCGGGAGTTCGTAGTTGCGCAGCCGTCCCCGCTCCCGGAGCCGGGCGTACGCGCCGGCCCAGGCTCCCGGTTCGGCAACTAGCCGTTCGACCGCCGCCTCCTCGAGTTCCACCGGTGAGCGGCGGAGCATCTGGCACAGGGCGCGGTTGAAGTGGAGAAGCCGGCCCTGGGCGTCGAGAACAGCGATGCCGTCGGGAGTCATCTCGAAGAACTCCCGAAGGCGCTCCTCGCTGGCCCGCAGCCTTCCCTCGCCCTCGGCCACCCGCCGGGCCAGGACGTCAAAGCTCTCCGAGATGAGGGCCACGTCGTCGGCCCGGTTCCGGGCCGTTTCCGGGGCCAGGGAGCGGGCCTTGTCCCGTAGGCGCATCCAGGGGCGGGTGATCCGCCGGGCCACGAGAAACACCGCAAACCCGAGGCCAGCAGCCGCGCACAGGGTGAGGAGCACGGCGTACAACTCGTACCGCCGGGAGAGCGTGCGCACCGTGGCCGCTGTGGGGCTGGATGGCCGGGGTACCACGGCCACCGCCGCGGCAAACGGGGATTCCGGGGAGTCCGGGTCCGGACCGGGCAGAGGGTGCACGGCTGCTATCCACCGGGGGGGCACGAGGAGGACCCTCGGCGAGGGGCCCACCGCATGCGCCACCGCGGTCACGGTGTCTTCCGGGAGTCCCTCCCGCCCCAGGACGTACCGGGCGTCGTCCGGACCGATCCACACCAGGAACGATCCGGCGTTGGAGAGCCCCCCGGACGAACCCAGTGCCGCCTGGAGGTGTCGCTCATCCAGCACGGCCACCAGGCGGGCGGACGAACCGGCCGCTCCGGGCAGTTCCGCAACCAGCTCCAGTCCGGCCAGCCGGGAGACTCCCCCCCGGTCCGGACCGGGAAGCGGGCGGTATTCCAGGCGGGGCATCCACGCGGTTGGCGGGCGAGGCGGCAAGGGGAAGGAGGCCGGGGGATATCCGCCCGGCCCGGAGGGGGTGCCCCGCACGATCCCCTCCGCACCCTCGTATCGGACTTCCCGAAAGAGGGGAGGCCAGATCACGGTCTGCTCGCCACCGGTGAGGACCCGGAGAGGAGCCAGACGGGTGCGGCAAAACTGGGCGTACAGGTTGGGATCCGGTGGAAGGAGGCAGAGCATCCGCAGGTCGGCCCGGGAGCCGAGCAGCACCCGGGAGACCCGATCGGCCGCCTCCGCTGCCAGGCGCGAGGCCCGGGTCCGGGCCTCGCGCATTGCTGCCTCTGCCGACACCCGCTCCAGTTCGCGCCCCAGGTGGAGCATCCCCAGCGCGGCCAGGCACCCCAAGGCCACGAGGGGGAGGAGTGAGCACAGGAGAAGCGCTAGCAGAAGTCTCTGTTCAGCGGATCGTCGCACCGGGCACTCCGCAGGGCGCACCCCAATGTAACGCCCTCGAGCCCCCGGGAAAAGGACAAAGTGCAGGACCCGTGCGAACGATATCCGCCGTTCGCAGGCCCCGAGGCGCCTCGGCTCAGGGGCCGGTACGGAAAGGGGAGACGGACGCCCCCGCGGAATGGGTTGGGCGCCTTGCGCGGAGTTCCTGGCAGCGCTCGATCAGCGCCCGGAGCAGACGGTAGGGTTCGGTGACCGCGGGACTTGCGGAGAACAGCCAAGGGAGGTGCCGGTCCGTGAACCCCCCCAGGGTGCGGCGTAGTTCCCGGAACAGACGCCGCCGTTCGCCCAGGTCGTCCGGGTGGCTCAGGTGCACCGTGGCGACGAAACCGTGCCCGCGGTTGCGGATTCGTATCCGGTTCGGTTCCACGCGGACCTCGAACCCGAGGGCCGCCAGATCCTCCATGAGCGCGGCGACCTGCGGGTCACGCGGGTCGCCCTGGCGGTCGTCGGGCGCGGGGACATCCCGTTTGCCCATGGCACACCTCCTAGATGGTGTCTCGTGCTGCGTGATATGCACGAGGTGTGCCCACGATTGAGGTGGGGCCGTGGGAGTGTTAGTGTGTTGTATCTTGGAGGCGGCAGTGGAATTGCAACCGTCATGACGACGTGTTATCGTGATGGTTCAGCGTGGGACGGCGCCATGGAGCTCGCCCTGAAGGAGGCCCGACGGGCCTTGGTGCGGGGCGAGGTGCCGGTGGGCGCGGTGGTGCTCTGGGACGGCCGGGTGGTGGCCCGGGGGCACAATCTCCGGGAGACCCTCCAGGATCCGTTGGCCCACGCGGAATGCATCGCCCTTCGGCAGGCGGCTCGGGCCGTGGGACGGTGGCGTCTGGACCGCGCTGTGCTGGTGGCCACTCTGGAGCCCTGCCCCATGTGCATGGGTGCGGCTCTGCAGGCCCGGGTCCCGGTGCTCGTCTACGGGGCCAGCGATCCCAGGGCCGGCGCGGCCGGCAGTCTGTACGATCTGTCCGACGATCCCCGGTTGAACCACTCCATGCGGGTGGTACGAGGGGTTCGGGAGGCCGAGGCGGCCGAGTTGCTGCGACGTTTTTTCGGTATCCGTCGTTAGGAGCGGCCTTGGGGGACAGCCTCTGAAGTTCCTTGCGGCGGAGAGGTGGCCGAGTGGTCGAAGGCGGTTGACTCGAAATCAACTGTACCCTTTCGGGTACCGGGGGTTCGAATCCCTCCCTCTCCGCCATTCTCCTGAACCGTCACGGTCCGCGGCAGCGGGCAGCAGGGATGACTGGGCCCTGCGCGACGAAGCCCCGGTGAACCCCGTCAGGTCCGGAAGGAAGCAGCGGTAGTCGGGGTCTTCGGGTGCCGCAGGTCGCCGAGTCATCCCTGGTGCCCGCTGCCGTTTTCCGGTCCGTCATCCCTCTTGGGAATACGGCATGTCCTATCAGGTCCTCGCGCGCCGGTGGCGGCCCCAGCGGTTCGAGGAACTCAGGGGTCAGGAGCACGTGGTGCGGGCCCTGACCAACGCGCTGCGGTCGGGCAGGGTGGCCCATGCCTATCTGTTTTCCGGGATCCGGGGGGTTGGAAAAACGTCGGCCGCCCGCATTCTCGCCAAAGCGCTCAACTGCGAACAAGGGCCTGTCCCCGAGCCGTGCAATGCCTGCCCTTCCTGCGGGGAGATCGCTGCGGGCACCCACCCCGACGTGCTCGAGATCGACGGGGCGTCCAACACCGGTGTGGACGACGTTCGGCGTCTGCGGGAGGCCGTGCGGTACCCTCCGGTTCGGGGAACGTACCGGGTGTACATCGTGGACGAGGTTCACATGCTGTCCACGGCCGCCTTCAATGCCCTCCTGAAGACCCTAGAGGAACCGCCTCCGCACGTCGTGTTCGTTTTCGCCACCACCGATCCCCACAAGGTCCCCCCGACGATCCGGAGCCGTTGCCAGCAATACGAGTTCCGGCGCCTCTCCCGGAAGGAACTGGTGGAGATCCTGGACCGCCTAGTGAGCTCGGAGGGGGTGGATGCGGATCCCCGGGGATTGCTCGCGATCGCCCGGGAGGCCGAGGGCAGCGTGCGGGATGCACAGAGCCTGTTGGACCAGGTGATGTCCTACACGGGGGGGGAGGTCACACTGGAAGGGGTCCGGGACGTTCTCGGAACCATGGACCGGCAACTCCTGCTGGGGCTGGCGAGGGACGTAATCCAAGGGGCGCCCAGGGCGGTGCTCGAGGGGTTGGGTACGGCCTGGAAGCACGGGGCCGATCCGGTGCGCCTTTCCCAGGACCTGCTGGAGGTCTTCCGGGACCTGTGTGTGCTGGCTGCCGTGGGGGAGCAGGGGGAGGACCTGGTGGACCTGGCCCCCGAGGAAGCCGCAGAGGCCAGAGGAGTGCTCCAAGACGTTTCCTGGGAGGAGGTTCACGCCCGGTTCGAGATGCTGGCCCAGGGGCTGGAGAGCATGCGCAGGAGCCTGCGGCCGGACCTCGTCCTGGAGATGACCCTTTTGAAGGCGGCCCGGTTGCCGCCGCTCGTGCGGGTGGCCGAAATCGTGAAGGAAGCCGGTGTGCGCCCGGTCCCCCGAGCGGGAGGGCCAGCGGGGACGGCTCGGGCCGTAGGCAACCGGCGGCGGGCCCCGGGGACCTCTTCCGACCCGGAAGAAGGGACCGGGGAGCGTGCCCCTGCCTCCTCGTCGGGCGCTCCGGCGGTTTCGGGTGGGTCCCCGGGCGCATGGGACCGGGCGCTCGAAGCGGTGCGGGAGCGGAACCGTGCGGTGTGGTCCGTGCTGAAGGAGCACGCGCGCCTAGCAAGGTGGGAGCCCGACACGGGCCGCGCGCTCGTGGAGGTGGCCCCGGAGCAACTGTTCTTCGTGCGCGAGAAACAGCAGATTCTGGAGGAGGTCCTCGGGGAGGACGCCGGCCGGCGGGTGACCGTGGAGGTCCGGGCTCTGGAGCCCAGAGGAGGCGGCGGCAAGCCCACCGACCGCGGGCGGCGTCTGCGTCGGGAGGCGCTGGAGCATCCCCTGATCAAGGATGCCCTGGAGATGTTCGACGGCACCGTGGAGACGGTGCGCGTGCTCAAACCGTGAGACCCCTCCGGAGGCCTTTTCGCGCCCTCGGGAGCAGGGGGCGTGGGAACCCAGGGGCGCCTTTCCGGGGGGGTGAGGCCCGCGAGGGGTAATGCACAGCGAGGTGAGATTGGCTCCAGGGCCGATCGTGGACAGGGACACGTTTCCGCAACCGCCGCAGGCCGATGGCCGCACGCTGTTGGCCGCGAGCCGCACTACAGGGTAAGGAGGAGCCATGGCCAAGGGACTCGGCAACCTGCTCCGGCAGGCCCAGCAGATGCAGCGCAAGATGGCCCAGGTCCAAGAGGAGCTGGCCCAGAGAACGGTGGAGGCCTCGGCTGGTGGGGGAATGGTACGGTGTGTCGTGAACGGACGGCAGGAGCTCGTCTCCCTTACCATCGAAAGGGAGGTGGTGGATCCCGAGGACGT
>CAZBGL010000273.1:0-10713 GCA_964491375.1 uncultured Thermodesulfobacteriota bacterium | reverse complement strand
CTCCTTGGGGGTCCGACCCACCTCGGCAAATGCGATTTTCCCGGCCCGATCGACGATGTACAGAGTGGGGGTCCCTGCCACCCCGTAAGGGTCGGCAACCACAAAACTCTCGTCCGGGGCGAGCTTGTCGATGAATACACGGAACGTGTATCCCTGTTGCTTGACCAAACCCTGGATGCTCTTTTTCATGGGTTCGCCGTCCATGGCGATGGCAAGGACCTCGAGGCCTTTGTCGCGATACTCCTCATAAAGGCGCTGGATCAAGGGCATCTCGGCTTTACATGGCTCACAGAAAATGGACCAAAATACCATTAAATATACTTTCTGGCCTACTTGATGGGACAGGTCAAAAGACCTACCTTCCAGATCCTCCAGCACGAAGGAAGGAGCTCTGTCCCCCACTTTCAACATCTCAATATCGCCAATCAGAGGGATGTCCAGGGGGGTCATCTCCTTCTTGGGAGGCCCGGCGGACGCCCACCACCCCCCAGTCAACACAATAACACCCGTCACCACGAGGAGGTGTCCAATCCGTCTTGCAGTTCCCATGATCGCCTCTCCCTCGTCGGTCCCGATCAAGCGGGGGGAACGTGATCACCGCACCCGGTACCGGAGCACCCGTCGTCCGGCCCGGTCAGTCACATACACTTCCATGCCCCGGAGCACAGTGAGGCCCCACGGCTCAAATCCGCTCTCTGGTCCCTTCAACTCCCCGATCTGCCGTCCCCTGCGATCCACGACCAAGATGCGCTTCGAACCAGGGAGGGAGACGAACAGTCTGTGGAAAGCCGGTTCCAAGTCCAGATCCGCCACCGGCTCGCCAGCGTCCAACCACTGCCCCAGGTCCAGTGAATCCTGCCATTCTCCCGCGCGGTCGAAACGCTCCAACCGCGTCCAACCTTCGCTCAACACCCACACTCCGCCTTCCGACTCCCGGGTGTACGCGATCAATACCGGTTTACCGAGGTGCCCCCTTCGATTTGCAGACCGCCGTCGCCACTGTGACAGGAACCGTCCGTCCGGAGTGAACACCTGAACCCGTTCGTTGCCGTAGTCCGCCACATAGATCCGGCCCCGTTCGTCAAACGCGATATCCACAGGATAGCGGAACCGGCCCTTGTCGCTCCCGAGTGTTCCGATCGATACCAGTTCCCTTCCGTCCTCGTCCAGGGCCACAACCCGGTGATCCCCTCGATCCACCACCCACAACCTTCCCCGTGGATCCGTCTCGATGCGTACGGGATCGCGGAGGCGCAACTCTCCTCCTCCCCGAGGTCCTCCCAGCGTGCGGATCCATCTTCCCGAACGGGAAAAGGTGACAATCGCGTCCCGCCTCCGGTCGAGAACCACGACCCGGCCCTCCGGCAGGACCGCCACGTCTACGGGCTCGCGGAGTTCATTCCGTCCTCGGCCCCGCTCCCCGTACGTCTCCACCACCTCCCAGTAAAATCTCTTGGCGGGCACCGCCCCTGCGAACGTGAGCACGAGCAGCACGCCCCCCAGTATCCTCATCAGGGGGCGCGCAACGCCCCTTCCAATCGTCGTCGTCTCGCTCACTTGAGGCACCCCACCACCCCCTCCCCGCTGGCAGGTTCTGGCCCGTGCATGGGAACCGTGTCACACAACCATCACTTCGGTTTCACCTTCAGCAGGATCTCCTCGCTGCCTTTTTCCTCCGGCGGCAGAGGTGGGGCTCCCTCGTCGGCAGGCTGGGCACCGGTCTCTGGCAAGGCTTCTTCCCCTACCATCTCCTGGGCCTTGGCCGCTTCGAGCATCCGCTGAACCTCCGCCTCCCGTGCTGCCCGGAACTCGTGGTCCAACCGAGAGACCAGGCGGGCGATCCCCTTGGCCGCCACGTCGCTAGGCGAAGGGCCCTGGTTCACGCCCAGGATCTCGCCAAGGGTCGTGCTCGCCCGCGCGTACGTACGCCCCGCCCAAATGAGGTCTCCGGTCTCCACGTCCAACAGATGTACCTGGAGCGCGAACTCGACGACCTCCGAGTTCTCCTCCTGCCCGAACAGGAGCAGGTCCCCCAGCACCAGAGCCTGAGCTTGGAGTTCCTCTCCGATCTTGCGAACCACTTCACGGTCCAACCCCTCGGTGTTTCGCAGTTTCAGCTTTTTCATCAGGTCCTGGACATACCGGGGCTCTTCCACGATTTCAAAAGTGCCGCGAGCCAGCAGCTCTTGCACGAATAGATCCCGTGCCAACCGTTTCGGCTGGTCCCCTTCCACCACGCTGTCAAACGGGAGCACTGCCACTTTCTTAATCTTTCCATACTGCCGCTCTCCGACAGGAGGTTTCGTATAGGTGCGCACGGACGCGCCCGCACACCCCAATACCGCAACCATCCATATCGCTCCCACTGCCGAATAAAGCCGACGCATGGTCTTCCTCCTCACCGTTTCGATGGCCATCGTCACTCTATCAGAACTTCCCCTGTATTTCAAACAGATATCTGTGCGTATCCCTCTTATCACCTTCCAACTGTTGGTCCAGATCATACTCAAAATCAACCACCATTACCCCCCCAAATATTTCACAAGAAAAGACGAATCCGTAATTCCTCGTGTCATCGGCGTCACTCTTTTTGTCATATTGGTATTCAAATGACACGAAATATATTCCTAGCACTTCCCAATCAAATGTCAGGCTGTACGTATAGTCTACTGTGTACTTCTTGTCGTCTTTGCTGCGGTCCGACGCCTTGCGCGTCAGGCCCAACTCGAGGCTCATTCCCTGCAAAAAATCCGAGAAGGACAGGGATACGTCTGTGTCGTCGTCCCGCTGGATGGTGTGCTCCCCTTCCCCGGGATACGTACTCGTGCGCGTGTACGTATGATCGACGCCGAAGGTCGTGACATCCCCCAGTTGGAGCTCCAAATGGAGGTTCACCTCCCACTTCTTCTCCACATCCGTGAGGTCTTTCAGCAGATCCTCGTCCTGCGAGTACGTGAAACGAGGGGAAATCTCCAACGTCGGCAGTCCCTTGTATCCCAGGTCGAGATCCACGTCCCAGTCTCTTTCTTGCGTGGTCCGTTCCCCATTTTCCGTGACCTCACGAAAGATCCGGGTGGCCGTAATCTGAAACTGGTCGTCCCAGAACGATGCCGAACCCTCCAACTCCCACTGATCATCTAAAGTGTCCTCAGTGGGTTGTTGGGGGTCTTCGAACCACTCTACCTTGTCACTCCGATCGAACGAAGGGCTGAAAGAAATATTCTCCCATGGGGTGAACTCCAGGGCGAAACTATAGTCCTTCGTTATGGCATAAGAATCGGATTCGGTTCCCCTCGTCTCTTTTCGTTCGTCGGTGTAACCTAGGTCGAGTCCGAGGGTCTCCGTGATATCCGCTCCGTAGGCGATGTCTCCCGTCCACGTATCGGTCACCTGGAGTGGACCCCGTTCCAGGTCCTTGTCCCAATCGATCTCCCGGTCCAGGGTCAATTCCAGGTCGTCCAGAGGCAGGAACGACAGTTTGCCCCGGAAGTTGTTCTTGAGGCTGTCGTCCCTTTCCAGCACACCCCCGTCGTCCGCCAGAGTCATCGACCGCTGCCGCTCGTTTGTCCACTCTGCCTCGATCCGGGCGCGCTCGCCGAACTCCTTGTCCAAGGTAAGATCCAGCTTGTAACTTCGATCCTCGGTATCGGAATCAGCGTTTACTCGATCATCCGTGGACGTCTTCTTTAAATCCAGAGTCAGACCCAACCAGTCCCCGTTGCGATAGTCCAGGCTCAACTCCAGATCGTCGTCCACCGTTTGGGTGGTCCCCCCTTCCTGCGCCACGTCGCGCTGGAACGTGCCGGACACGTCCGGCAGGGCGTCGCTATCCGGCTCGACGCTCAGCTCCAGGTCCCACGAAGTGTCTCGGGTGGTGTCTTCGTCGGGATCGGTCGATGTCTTCTCCGTGGTCTCCCACGCCCCGGACACACTCCACCACGCCGACTCCACGGAGACCTCCACCGCGGGGTTCAGATCCCGGGTGTCATAGTCCGGCTCGTTGATCTCGTGGGTGATGTCGAGAGAGAAATCGAGGGAGAAACGGAGGTTCGGGTGGAAGGTGTATTCGTAGGTGAAACCGTAAGATTGCTCGACGTCCTCGGTGGTGGCGCTTTCCTCTTTCGTGATCTCGGTCGTGCGTTCGTCGGAAAAACGGATATCCGCCGACCACGTGGCGGCCAGCGCCTCCACACACACGCCGCAACTCAGTCCGGCAGACACCAGGAAGAGCAAGGGGAGCCATCGGGGTTGGGGCATTCGGTTCCTATGCTCCTCGCCTGTTCGGGATCGCTTCACTCGCCCCCTTTTCGAACTTTCACCTTATTGGAACACCCGAACGCCCCAAAAAACCAACCCCACTCCCCAGCCAAACGAACTGCACGGGTATCTAGCAAACCCCCCGCGTTCGTGTCAACGGGCGATCAGGTACCGGAGGGCACCCGGATGACCTCTCCGGGCCGGAGGACGTGGCCGTGAGTCAAGCCGTTGTATCGCAACAATTCGTCCAGTTTCACTCCATAGCGGCGCGCGATGCCCCACAGGGTGTCCCCTTGGGCCACCACGTGCTCGTGGTACCGGTCGGTGTTCGGACGTCTCCTTAGCCAAAGGACTTGTCCCGGCCGAATCACATCCCGGGCCGACAGGCCGTTCCAGGCCAGCAGGTCCCGTACCCGGACCCCATGCCTTTGGGCGATCCCCCACAAGGTGTCCCCTTTCCGCACAACGTAACGTCCTCCGGAGCGCATCCCGGCCAATCGGGCCCGGGGGTCCAGCACGGGGACCGGTATGACCACCTCCCGGCCGGGCAGGAGCCGTCTGGGTGACGCGATCCCGTTCAGCTCCGCAATCGCGGCCGGCCTGACCCCGAACCTCCTGCCCAAGTGCCACAGCGTGTCACCCGGTCGGATGCGGTACCTCCGGAACGAGAGCCGCTGGTTCCGGGGCACACGCTCCAGCGCCGCAGCAAAAGCCTCACCGCGCCCCTCGGGCACCCGGAACGGGTATCGGTCCGCCCCGGGAGGTGTACACCCCCGGAGCAGAGCAGGGTTTAGTTCCCGCAGATGCTGGGAAGCGACACCCAGAAGGCGCGCCGCCGTGACCACGTCCACCGGGGAAGAAACCCAGACCGTGTCGTATCGAAGCGGATCCGGAGCCTCCGACCAGCTCAGCCCGTACCGGCCGGGAGCCCGGGCCACCGCCAGCGCGGCGTAGAACTTGGGGACATAGCGGCAGGTTTCCGATCGCAAGGCCCCGGTTACGACAAGATCCCAATAGCTCTGTGCCCCGGTGCGCTTCAGGGCCCGATCCACGGCCCCTGGCCCCGCGTTGTAAGCTGCGAGCGCCAACTCCCAGTCTCCGAAGCGCTCGTACAGCTCCTTCAGATGCCGTGCCGCGGCCCGCGTGGAAGCTTCGGGATCCAGGCGCTCGTCCACCCACCAATCCACGCGCAGTCCGCACCGGCGGGCCGTGGAGGGGATGAACTGCCACAGGCCCAGGGCCCCTGCCGGAGAGCGGGCGTCGGGCACGAAATGGCTCTCCACCAACGGCAGGTAGGCCAGATCCTCTGGAAGCCCTTCCTGGCGGAGGATCTTGCGGATCATGGGAAGGTATCGCATAGCCCTGGCAAGGGCCTTGGACAGGGCGTTCCGACGTGAGCCCTGATGAAACTCGGCCAGGAGCGACTCCACCGCAGGATGCTGGGGCACGGGGAACGCCGTCGCCACGGTTGTGGCTTCCGGGTTTCGAGGTGGGGGGACCTCGGAACGATCCGGCTCGCCTCCCCCCCTGGGGCGTTCCCGCTCCACCCGGGAAATACCGGCCCCCCCAGACTCCGTCCTCGCGGGGCCCCCAGAGGTCGGAGGCCTCGGAGGTCCCCCTTCCTCCCGCCGAAGAAAGCCCCCCGAGGGTTGGCCTCCTGCGTGTTCCGCGGCCGCCGAAGGGGGAGGCCCCGGAGTGGGCGCGGGGAGGGAGGGCGGGCGTGGCAACCGTTCCTCACGCAAGGGCTCGCTCCGGACCGGTCCGGGCACCGGCGAGGTTGCCTGGTCCGACCGGCCCCTTGTGTGTTCGATCTCTTGGCTCCCGGGAGAGATGGAGGGCCGTGGGTGTGCCTGCTGGAGGGAAGGTTGTGCGGAACGCTGAACCCCCGGGGCGGCCGCGCACCCCGCGCACACGAGCAACACAGCGGTCCACCCGGCTTTTCCCTTGACCACTTGCGTTCCTCCAATCCGATCCCCAGGCCGTGGCCCCCGCCTCCCCGCAGAGGCCTTTCGTCGCTCCGTCCCCAGCGGGAACCTTCAGTTTTTCGATCCGCGGGCCGATGGTGATGCAATGGGGAGGGGGGTGGTGTGACATGGAAGCGGCCCGCGCCTTACTTATCAGAACCCGGCAACGCCGAACAAGGAGTTTCCCCGGTGAGCACCGCAGGCCACGAAATCCCCCGTTCGGAGCCCTTGGCGCCCCGGGGGGTGCTGGATCTGGACTTTCTACTGGAGGTGTGCCGCTCCAAGAAGTTGCTGGATGAACGCCAGGTCCGGTTTGCGCGGGAACGGGCTTCCATCCAGGCCGCGGCACTCAGCCGGCGTCGAGGGCCCGAGGTCGCCGGAGATCCGGTGGAGCTCCTCCTCTCATTCGAGTTGTCCATGCCGGGCACCGGCCGTCCCCTGGACGCGGACACCCTCATGCAGGCCTTGTCCGAAATGACCGGGATCCCCCGGGCCCACATCGACCCGGTCCGCCTCGACTCGGATGCGATCGTCCGCGCCCTTCCCAAGGCCTTTGCCCAGCGTCACGGCATCCTAGTCCTGGACCCCACGGCCGACCCGGTGCCCGTGGCCGTAGCCGACCCGTTCGACGTGGGGGCTCTCGACACCGTACGTCAACGCCTGGGCAAACGTCTCGGTGTCCGACTCGCCCCTCGCACCGAGATCCTCAGGGTCATCCAAGAGATCTACGGGTTCAAGACCAGCGTGGCCGCGGCGGAGCGGGACCTGGGGGAGCTGAGCGACCTGCACAATCTGGAGCAGTTCTTCCAGATGCGCCCCGAATCCGAGGTGGATTCGGCGGACAGCCACATCGTGCGGGCCGTGGACCATCTGCTGCGATACGCTCTGGACCAGCGGGCCAGCGACATTCACATCGAACCGAAACGCGAGCACTCCCTGGTCCGGCTCCGCATCGACGGGGTCCTCCACACCGTCCACCGGTTCTCCCGGCGGGTACACGGAGCCCTGGTCTCCAGGATCAAGACCTTGGCACGAATGGACATCGCGGAAAAGCGCCTCCCTCAAGACGGTCGGATCAAAACCGTATACAACGAGCGATCCGTCGAGCTGCGGGTGTCCACGTTGCCGGTAGCCTTTGGCGAGAAAGCCGTGCTGCGAATTTTCGACCCCCAGTTCCTGGACAAGGACTTGCCGGACCTGGGGTTGGAGGGAACCGATCTGGAAGCCATGGAGGACTTCCTCTCCCACCCCCATGGGCTCCTCTTGGTCACCGGGCCCACCGGTTCCGGCAAGACGACCACCCTGTATGCCGCCTTGCGCCGCCTGGCCACGGAAGCCCGGAACGTGAGCACGGTGGAGGACCCCATCGAGAACGTGGTGGAAGCGTTCAACCAGGTGGCCGTGCAACCGCAGATCGGGCTCACGTTTGCCTCTGCCCTCAGGACCCTCCTCCGGCAGGACCCTGATGTCATCATGGTGGGCGAGATCCGGGACCCGGAGACCGCCAGAATGGCGATCCAGGCGGCCCTCACGGGGCACCTGGTGCTCTCCACCCTCCACACGAACGATGCACCGAGCGGCGTCGGACGGTTATTGGACATGGGTGTCGAGCCGTACCTGCTTTCGTCCATCCTACTGGGAATCGTCGCCCAGCGACTGGTACGCACACCGTGCCCCCATTGCGTGGAGTCCGGTGGCATCGATCCGGCACACGCTCGTGTACTGGGCCTAGATCCGGATCTCGTGATCCGGTTCGGGAAGGGATGTCCCAAATGCCGACGCACTGGTTTCCTCGGCCGGACCGGGATCTTCGAAATCTTCCGGGTAACGCCTGAGATCGCCCAGGCGATCTACAAGGCGAAACCTACGGCCGCTTTACGCGTCCTGGCCATCGAGGCGGGCATGCGCACCTTGCTGGAAGCAGGTGCTGAAAAAGTACGGGTGGGGCAGACCACCCCCCTCGAAGTACTGGCCGTGGTTCCGCCGGAGGAAGGTAGCGAGCCCCCCGCGCCGAGGGCACGTAGCGGGAACGGGGGTTGCAGGACTTCGGATGCGCAGCACCTCTGCAGGGCTGCGGAGGGAGGTCGGATCGCATGAGGGCCGAAAACCGGCTTCACGGGTTCACCCTCGTGGAACTTATGATCACGGTGGCGGTACTCGGGATCGTAGGCTTACTGATCACGCCGGGAATTCTTGCCTACATCCCCCAATATCGGGTGGACCGTGCGGCCAGAGCCTTGGCGGCCGAGATGCAACTGGCGCGCATGCGGGCCATCGCGCGCAACCACACCCATCACGTGGCCTTCAACACGTCGGCACAAACGATCACAGTGTACGAGGACGCCGACAACGATTGGTCCACGACCAACACCGTAGTGAAGACGATCGATCTCGGCTCGGATTTCCCGAACGTCCGCATCGATTACAATTCCGTAACCGGCATTGACGGCGGGCCGATCGCTCAGGCCGTTCGGTTCGGCACGAGCTCAAACCCCGTACGAGCCACATTCCTTCCGAACGGGATGATGGTCGATCCGGGCGTGGTTTACCTCATCCCCGGTGGCGACAAAGGGGTCCGCAACGACCGCATGAGGGCCGTGGAGGTCAAGCGCGCCGGGCACGTGATCTTGTATCGGTACAACACGGCCTTGGGATCGTGGGAGGAATACTGATGCGCTCCCGCGGGTTCACTCTGGTCGAGCTCCTGGTGGCCCTTGTCGTTCTTGCAGTGGGACTCCTGGCGGTGGCCCGGATGAGCATCACCTATGTGAAAGCCAACACGTTTAGTCACGTCATGTCGGCGGCCACGGTCCTAGCCCAGGAAAAAATGGAACAACTCCGCTCCTATGCCACGGGGGAGCAAGGTGGCCGTTTCTCAGTGTTCAACTTCGACTATCTGGTCAGTACCGATGCGGATTACACATCCATAGAGGACCCTCCTGGGTCCGGCACCCCCTTGGTCATCCCCGGGCTTCTGGCCGGGGCCACGGCGTCGCCCGTGACCACGTCGGGGGGGACCACGTACGAGGTCCTGTACGACGACGGAAACCATGGGGACGGTGCCGCTGGGGATGGGGTTTACGGGCTTTCGGAGACCGTGGCGTTGGAAGGCACGCCCTTTTCGATCACCCGCACATGGACGGTCGAACCGATCGACGTGGACTCCCCCCCTGATGGGACCCCGGACTACGCCCGTCTGGTCGTAGAAACCCAGTGGACGGATCGGTACGGCAACGATCACACGGTCCATCTGGAGTCCGTAGTGTACCGGAGGTAGCGGATCCATGCGGAAACGTCCTGACCACGCGGAGCGGGGCACGGTGCTGGTGGCCTCCATGGTCATTCTGGCCCTTCTGTCCTTGATGGGTGCGGGCAGCCTCCTGACCGCCACGGTCGACACCCAACTGGCTCGCAACCAGGCCACATCGAAGGAGGCCTTTTACGCTGCGGAGGCAGCGTTGGAGGTCGGAGTGGGTCGGGTGCTCTCTGCCTTCCGAAAGGAACTGCGTGCCTACGTCCCGGGCACCACCTCCACCTGGACCCAGCCCAGCACATCAGTGGGTGACCCCTACGACAATCCTTTGAACGGGTTCACCACGGAGTTTCGAATCACCAATCCCCTCGACCCCACCCATCCCTCTTCCGAACCCACCCCGTACCTGTTCACCACCGTGGAAAACGGCCAGCAGATCCTGCACTTCGCGTACACGTATCAGGTCGAGGCAAGGGCCCAAGGCGAACTGGGGGCCGAACGGCTGGCCGAGGTGGTCCGGGTGCTCGAAACCCCGTTGGTCCAATACTACATCTTTTTCGACGATCATCTGTCGTGGCACAACGGACCCACCATGAACTCGTGGGGGCGGGTCCATACCAACGGCAACCTGTACTTCGCCCCGGGAAGCGGGGGGATCTGGTTCCGCGACTACGACGACGCCGGGAATCCAGCCCCCAACATCCTTACGGTAAGCGGTGAGATCCGCGTGGGCGAGTATCTGTTCGAGGGGAATACGATCGGGACACGGAGTTCCGGCCCGGTTCGGGTACGGGTGAGGAACCTCACGAATCCTCCGACCATTCCGGTAACGTCGGGGGACTGTGAAGAGATCAATGTTTCCATTACGGCTGCCAACCGAGACGTCCAGGAAGCCCGGTTCCTCGATTCCAACGGGGTGTATCACGTAAGAGTGGGTGTAGACCGCTTGCCGGCCCCGTCGTTTCGAACCCTCGAGCGGGGCGGTTACTACGAACAGGCGGCGAACGATCCCAAGAAGCCGGGCGTGGATGGGATGAAAATCGTCGTGGAAGGAGGAACGCTCAAAATCTATTTCACCCCTTACGGAGGAGTCCAGGAGGATGTCACCGACCTCGTTCGCAACTACTGGGTCGACGCCCTGGGCAACCCGGTGAACTTTACGGCCTGGCCGATCGGCGCCCGCACCATGGCGAACGGCACCGTGGCCACGACCGTGTCCCAGATGGTTCCCGGCACGAT
>CAZBGL010000272.1:0-5901 GCA_964491375.1 uncultured Thermodesulfobacteriota bacterium | reverse complement strand
GCCAACACCCGCGTGATCGCCGCCGTCAGCGTCGTCTTCCCATGGTCCACGTGCCCGATCGTCCCCACGTTCACGTGCGGCTTCGTCCGCTCGAATCTCTCCTTGGCCATGGCCAACCTCCTCAAGGTGCTGATCCGACTCGATACGCCTCGTTCCCAACCCGGGCTCACACGGCCCGGGCCACCACCTCCCGAGCGACCTTGTCCGGGGCCTCCTGGTAGTGGCTGAACTGCATGGTGAACGTGGCCCGCCCCTGGGTCCGGGACCGCAACTGCGTGGCGTACCCGAACATCTCCGCCAGGGGAACCGCGGCCTTCACGACGCGGGCCCCCGCCCGCTGGTCCATCTCCTGGATCTTGCCCCGCCGGGCGTTGAGGTCCGCGATCACGTCGCCCAAGAACGCCTCGGGGGTCACCACCTCCACCTCCATGACCGGCTCCAGGATCTTCACGCCGGCCCTCTGGGCGGCGTTCTTCATGGCCATGGACGCGGCGATCTTGAAGGCCATCTCCGAGCTGTCCACCTCGTGGTACGAGCCGTCCACCAGGGCCACCTTCACGCCCACCACCGGGTACCCGGCCAGCAGACCCCGGTCCAGGGCCTCGGCGATGCCCTTCTCCACGGCCGGGACGTACTCCCGGGGCACCACCCCCCCGGCGATCCGGCTCTCGAATCGGAACCCCTCCTCGGGGTCCAGGGGCTCCACCTCGATCACCACGTGCCCGTACTGGCCCCGCCCCCCGGTCTGCCGCACGAAGCGCCCCTCGGCCCGCGCCGGCCCGCACAGGGTCTCACGGTAGGCCACCATGGGCTTGCCCACGTTGGCCGCCACCTGGAACTCCCGCATCAGCCGGTCCACGATGATCTCCAGGTGGAGCTCCCCCATGCCCGAGATGATCGTCTGGCCGGTCTCCTCGTCCACGCGCACCTGGAACGACGGGTCCTCGGTGGCGATCTTGGCCAGGCTCACGGCCAGCTTCTCCTGGTCGGCCTGGCTCTTGGGCTCGATGGCCACGGAGATTACCGGCGTGGGCACCTGGATGGTCTCGAGGACGACCGGCTCGGCCGGGTCGCACAGGGTGTCGCCCGTAACCGTGTTCTTGAGCCCCACGGCCGCCGCGATGTCCCCGGCGTAGACCGCGTCGATCTCGCGCCGCTCGTTCGCGTGCATCTCCAGGATCCGGCCGATCCGCTCCTTCTTGCGCTGCTTCGGGTTGTACACGTACGAGCCCGCCTTGAGCGTGCCCGAGTACACCCGGAAGAAGGTGAGCTGCCCCACGTAGGGGTCGGTCATCACCTTGAACGCGAGCGCCGCGAACGGTTCGTCGTCCGAGGCCCGGCGCACCACCCGGCCGTCGCCGTCCACCGCATATCCCTCGTAGGGGGGCAGGTCCACCGGACTCGGCAGGTAGTGCACGATGGCGTCCAGCAGGAGCTGGATCCCCTTGTTCCGGAACGCCGCCCCGCACAGCACCGGCACCCCCTTGAGTTCCAGGGTGGCCCGCCGGAGCGCCGCCCGGACCCTGCCCTCGTCCGGGGCCCGACCGGCGACATAATCCTCCAGGATGCCCTCGTCCACGTCGGCCAGCAGTTCCAGCATGCGCTCGCGCACGCGCTCGGCCTCGGGCACCCACGCCTCGGGGACCGGCACGTCCTCGTACCGGCGGCCCAGGCTCTCGTCGTCCCAGACCCGGGCCTTCCACGCGATCAGGTCGATCACCCCCCGGAAATCCTCTTCGCGTCCCAAAGGGATCTGCACCGGAATCGCGTTCGCGCCCAACCGGCCTCGGATCTCCTCGACCACCCTCTCGAAGTCCGCACCGGTGCGGTCCATCTTGTTCACGAAGGCGATCCTGGGAACCCGGTACCGGTCGGCTTGACGCCACACCGTCTCGGACTGGGGTTCCACCCCCCCCACCGCGCAGAACACGGCCACCACCCCGTCCAGCACCCGCAGGCTCCGCTCCACCTCGATGGTGAAGTCCACGTGGCCGGGGGTGTCGATGATGTTGATCCGGTGCCCCCTCCAGTAGCACGTGGTGGCCGCGGCCGTGATCGTGATGCCCCGCTCCTGTTCCTGCTCCATCCAGTCCATGACGGCCGTGCCCTCGTGGACCTCGCCCATGCGGTGGCTGACCCCGGTGTAGTAGAGGATCCGCTCCGTGGTCGTGGTCTTGCCCGCGTCGATGTGGGCCGCGATCCCGATGTTCCGGTACCGCTCGATCGGGGTCTCCCTGGGCACGCCGTCGCCTCGCCGCAGCCGTGGTCAGCCGCTCACCACCGGAAGTGGGAGAACGCCTTGTTGGCCTCTGCCATCCGGTGCGTGTCCTCTTTTTTCTTCACCGCCCCCCCGCGGTTCTGGTAGGCATCCAGGATCTCGTTGGCCAGCCGGTCGCGCATGGTGCGCTCGTTGCGGGCCCTCGCGTAGTCCACGAGCCACCGGATCCCCAGGCTCACCCGCCGGCGGGGGTTCACCTCCACCGGCACCTGGTACGTGGCACCCCCCACCCGCCGCGACTTGACCTCGAGCACGGGCTTGACGTTCTCGAGGGCCGCATGGAACACCTCGAGACCGTTCTGGTTGGTCCGTTTCTCCACGATCTCCAGGGCGCCGTACACGATCTTCTCGGCCACGCTCTTCTTGCCGTCGCGCATGACCTTGTTGATCAACTTGCCCAGCAACTCGTCGCCGTAGACCGGATCGGCCACCTTGCGGAACTTGGACCGCTTGGGCGCCGCGACCTGTTCCTGTTTCTTCTTCTTTTTGGCCATGGAAGCCTCTCCTTACTTGGGCTTCTTCGCGCCGTACTTGGACCGGCCCTGGCGGCGGTTCTCCACGCCCGCGGCGTCCAGGGTGCCGCGGATGATGTGGTAACGCACACCCGGCAGGTCCTTCACGCGGCCGCCGCGGATGAGAACCACGGAGTGTTCCTGGAGGTTGTGCCCTTCGCCCGGGATGTACGCCGTGACCTCCTTGCCGGTGGTCAGGCGCACCCGGGCCACCTTCCGGAGCGCGGAGTTCGGCTTCTTCGGCGTGGTGGTGTACACGCGGGTACACACCCCCCGTTTCTGGGGGCACCCCTCCAGCGCCGGAGACGCCGTCTTCTTCTTGACCTTCTTGCGGCCTTTCCGCACCAGTTGGTTGATCGTGGGCATGCAGTCCTCCTCCACACGTGCCGTGCGGGCCGTGAGTCCAAACGCGCACACCGGCCCGCCCCCTGCAGCTGCGGCTTGCGGCAACCCGATGCCGTTTCGTCCGTTCGCGTGCGAACCGCGCGGCGTCCGAAAACGCCGTGTCCGGTGAGGCTGGCTCGGCGGCTCGTACCCGGTGAGCCCCGGGCAGCGGAGCCGGCGGGGAGCCACGTCCCCCAGAAAGATCGCGGACCCTATCACATCCCCGGACCGAAGGCAAGAGGGTAGCGAACCCTCACTTCAGAAAGCTCTTCAGCTTCCGGCTGCGCACCGGATGGCGGAGCTTGTGCAGCGCCTTGGCCTCGATCTGCCGGATGCGCTCACGGGTCACCGCGAAGTCCCGGCCCACCTCCTCCAGGGTGTGGTCCGAGCGCTCGTCGATGCCGAAACGCATCCGCAGAACCTTCTCCTCCCGCGGCGTGAGGGTGGACAGCACGTCCCGGACCTTCTCGGCCAGGCTCGCCCGCTCGGCCGCCTCGTCGGGCGACACGGCGTTCTTGTCCTCGATGAAGTCGCCCAGGTGGCTGTCCTCCTCGTCGCCGATCGGGGTCTCCAGGCTGATGGGCTCCTTGGCGATCTTGAGCACCTTGCGCACCTTGGCCACGCTCATGTCCATGCGCTCGGCGATCTCCTCGGGCTTGGGTTCGCGGCCTAGCTCCTGGACCAGGTACCGGCTCGTGCGCACCAGCTTGTTGATCGTCTCGACCATGTGCACCGGCACGCGGATCGTACGCGCCTGGTCCGCAATGGCCCGCGTGATGGCCTGCCGGATCCACCACGTGGCGTAGGTGGAGGACTTGTACCCCCTCTGGTACTCGAACTTGTCCACGGCCTTCATGAGACCGATGTTGCCCTCCTGGATCAGGTCCAGGAACTGAAGGCCCCGGTTCGTGTATTTCTTGGCGATGCTCACCACGAGGCGCAGGTTCGCCTCGATGAGTTCGGTTTTGGCGGCCTTGGCGCGCGCCTGGCCGGACCGGATGGCCTTGACCTTCTCGAACAGGGCGTCCCGGGGCAGCCCCGACCGGCGCTCGGCTTCGCGCACCACCTCCATGTGCCGGAGGATCTCCTTGCGGAGGCGTTTGACCTGGTCGGGCCTGCGGCCCATCCGCTTGCAGATCGTGCGGAGGTCGTCCTTGTCCCACATCTCCAGGAACGCGGCCGGGGCCATCCCGATCTCTTCCCCGATCCGTTCCAGAGCCTGCTCGGCCTGCCTTACCTGCTCGGCGAGCTCGAAGTAGCGCTCGATGATCTGCTCCACCACCGAGTCCTTGAGCTTGAGCGACCGGAAGTGGCGCACCATCTCGGATCGGAGCCGGGCCATCTCCTCCTCGTCCCCGGCTGGGCCGGGCCGGGCCCGTAGCTCCGCCCGCCGCTGGTCGAGCCTCCGGATCTCCTCGATCACCGCGAGCACCCGCTCCAGCTGGGCCTCGCGCGAGGCCTCCAGCCGGCCCCCCTCCTCCTCTTCGTCCTCGTCCAGGCCGAGGTCTTCGATATCGTCCGACAGGTCCATGACCGCCCGGAGGCTCACCTCCCGCGCCCGCAGCCGCTCACCCAGGGCCACGATCTCCTCCACGGCCAGCGAACCGCTGAAGGCAGCCTCAAAGGCCTCGTTCAGCCCGGCCTCGATCCGCTTTGCGATCTCCACCTCGCCCTCCCGGGTGAGGAGCGAGACCGAGCCCATCTCCCGCAGGTACATCCGCACCGGGTCGTTGGTGCGTTCGAACAGGGCTTCGTAGTCCTGCCGCTCCTCTTCCTCGCTTTCCTCGGCCTTGGAGGGCTTTTCGCCTTTCTCCCCTCCCTCGAGGCCCGCCTCTTTGGACACGTCGGACTCCAGGGCGGCCTCGTCGATGACCTCGATCTCCAGATCCCGGAGCGTCATGATCAGGTCGTCCAGCGCCTCGGGATCCACGAAGTCGTCCGGCAGAAGGTCGTTGATCTCCCGGTAGGTCACGTATCCCCGGTCTCGCCCCTCCTCGATCAGGTCCTCGAAATCCTCGAGTCGGAATCCCCTCGGCATCGGCTCCGTCTCCTCTCCGCGTCCCCTATCCGGCGGCCTCACGGGGCCCCCAGCGCTGCCGCTTCCCGGTCCAAGGCCGCCTTTTCGCGCTGTAGCTCGATCACCTTCTGGACGTCCCCCGCCCGCTCGGCCCGCCGGATCTCCTGGATCAGGGCCTGGCTGCGCCGCCGGAGCATCCGGCGCCGCAGCCTCGACACGAGCACCTCGTACTCGCCGGTCCGCGCCTCCTCGGACACGAGCAGCCGCGCCAGCAGCGATCGCACCTCTTCTTCGGCCCCCCCCAGATCCACCGCGTCGCCCCCCTGGCCGGCCACGAACCGGGCCGCTCTCCGGAGCAGCGGATCCTCCATCCAGTCTTCCACCCCCTGCTCCACAAACCGCCGCCGGGCTGGGGGGTTCCGGACGAGCACGGCCACGAGTTCCCGCTCCAAGGGATGGGGGGCGGGGCGGGCCTCCACCCGCTCCGCGGGATCCCGGCGCGTCGCACCCATCCGGGCCCGGATGTGGGCCTCGTCCACGCCCAGGACCTCGGCTGCCCGGGCAGTGTAGTGATCCCGGGCCACCGGATCGGGGACCCGGGAGAGGCGCTCGGCCACCTCGCGGACCGCAGCCACCCGGCCCTCGGCCGTGGACAGGTCAAACCGCCCGGGCAAGGCCTCCACCCACGCGCGGAACAGGGTGGGGGCCCG
>CAZBGL010000271.1:0-9527 GCA_964491375.1 uncultured Thermodesulfobacteriota bacterium | reverse complement strand
GGGGACCTGCCAGGCATGGAGCTTGCTTTTCTCGCCACGTCCGATCCGGAGGTGAACCGGGCAGCGGCCGCCGAGGCCGCCCGCCTGGGGGTGTGGGCCAACGTGGCGGACGATCCGTCCGCCTGCCGGTTCCAGGTGCCTGCCGTGCTTCGGCGCGGCCGGCTCACGGTGGCCGTGGGCACGCAAGGGGCGTCGCCGGAGCTGGCCGCCTGGGTGCGGGACCGGATCGACCGGGCCCTGCCCGGGTGCCTCGCCGAGCTGGTGGAACTGGCGCGCGGGGTGCGCGAAATGGCCCGAGGCCGGGTCGACCGGCCGGTGCGGCGCCTGCTGGACGCGGGCGTGGCGGAGGACCTGGAGCGGGGCGACCGGGGGGCTGCGGAACGCAAGGTGGCGGAACTGCTCGGGCCGGGTGCCGGGCCGACCCGGACGGACCGGCCGCCCGAAGGGGAGAGGCCATGAACCTGTGGGTCCTGAAGCTCGCGGCCCTGGTGTACCTGGGCGCAACGGCCCTGCACCTGGTGTACTTGCTGACGCAGCGGGAGCCGGTCAGGCCGTGGGCCGAGCGGGCCACCTGGGCCGGTTTCGGCCTTCACACCCTGGGCCTGCTGCTGCGGTTTCTCGAGGCGGGCTACACGCCGGTCACGAGCCTGCACGAGGCGCTGAGCTTCTTCGGGTGGTGCGTGGCCGGGCTGTACCTGGTGCTCCAGCTCCGGTACCAGTTGGCGAGCCTGGGTGCGTTTGCCACGCCGGTGGCCACCATGCTCGTGCTCGGGGCGCTGATCGTGCCGGGGGAGATCCAGCCCCTGCCGGCGGCGCTGCAGTCGTGGTGGCTTCCGGTGCACGTGATGCTGCTCTTCGTCGGCGACGGGGCGTTCGCCGTGGCCGCTGCGGCCGGGGTGATGTACCTGATCCAGGAGCGCCAGCTCAAGCGAAAGCGCCTGGGGGCGTGGTTCCGGAGGCTGCCCAGCCTGGAGGTGCTCGACGAGCTCAACTACCGCTGCCTCACCGTGGGGTTTCCGCTGCTCACCATGGGCATCATCACGGGGGCCATCTGGGCGCAGCAGGCCTGGGGCACGTACTGGAGCTGGGACCCCAAGGAGACGTGGTCCCTGATCACCTGGTTCCTGTACGCGGCCCTCCTGCACGGCCGGCTCACCGTGGGGTGGAGGGGCAGGCGCGCGGCCATCTGGGCCATCCTGGGGTTCGCCTCGGTGCTGTTCACCTTCCTGGGCGTGAACTTCGTGCTGCCCCGGCTCATCCCGGATCTGGAGAGCCTGCACATCTACACGGGGTGAGGAGGGAACCCGGAAACCCGCCATGGAGATCCTGGTCGTTGGACTCAGCCACAAGACCGCCCCGGTGGAGATCCGCGAGAAGGTAGCCTTCGGACCCGAGACGTTGGGGGAGGCGCTGCGGGCCGTGCGCGAGCGGGGAGGGGTGCGCGAGGCCCTGATCGTGTCCACCTGCAACCGGGTGGAGGTGTATGCCGCGGCCCGGAGCGCCGAGGAGGGAGCCGAGGCCCTGATCGGGTTCCTGGCGGAGTACCACGGGGTGCCGGAGGACCGGCTCCGGGAGCACCTTTACGTGTACGCGGGCCGCGATGCCGTGCGGCACGTGTTCCGGGTGGCCTCGAGCCTGGACTCCATGGTGGTGGGTGAGCCCCAGATCCTGGGCCAGGTGAAGGACGCCTACGAGCAGGCCGTGGCCGGGTCGGCCACGGGGCTGGTGCTCAACCGGTTCATGCACAAGGCGTTCAGCACGGCCAAGCGGGTGCGCACCGAGACGCGCATCGCCCAGGCCGCGGTGTCTGTCTCGTTCGCCGCGGTGCAGCTCGCCAAGGCGATCTTCGGCTCCCTCCAGGGCAAGGCGGTGCTGGTGATCGGGGCGGGCGAGATGTGCGAGCTGGCCGTGACCCACCTGGTGGAGAACGGGGTGGCCCAGGTGCAGGTGACGAACCGCACCTTTGCCCGGGCCCGGGCCCTGGCCGAGCGGTTCCAGGGGCGGGCCGTGCCGTTCGAGGCGTTTCCGTACCACCTCCAGGAGGTGGACATCGTCATCTCGTCCACGGGCGCCCCGCACTTCATCCTGGGGGTGGAGGACGTGCGCTCGGCCATGAAGGCCCGCAAGCAGAAGCCCATGTTCCTCATCGACATCGCCGTGCCCCGGGACATCGACCCCCGGGTGAACGACCTGCCCAACGTCTACCTGTACGACGTGGACGACCTGCAGGGGGTCGTGGAGGCGAACAAACGGGAGAGGGCCAGGGAGGCCGAAAAGGCCGAGCGGATCGTGGCCGAGGAGGTGGAGGGCTTCCTGGCGTGGGTGCGCACCCTGGAGGTGACCCCCACGATCCGGCAGTTGCGCGAGAAGTTCGAGGCGGTGCGCCGGGCCGAACTGGAGAAGACCCTGCGGGTGTTCGGCGACGGGCTCACCAAGAAGCAGAGGAAGAGCCTGGAGGCCATGACCCAGGCCATCGTGAACAAGATCCTGCACGAGCCCACCGTGTACCTGAAGCGGGCCGCCAACGACCCGGACCTGGAGGTGTCGGTGGACGCCGTGCGGCGCCTGTTCGGGCTCGACAGCAGGGACGGGGAGGAGGTCCACCGGTGAACGGCGTGCTACGGATCGCAACCCGCAAGAGCAAGCTCGCCCTGTGGCAAGCCGAGTGGGTCGCGGGGCGGTTGCGGGAACTCCACCCGGGGCTCCGGGTGGAGCTGGTCAAGGTGGTCACCAAGGGGGACAAGATCCTGGACGTTCCCCTGGCCAAGGTGGGCGGCAAGGGGCTGTTCGTCAAGGAGATCGAGGACGCGCTCCTGGACGGCCGGGCCGATATCGCGGTCCACTCCATGAAGGATGTGCCCACCGAGTTGCCCGAGGGCCTCCACCTGCCCGTGGTCTGCGAGCGCGAGGACCCCCGGGATGCCTGGTTCTCTCGGACCGGCGCGGGCTTCCGGGACCTGCCCGCGGGCTCTCGGGTGGGCACCTCGAGCCTGCGGCGCCAGGCGCAACTGCGGGCCCTGCGGCCCGAGCTGGTGTTCGAGAACCTCCGGGGCAACGTGGACACGCGGCTCCGGAAGCTCTCCGAAGGCCGGTACGATGCCATCGTTCTGGCGGCGGCCGGCGTGAAGCGCCTGGGCCTGGCCGACCGCGTGACCGAGTACCTGGATACCGACCTGACCCTCCCGGCCATCGGCCAGGGGGCCATCGGCATCGAGTGCCGCCGGGACGACCCCCGGGTGAACGCCTTGGTGGCCCCCCTGCGCCACGAGCCCACCTGGACCGCGGTGACGGCCGAACGGGCGTTCCTGGCCCGGCTCGAGGGGGGATGCCAGGTGCCCATCGCGGCGTTCGCCCAGGTGACGGACGGGTTCGTGCGTCTGCGGGGGCTGGTGGGGAACCTGGCCGGCACCGAGATCGTGCGGGGGGAGAGGAGCGGTCCGAAGGGCGAGGCCGCGGCCCTGGGCCGGGCCCTGGCCGATGAACTTCTGGACCGGGGCGCCCGGGAGATTCTGGCCGAGGTGTACGGAACGGCGGGCCCCTTGGGAGGGGCGTGATGGGCACCGGTTACGTGTACCTGGTGGGCGCGGGCCCGGGGGACCCGGGGCTGCTCACCCTTCGGGCGCGCGAGGTGCTGGGCCGGGCCGAGGTGGTGATCCACGACCACCTCGTGCACCCCGAGGTGCTCGGGTGGGCGCCCCCCGAGGCCGAGCGGCTGGCCATGGGAAAGACGGGCCGGCTCCACCAGCATACCCAGGACGAGATCAACCGGGCGATGGTGGAACGCGCCCGCCGCGGAAAGCGCGTGGTGCGGCTCAAAGGGGGGGACCCCGCCGTGTTCGGCCGCCTGGGCGAGGAGGCCGAGGTGCTGGCCCAGGAGGGCATCCCCTTCGAGATCGTGCCCGGGGTGACCTCGGCCTCGGCAGCGGCCGCGTACGCGGGCTTCCCCCTGACCCACCGAGACCTGGCCCCGTCGGTGACCCTGGTCACGGGGCACCGCCGCCGTGACGGCGGAAACGGCCCGCGCATCGACTGGGAGGCCCTGGCCCGCTCGAGCGGCACGGTGGCCGTGTACATGGGCGTGAGCCGCCTGCCCGAGGTGGTGGAACGGCTCCTCCGGGCCGGCCGCGATCCGGGCACGCCGGCCGCGGTGGTGCACCGGGCCACGTGGCCCGACCAGCGGATCGTCACCGGAACCCTGGCGGACATCGCGGACCGGGTGAAGGAGGCCGGGCTCACCGCCCCGGCCGTGGTGTTCATCGGCCGGGTGGTGGAGCTTCGCGGCAGGCTCGCGTGGCTGGACCGAAAGCCGCTGTTCGGCAAGCGGATCCTGGTCACGCGCGCGGCCGAGCAGGCGCCCGAGCTTTCCCGGCTGCTGCGGGAGCACTGGGCCGAACCCGTGGAGCTGCCCCTGATCGAACTGCGGCCCTTCGGGCATGCGAGCACCACCGACGCGGTGTTCCGCCGGCTGTTCGCCTACGACTGGATCGTGTTCTCCTCGGCCAACGCCGTGCGGTTCGCGTTCCGGCGCCTCGAGGCCCTGGGGCTGGACGCCCGCGCGTTTGGCGCGGCGCGGGTGTGCGCCGTGGGGCCCCGCACCGCCGAGGCCCTGGAGGCCCGGGGCATCCGGCCCGACGTGGTGCCGGCCAGGTACGTGGCCGAGTCCCTGGTCGAGGCCCTGGCGAGCCAGACCGAGCTCAAGGGCGCCACGGTCCTGATCCCCCGTGCCCGGGAGGCCCGGGAGGTGATCCCGGCCGAACTCGAGCGCCTGGGCGCCCGGGTGGAGGTGGTGCCCATCTACGAGAACGTGCGGCCCGCCACCCATCCCCCGGAGGCGCTGGAGGCCCTCAAGCAGGGCCGTCTGGACATGGTCACCCTGGCCAGTTCGTCGGCCGCCCGGAACTACGCCGAGCTGTGCCGGGAGATCGGCGCGGACCCGGACCGGGTCCCGTGCGCCGTCATCGGCCCGGCCACCGAACGGACGGCACGCGCCCACGGGCTTCCGGTGGTCGTGGTGCCCGAACGCTACACCTTGCGGGACCTGGTGGCGGCCATCGAAGGATATTTCAGGGGGGCGGGAAGGCGAACCGCCAACGGCCGACCGCCGGCGGCCGTACGCTGATAGCCGATGGCCGTGGGCCTTCTGGCCGAGTAAGGAAGCCCTCCTCCGCCAATCCCATGGAGGCGCCGATGTCCGAAGACACAGATTTCCTTCCCAAGTGGATCGCCTGGGAGACCACCCAGCGCTGCAACCTGCGGTGCGTGCACTGCCGGTGTTCCTCGGACCTGGACGCGGCCGAGGGCGACTTCACCACCGCAGAGGCCAAGAAGCTCATCGACGACATCGCGGAGGTGTGCACGCCGGTGTTCGTGCTCTCCGGGGGCGAGCCGCTCCTTCGCCCGGACATCTGGGAGATCGCGGAGTACGGCACCTCGAAGGGGTTTCGCATGTGCATGGCCACCAACGGCACGCTCGTGACCGATGCGGTGTGCGAGCGCATGAAGGCCGCGGACATCAAGATGGTGTCGCTTTCGCTCGACGGGCCCACCGCCGAGGTGCACGACGACTTCCGCCAGTGCCCGGGCGCGTTCGAGGGCACGATCCGGGCGGCCGGGCTGTTCCGGAAGCACGGGGTGCCGTTCCTGATCAACTCCTCGTTCACCCAGCGGAACCAGCGGTACATCGCCGAGACCTTCCGGTTGGCGAAGGAACTCGGGGCGACGGCCTGGTACATGTTCATGATCGTGCCCACGGGACGGGGCGAGGAGCTGTTCGAGGAGCTCATCACCAAGGAGGACTACGAGGAGATCCTCGAATGGCACTACCGCCAGGAAAAGGAGGAAACGGAGATCCTGATGCGGCCCACCTGCGCCCCCCACTACTACCGGATCGTGCCCCAGTTGGCCGGCCGGGAGGGGGTGACGTTCAAGCGCCGGAGCCTCACGTTCTCCACGGGCGGCGGCAAGGGGTGCATCGCGGCCCAGTCCATCTGCCTGATCGACTGCTTCGGCAACGTCAAGCCCTGCTCGTACTTTCCCCTCACCGCCGGAAACGTGAAGCAGGTGCCGTTCCGGAGGATCTGGTTCGAGAGCCCCCTGTTCCAGGACCTGCGCGACTTCAGCCGGTACAAGGGCCGGTGCGGCGTGTGCGAGTTCCTGAACGTCTGCGGGGGCTGCCGCGCCCGGGCCTACGCCATGACCGGCGACTACCTGGACGAGGAGCCGTTCTGCAGCTACGTGCCGAGAAGGGCGAAAAAGGAGTCTGGAACACCTCCGCGTTAGAGCAGGGCAGGCCGTGGCGATGCGGGGTGAGTCTCTGGGCTGAGCCGGGGGCCCGTGTCCGCTTGGGGCCCCGGCCTCGGCGGGGGTGCTCGGAGGCGTTCGTGCCGCTCGCGTGCGCGTTGGATGGGTCCGGGAGACGTGGCTGTTGGGCCTTCCGGCCCCTGCGCGGCCCCGGCCCCCGGGCGGCGTGGCCCCGAGTTCCGCTGCGATCGTAGCGATCGCGGCGAGAGCCGAAGAAACGCCCGTTGCCCGTGGCGAAAAGCCGAGGCCCCCGGGGGCTCGTCTCCGCTTCGCGGCCACGGTCTCGGTGGGCGCCCTCGGAAGGAATCAGCCGCTCGCGTGGGCGGTCGGTGGGCTCGGGGGGCCGTGGCGCCTGGCCTTCCGGCCGCCTTCGCGGACCCGGGCCCCCGGGCCGGTTGGGGGCGGTCCGTTCGATCCGTTCGGGGCCGGGAGGGCTCCTCCGCGAGGCGCGGCCGCGGCTCCGGAGGCCGTTCGCCGATAACCGACACGGTCGGCGGACAGAAGAGATCGATAACTGGGCACCCCGAGTTCCACAGGGACGGTGGCGATCCGAACTGGCGTCGATCAGGATTGCCCGGGGCATTCGACGTCTCGGCGTTCCAGCAGAAACGAGCACACAGGAGGACCGGATGAGTCGATCCGACCGATTCCTGAAGGCCTGCCGGGGCGAGCCGGTGGACACCACCCCCATCTGGATCATGCGCCAGGCGGGCCGGTACCTGCCCGAGTACCGCGCGGTGCGGCAGCGCCACTCGTTCCTGGAGATGTGCCATCGTCCGGAGCTGGCCTGCGAGGTCACCCTGCAGCCCGTGGAGATCCTGGGCGTGGACGCGGCCATCCTGTTCTCGGACATCATGATCCCGTTGGAGGGCATGGGATGTTCCATCGAGTTCGCGCCCGGCCCGGTGTTCGCCGAGCCGGTGCGAACAGCGGCCGACGTGGAGAGACTGCGGGTGTGCGAGCCCGAGGAGGACGTGCCGTTCGTGATGGAGGCGGTGCGGCTCATTCGTCGGGAGCTCGGCGGGCGGGTGCCGCTGATCGGGTTTTCCGGCGCACCGTTCACCCTGTCCGCGTACATGGTCGAGGGCGGGGGTTCCCGCAACTTCGAGAACCTCAAGCGCATGATGTACGCCGCCCCGGATGTGTACCACGCCCTCATGAGCAAGGTCACCGATACGGTGATCCGGTACCTGAACGCCCAGATCCGGGCGGGCGCCCAGGCCGTGCAGGTGTTCGACACGTGGGGCGGCATCCTGTCGCCCCGGGACTACGCCGAGTACGTGCTTCCGTACTCCACCCGGGTGCTCCAGGGCATCGACCGGAGCGTGCCCGTGATTCACTTTGTCAAGGGGTGCGGCCTCCTGCTCGACCGGATCCGGCGGGCCGGGGGCGACGTGCTGGGCATCGACTGGCACATCGAGCTCGCCGACGCCGTGGCCCGGGTGGGGGACGCGTTCTCCGTTCAGGGCAACCTGGATCCCACGGTGCTCCTGGGTCCCCGCGAACTCGTGGTGAGGCGTGCCCGGGAGATCGTCGAGCAGGGGAGGGCGGCCCGGGGCCACGTGTTCAACCTGGGCCACGGGATCCTTCCCTCGGTTCCGGTGGACAACGTGAAGGCCCTGGTGGAGGCCGTGCACGAGGCCGGCCAGCGCTGAGGGGGGCCGTGCTGGCGTACGTGGCGTGCCTGCTGGCCGGGGTGGGGCTTGCCCTGCTGTGGGGAGAGAGCCGTCGTCTCCGAAACGTTCAGGAGCGGTTCTTCCCCCTCACGGTGCTCGTGCTCCTCTTCTTCATGGGCGTGGGCATCGGGCGGGATCCGGAACTCGGCTCCAAGATCGCCCGCTTCGGGTGGAACGCGGCCGCGGTGTCGGTCTTCTCGGTGGCCGGGAGCGTGCTGGCCGTGGCCGCGCTCCTGGGCGTGTTCCGGAGGGGCCGTTGACCGCCCTGATGGTGGCCGCCGTGGTGGCGGGGGTGCTGCTCGCCCAGGCCGGGTGGCTTCCGGAGGCCGTCCTGGCCCACGCCGGGTCGGCCACCCGGTGGACCCTGTACCTGCTTCTGCTCTGGGTGGGGTACGACATCGGCCGGGACCGCACGGCCGTGCTCCGGGTGTTCACCGCCGAACGCCGGGCCCTGCTCGTGCCTGCGGGAACGGTGGCGGGCACCCTGGCGGGGGGGCTGGCGGCCTCCTGGGTGACCGACCTGGGCACCCGCCAAGCGCTGGCCGTATCCGCCGGGTTCGGCTGGTACAGCCTCTCCGCCGTGATCCTCACCGACGCCGGGTATCCCGACCTGGGGTCGGTGGCCTTCCTCTCGAACGTGCTCCGCGAACTGCTGAGCATCGGGCTCATCCCGGTGCTCGCCCGCCGGGCCGGCCCATACGTGGCCGTGGCCCCGGGCGGGGCCACCACCATGGACACCACGCTCCCGATCATCGAGCGCTGGGCCGGGGACAAGGCCGCTCTGGTGGGCTTCCTGAACGGATTCGTGCTGAGCGCCCTGGTCCCCGTCCTCGTGCCCCTTTTGCTGGGCGGTTGAACCACCGCGGGTCCGGGAGGGAGCCCTCCCGGTGTGGGAAGGTCGGGACTCGCCCGGGCCCCCGCCCCTCGGCTTCGCAAAGGAACGGCCCTGACGGTGGTCTCGGGGGTGTCGTTCGCAGGAGTACCGCCAGGGGCTTGTTTTCGCTTGGGGCCACGGCCTCGGTGATGGTGCTCGGAGGCGTTCGTGCCGCTCGCGTGTACGGTTGGGTGGGTTCGGGAGACGAAGGCGTTTGGCCTTCCGGCCCCTTCGCGGCCCCGGCCCCCGGGCGGCGCCAACTGGAGTCCCCGTGCGACCGTTGCGCGAACCGAAAGGACGCCCGTTGGGTCGTGGCGATGGGGCGAGGAACCCGGTGGCCGCGGCTCCGGAGGCCGTTCGCCGTCAACCCACGACGTGGGAGCGGGCTTCGGCCCGGCGACCCTTGGCCGAGCGAGCTCGAGGGAAGTCGCCCGGGGCCCATCTCCGCTTCGCGGCCACGGCCTTGATGCTGCCGCTCGGAGGTGTTGGTGCCGCTCGCGTGCACGGTTGGGTGGGTTCGGGAGACGTGGCTGTTGGGCCTTCCGGCCGCCTTTGCGGACCCGGGCCCCCGGGCCGGTTGGGGGCGGTCCGTTCGATCCGTTCGGGGCCGGGAGGGTCCCCTGCGAGGCGCGGGCGCGGCTCCGACAGTCGCCGCGGCCCCATCGTTTCCGAGCGGC
>CAZBGL010000270.1:0-15773 GCA_964491375.1 uncultured Thermodesulfobacteriota bacterium | reverse complement strand
GGAAGTGCACGGCCCGGCGCACGGTCTGACCGAGCCGTTCCCAGTCCACCTCCCGCCCCCGAACCATGCGGGCCAGGTTGATGCTGCCCAGGTTGCACGACTCGTAGGGCAGCAGGGGCTGTTCACCGCAGGGATTGGTGGACTCGATCTCGCCCACGTGGGGGGTGGGGTTGTCCCGGTTGATGCGGTCGATGAACACGACTCCCGGCTCGCCCGACCGCCAGGCACCTTCCACGATCCGGTCGAACACCTCCCGGGCCCGCAGCCGTCGGACGACCTCTCCGTTTCGGGGGTTGACCAGGGGGTATTCCTGGTCCTTCCGGACGGCTTCCATGAACGCCTCGGTGATGGCCACCGAGAGGTTGAAGTTCGTCAGCACCCCGGGTTGGGACTTGACGTCGACGAACTCCAGGATGTCCGGATGGTCCACCCGCAGGATCGCCATGTTGGCCCCCCGGCGGGTCCCCCCCTGTTTGATCATCTCGGTGGCCGTGTCGAACACCCGCATGAAGCTGATGGGGCCGGAGCTCACCCCGCTGGTGGTGCGCACCACGTCGTTCTTGGGCCGCAGCCTCGAGAAGCTGAACCCCGTGCCGCCGCCCGACTTGTGGATGAGAGCCGTGTTCTTCACGGCCTCGAAGATGCTTTCCATGCTGTCCTCCACGGGAAGGACGAAACAGGCGGACAGCTGCCCCAGCTCCCGGCCGGCGTTCATGAGCGTGGGGGAGTTGGGCAGGAACTCCAGCCGCGCCATCATCCGGTAGAACGAGGCTGCCACGGCCTCGACGTCGGCCTCCGGGTCGTAGAGCCGGTCGGCCTCGGCCACCGCCCGGGCCACCCTCCACAACATCTGCGTGGGGGTTTCCGTCACCCTGCCCTGGGCGTCCTTGCGCAGGTAGCGCTTGCGCAGCACCACCAGGGCGTTTCCGGAGAACCGGGGTTCGATCTCCAGGGGGATGACCTGGGCGGCGGGTTGGGACATGGGACCCTCCTTCTTGCGAAAAAAGGACCGAAATCGTCATATTTCAGGTTCCACAAAACGAATCGGCCGTTACGCACGCGCGTCGGTTCTGTCGGGTGGGGAAGGCACATGTTGTAGGCCCAGAGAAGTCACCCACAACATCTAGGGGTGTGTCAAGGGGAATGTGGCCCAAAAAAAGGGCGCCCAGGAGGCCGCCCTGAAAACGCGTGGAAGAACGATCGGTTAGCCCTGTTTCTCTCCTCGGGGCTCCACCGGTTCCGGGCGGCCGGGATCCGTCCCGGGTGGGGGGGGGGCCTCGTCGGAGGTCTCCCCGGGTTTCTCCGCCTCCCCTCCGGCCGCCCCCTCCGGGCCCTTTTCCGAGGTGGCCGGTTCCAGGACGGCCTCCTCCAGGTCCCGTGCCTCACTGACCGGAGCCTCGGTCTTGGACGCCCCCTCCTCCGAGGGTTCCACCGTGGCCAGTTCGGGCTCATCGGGCGCGGGTTCGGGGGCCTCCTCCGCCGGCTCCTCCCCCTCGGGGAAATGCTTCCGGGCCCGGCTGAGCCGCGCGATGGCTTCGCGCAGGTGCTGGATCTCCTCTTTGTTCTTGCGGATGCTCTCCACCAGGAGCTGGACCTCCTCCTCCCGGAGCACCTCGGTGTGGCCGTTCACCACCGCGTTGTACACGAGGTTGCCCAGATCGCGGAGATCGGTCTTGATCTCCTTCTGCAAGGCCGCAATGCGCATGCGCTTCTTGAGAATCCGGGTCTGTTTGGAGGTCTCGAACGCGAGGACCGACAGGCCCTTCTGGGTCTTGCGGATCAGACTGTCGCCCTGGCCCGCCATGGTCGTCTCCTTTCGCGGCACGGAGAAGGCGTACGGAACGGGCAAAACCGGGAATCGCGAATGTATCGGCATGGCGGAGGGGTGTCAAGGCGGTGTTGGGCATCGTCTGCTCCGCGCTTTCCGGGCATGTGGAACTTCTGGTAATCTCCCGCCCCATGCGCGCCCCAGGAAAAGAAGCCCGACGCATGCGGGAAATCGTGGACGTGCTCGGACGGGTCCATCCGGATGTCCGCCCCAGCCTGAACCACCGGAGCCCTTGGGAGCTCCTGGTCGCCACGATCCTGTCCGCCCAGTGCTCGGACGCCCAGGTGAACCGGGTGACCCCCGAGTTGTTTCGCCGGTTCCCGGACCCGGCGGCCCTGGGGGCCGCCCCGGTGGCGGAAGTGGAGCACCTGATCCGGTCCTTGGGCCTGTTCCGGGCCAAGGCGCGCAATCTGGTGGAGACGGCCCGGATCGTTGCGGAGCACCACGGAGGACGGGTCCCTGCCGACCGGGCGGCCCTGGAGGCGCTGCCCGGGGTGGGCCGGAAAACCGCCTCGGTGGTGCTGGCCCAGGGGTTCGGGGTTCCGGCGTTTCCGGTGGACACCCACGTGGGCCGGATCTGCTGGCGGCTTGGGTTTGCCCCGAGACCCGAGCCGCGCGAGGTGGAACGCCGGGTCACGGCGCTTCTGGAGCCGGCACGCTGGAACCTGGCCCACCTCCTCCTCATCCGGCACGGCCGTGTCACCTGCCGGGCCCGGTCGCCCCGGTGCGACGCCTGCCCCATCCGGCACCTGTGCCCCTGGCCCGACCGGGGGGAGTGATCCATGCTCGACCGGCGCACGCAGCTCAAGCTCGAAGCCATACGGCGCCTCATGCGCAGGGGTGCGGTGGCCAACCTGCGCCGGATCGTGGAGCGCACCCATGCGGCCGACCTCGCCGCCATCTTCCAGGAACTGAACGACCTGGAGCAGGGCCGTCTGTTCCAGATCCTGGTGCAGGCGGGCGTGGCCGGCGATGTGATGAGCGAGATGGATCCCCAGGTCCTCCAGGAGCTGGTGGAGTCCCTGGGGAACGACGAACTGGCCGAGATCCTGGCGGCCATGGACGCCGACGACGCGGCCGACCTCTTGGCACTGCTGCCCGAGGAGCGCCGCGCGGGCGTGCTGGCCGCCATGAACCTGGAGGACAGCGAAGACATCGGCCGGCTGCTCCGCTATCCCGAGGACTCGGCCGGCGGCATCATGACCTCCTCGTTCTTCGCCCTGGGCGAGGGGGTGACCGTTCGGGAGGCCATCCAGGCGATCCAGGGTGCGGAGGAGGCCGAGACGGTCTTCTACGTGTACGTGGTGGACGAGGACGGACGGCTCGTGGGCGTGGTGAGCCTGCGCCAGCTCATCACCTCCCCCCCCACGGCCACCTTGCGCCAGATCATGAACCGGGACGTCATCCGGGTCCACGTGAGCACCGACCAGGAGCAGGTGGCCCGCCTCGTGGCCAAGTACGACCTCTTGGCCATCCCGGTGGTGGACGACGACGACCGGCTGGTGGGTATCGTCACGGTGGACGACGTGATCGACGTCCTCCGGGAGGAGGCCACCGAGGACGTCTTCAAGATGGCCGGCACGAGCCAGGAGGAGCTCGTGTACGGCAACCAGGTCCTGCCCATCGTGCGCATCCGCATGCCGTGGCTGGTGGTGAACCTGTTCGGCGGCATCCTCACCGGGACGATCCTGTGGTGGTTCCGGGCCACGGTGGAGGAGATCATCGCGCTGGTGTCGTTCGTGCCCGTGATCACGGCCATGGGAGGCAACGTGGGCACACAGACCTCTTCGATCCTGGTGCGGGGGTTCGCCACCGGCCGGGTGGACTTCGACAACCTCAAGGCCCATCTGTGGAAGGAGATCCGGGTGGGGTTTCTCCTGGGCATCGTGTGCGGGGCCCTGGTGGGCGCGGCCGCCCTGGTGTGGCACCGGAACGTGTTCCTCGGGGTCGTGGTGGCCGTGTCCATGATCGCGGCCATGACGGTGGCCGCCACCATGGGTACGCTCACCCCTGCCCTGTTCCGCAAGCTCCACATCGACCCGGCGGTGGCCTCCGGGCCGTTCGTGACCACGGCCAACGACATCACGGGGATCCTCATCTACCTGGGCACGGCCACCGCCCTGCTCCGGGTGCTTCCCCACGTGCGATGAGGATCGAGTCCACGCCGGCCTTTGTCCTGCGGCTGGTGGCCTACGGCGAGGCCGACCGGATCGTGGAGTTGTTCACCGCGCGGCGGGGACGGTTGGCGGCCCTGGCGCGGGGGGCGAGGCGTTCGCGGCGGCGCTTCGGGGGCGTGCTGGACTACTTCCACCGGCTGGAGGTGCGCGTCCGCCCGGGCCGGGGCGATCTGTGGCACCTGGAGGAGGCCGCTCTGTGCCGGGCGTATCCCGGCGTGCTCCGGAGCCTGGAGGCCCACGGGTGCGCCGCCCACGTGCTCGAGGTGGTTCGGATGGGGACCCGGGAGGGAGCGCCCGAGCCGGACCTGTTCGACCTGGTGGGGGCCGCGCTGGACGCCCTCGACCGGGGGGCGGATCCGGGAAGCCTGAAACGGGTGTTCCAGATCCGGGCGTTGGCCGCCCTCGGATATGGGCTTCCGGCGGATGCATGCCCGGAGTGCGGCCAGGCGCTGGCTGGGGCCGGAGCGGTGTTCCACGCCGGAACCCTGGTGTGCCGGGGATGTGCGCCCCCGGGGGCGCCGGGGTTGTCGGCCGGCTCGGTGCAGACGATCCGGGCGGCCCTTCGGGCCCCGGCGGCCCGCCTGGGGCGTCTCCATGTGCCCGGGGCGGTGGAGCGGGAACTGGGCCCCGTGCTGGACCGCGTGCTGTGCAACGCCCTGGGCAGCCGGCCGCGCACCCTGGAGGGGGCGGCGGCGATTGACCCCACGGGCGGGATCTGATAACGTCGCCATTCATTTTCCTTTAGGAAAACAAAGGGTTCCGGCCTGGTGCCGGCCCACCGTCTCGAAAGGAGGCGCGAAATCGTGACCACGGCAGAACTTCGGGGCGCCTGGGCGCTCATCCTCGGAGCCTCCAGCGGTTTCGGGGCGGCCACGGCCCGGGCGCTGGCCCGGAAGGGCGTGAACATCTTCGGGGTGCACCTGGACCGCAAGGCCACCCTGCCCCAGGTGGAGGCCCTGGTGGAGGAACTGCAGGGGCTGGGCGTGCGGGTGCGATACTTCAACGTGAACGCGGCGGACGCCGAAAAGCGTGCCGAGGTCCTGGAGGCCATGGGCCAGGAGATGGACGACGGCCGCCGCGTGCGGGTGCTCCTCCACAGCCTGGCGTTCGGGGCGCTGAGGCCGTTCGTGGGGGAGGGCGCCGTGACCCAGGCCCAGATGGAGATGACCCTGGACGTGATGGCCCACAGCCTGGTCTACTGGACCCAGGATCTGGTGGCGCGGGGATACTTCGAAGAGAATGCCCGGATCTTCGCCATGACGAGCTCGGGAGGACGGCGGGTGTGGGCCCACTACGGGGCGGTATCGGCCGCCAAGGCGGCGCTCGAGAGCCACGTGCGCCAGCTCGCCCTGGAACTGGCGCCGCGCCGGATCACGGTGAACGCCATCCGGGCCGGGGTGACCGACACGCCTGCGCTTCGCAAGATCCCGGGCCACGACCGGATGGTGGAGGTGGCCCGATCCCGCAACCCCATGGGCCGGCTCACCGAGCCCGAGGACGTGGCCGAGGCCCTGGCCCTTTTGGCCGAGCCGGCAAGCTACTGGATCACGGGCAACGTGATCGGCGTGGACGGCGGCGAGGACATCACGGGCTAGGGGCTGCCCCCAGGCCCTCACAAGGAGCGACGTGCATGACATTCCAGGAAGTGATCCTCAGGCTCGAACGGTACTGGGCCGAGCTCGGGTGCCTCATCGCCCAGCCCTACGACATCGAGGTGGGCGCCGGCACCATGAACCCCCATACGTTCCTGCGGTGTCTGGGGCCGGAGCCGTGGTTCGTGGCCTACGTGGAGCCCAGCCGGCGTCCCACCGACGGCCGTTACGGCGAGAACCCCAACCGGCTGCAGCACTACTACCAGTATCAGGTGATCCTCAAACCCTCGCCCCGGGACGTGATCGATCTGTACATCGGGAGCCTCAAGGCCCTGGGGATCGATCCCCTGGAGCACGACGTCCGGTTCGTGGAGGACGACTGGGAAAGCCCCACGCTGGGCGCCTGGGGCCTGGGCTGGGAGGTCTGGCTGGACGGCATGGAGATCACCCAGTTCACCTACTTCCAGCAGGCCGGGGGAATCGACTGCCGTCCGGTGTCGGCCGAGATCACCTACGGGCTGGAGCGGATCGCCATGTACCTGCAGGGGGTGGACAGCGTGTTCGACCTCGTGTGGGTGGACGGCGTCACGTATGGGGACGTGCACCACCGGGGCGAGGTGGAAGGGAGCGTCTACAACTTCGAGGAGGCCGACGTGGCCATGTTGTTCGACCTGTTCGACCGGTTCGAGGCCGAGGCCCGGCGCCTGGTGGACGAGGGGCTGGTGCTTCCGGCCTACGACTACACCCTCAAGTGCTCCCACACGTTCAACCTGCTGGACGCCCGGGGCGCCATCAGCGTGACCGAGCGCACCCGTTTCATCGGCCGGGTCCGTGACCTGGCCCGCCGGGTGGCCGAGGCCTACGTGGAGCAGCGCAAGGCCATGGGATGGCCCCTCCAGGGCAAGTTCGGCCTGGCTGCGGGAGGTGCGTCATGAGCGGTGCCCGGGACCTGATCCTGGAGGTGGGCACCGAGGAGATCCCCGCCCGGTTCATGCCCCCTGCCCTGGAGGACCTGGCCCGTCTCGCCCAAGAGGGGCTCGAGGCCGAGCGGGTCGGGTTCGGGAGCGTGCGCACGTACGGCACCCCCCGCCGGCTCGTGCTCCACGTGGAGGCCGTGGAGCCCCGGCAAGCCGACGCGGTGGAGGAGCGCATCGGGCCGCCCGTGACCGCGGCCTACGACGCGGAGGGACGGCCCACCAAGGCCGCCGAGGGGTTCGCCCGGGCGAGCGGGGTGCACGTGTCGGAACTCATCCGGGTGGACACGGACAAGGGCCCCCGGGTGGCCGTGCGGCGCCACGTTCCGGGGCGGCCCTCGTCCGAGGTCCTGGCCGAGCTGCTGCCCCGGTGGCTGGGAAGCCTGCGGTTCCCCAAGACCATGCGGTGGGGCGCGGGCGAGGTCACCTTTGCCCGGCCGGTCCACTGGATCCTGGCGCTCCTGGGCGATCAGGTGATCCCCTTCACGTTCGCTGGCGTGTCGAGCGGCCGGCGGAGCCGGGGCCACCGGTTCCACCACCCCGGCGCGTTCGACGTGATGGACGCGGACGACTACTTCCGGAAGGTGCGGGAGGCCTTTGTGGTGGTGGATCCCGAAGAGCGGCGGCGGCTCATCGCCGAGGGGGTGGCGGCCGAGGCCGAACGGGTGGGGGGCCGGGCGCTGCTGGACGCGGATCTCCTGGACGAGGTCGTCCATCTGGTGGAGTACCCGGTGCCCGTGGCCGGGAGTTTCGAGGATCGGTACCTGGAACTGCCCCGGGAGCTTCTGATCCTCACCATGAAGCACCACCAGAAGTACTTCGCGGTCGTGGACGGCGAGGGCGGGCTCCTGAACCACTTCGTGACCGTCTCGAACACCCGGGCCCGGGACATGTCCGTGGTGGCCCGGGGCAACGAGCGGGTGCTGCGGGCCCGGCTCGCGGACGCACGGTTCTTCTTCGAGGAGGACCAGAAGAAGTCCCTGGAGGAACACGCCGAGGACCTCAGGGAGGTGGTGTTCCAGTCCAAGCTGGGGACCAGCCACGAGAAAGTGGAACGGTTCCGCGCCCTGGCCCGGCGCATCGCCGAGCGGGTGTGCCCCGGGAGCGTGGACACGGTGGACCGGATCGCCCGCCTGTGCAAGGCGGACCTGGTGACCCAGATGGTGTACGAGTTCCCCGAACTCCAGGGCGTGATCGGCCGGGAGTACGCGCTGCGCGCCGGAGAGGACCCGGTGGTGGCCCGGGGGATCGAGGAGCACTACTGGCCCCTCCACGCGGGGGGGCCGGTGCCCGGGTCGGTGGAGGCCGCCTGCGTGGGGATGGCCGACAAAGTGGACACGGTGGTGGGGTGCTTCGGGGTGGGGTTGCTCCCCACGGGCACGGCCGACCCGTACGGGCTTCGGCGCCAGACCCTGGGGGTGCTGCGGACCCTGCTGGAGAAACGGCTGCGGATCCCGGTGTCGTGGCTCGTGGACGAGGCCCTGGAGCTTCTCGCGGGCAAGCTCACCCGTGGCCGGGACGAGGTGCGCTCGGACGTACTGGGGTTCTTCCGGGGGCGTCTCGAGGGACTGCTCGTGCAGCAGGGCACGGACGCCGACCTGGCCGCGGCGGTCCTGGAAGCGGGCTGGGACGACGTGGTGGACGCCGAGGCCCGGGCCCGGGCGCTCCAGGAGGCGCGCCAGAAGGGCCGGCTCGAGCCCCTGGCGGCCACGTTCAAGCGGGTGGGCAACATCCTCAAGGGCCAGGAGCCGGGCCGGGCCGACCCGGAGCGCCTGGTCGCGCCGGCCGAAAAGGGCCTGTGGGAGGCGTACCGCACCGTGCGGCAGCGCATGGAGGAGGCGGCCGCGGCCGGGGCCTACGACCGGTTCCTGTCGGAGGCCGAGTCCCTGAAGGCCGCGGTAGACCGGTTCTTCGACGAGGTGCTCGTGATGGACCCGGACCCCGGGGTGCGGGCCGCTCGGCTGAGGCTGCTCGCGGCCGTGGCCGGCCTGCTGCGGCGGGTGGCCGACTTCACCCGGGTGGGAAAGTGAGGCGGCACGTTCTGCCGACCAGCAGGGTGCCGGACCGGGGTCTTTCCTACTGCTCCCCTGGGTCCGGCCCCCGACCGCGGGGAGCGGCTTTTCGGGCGCGGCGTTCGAAGCCCCGGGCAACCGCGCCACGGACACCCCGAGGACCCAACCAGCCGTTCGAGATAGCGGCCATCCACAGAACCGACCGCTGAACAGGAGGGAGCGCAATGGCCAAGTACGTGTACACGTTCGGTGCGGGCGAGGCCGAGGGGCGGGCCGACATGAAGGAGCTCCTGGGCGGGAAGGGGGCGAACCTCGCGGAGATGTGCCACCTGGGCATCCCGGTGCCCGCGGGGTTCACGATCACCACCGAGGTGTGCACCTATTACTATGCCCACGGCCGCACGTATCCCGAGACGCTCCGCGACGAGGTGGACCGGGGCCTCGAGCACATGGCGCGGGTGATGGGCAGCCGCTTCGGCGACCCCGACAATCCCCTGCTGGTGAGCGTGCGGAGCGGGGCCCGCCAGTCCATGCCCGGCATGATGGAGACCGTGCTCAACGTGGGCCTGTGCTCGGCCACCATCCCCGGCATGATCCGCAAGACGGACAACGAGCGGTTCGTGTACGACGCCTACCGGCGGCTCATCATGATGTACGCGGACGTGGTCATGGAGAAGGCGGCTGGCATCGAACCCGAGGAAGGTCGCGGGATCCGGCTCCAGCTCGAGCACATGATGGAGGACCTGAAGAGGGAAAAGGGCTACGCGTCCGACACGGACCTCACGGCCGACGATCTCAAGCGCCTGTGCGACGCGTTTCGCCGGCGCGTGGAAGAGGTGCTGGGCAAGCCGTTCCCGGACGATGCCCGGGAGCAGCTCTGGGGGGCCATCGGCGCGGTGTTCCAGTCGTGGAACGGCAAGCGCGCCGTGGAGTACCGCCGCATCGAGGGCATCCCCGACGACTGGGGCACGGCCGTGAACGTGCAGGCCATGGTGTTCGGCAACATGGGGGACAACTCGGCCACGGGCGTGGCGTTCACCCGCAACCCGGCCACCGGCGAGAACGTGTTCTACGGCGAATGGCTGCCCAACGCCCAGGGCGAGGACGTGGTGGCCGGCATCCGCACCCCCTACGCGATCAACGAGGCGTGCAAGAGCGACACGAACCGGGACCTGCCCACCCTCGAGGAGGTGATGCCCGAGGTGTACCAGCAGCTCCTCGAGGTGCGCGAGACCCTGGAGCGCCACTACCGGGACATGCAGGACATCGAGTTCACGATCCAGGAGGGCCGCCTCTGGATGCTCCAGACCCGAGTGGGCAAGCGTAACGGCCCGGCGGCGGTACGCATGGCCGTGGACATGTGCAACGAGGGTCTCATCGACAAGCGCGAGGCCGTACTCCGGGTCAAGCCCTCCCAGCTCGACGAGCTGCTCCATCCCATGGTGGATCCGGCGGCCGAGCGGGACGCCCGGGTGCTCGCCCGGGGGCTCCCGGCCGGACCGGGCGGCGCGGTGGGCAAGATCGTACTCACGGCGGACCGGGCCCAGGAACTGGGCGGGGCGGGCGAGCGGGTCATCCTGGTGCGCACCGAGACGAGCCCGGAGGACGTGCACGGGATGCACGCGGCCCAGGCCATCGTGACCGCAAAGGGCGGCATGACGTCCCACGCGGCCCTGGTGGCCCGCGGCTGGGGCAAGACCTGCGTGGTGGGCTGCGGTGACCTGGACATCGACGTGTCGGCGGGCACGGTCCGGGTGGGCGACACCGTGCTCCGCGAGGGCGACGTGATCACCGTGAACGGCACCAAGGGCGCCATCTACCGCGGGGAGCTCCCGCTCATCGTGATGGACCCGGAAAAGAACGAGGTGCTCCGCGCGTTCCTGGGCTGGTGTGACGAACTGCGTCGCCTGGGCGTGCGCACGAACGCAGACCGGCCCGAGGACGCCGCTCAGGCCCGGCGGTTCGGCGCCGAGGGCATCGGCCTGTGCCGTACCGAGCACATGTTCTTCGGCGACGACCGGATCCTGGCGATGCGGGAGATGATCCTGGCCGACACGCCCGAGGAGCGGGCCCGGGCCTTGGACAAGCTGCTGCCGTTCCAGAAGGAGGACTTCAAGGGCATCTTCCGGGCCATGGAGGGCCTGCCGGTCACGGTGCGGCTGCTGGATCCCCCGCTCCACGAGTTCGTGCCCCACGAGGAGCGGCAGATCGAGGAACTGGCTCGGGTGATGGGCAAGGACCCCGAGGCGGTGCGCGCCCGGGTGGAGCAGTTGCGCGAGATGAACCCCATGCTGGGCCACCGGGGCTGCCGGCTGGGCATCAGCTATCCCGAGATCACCCGGATGCAGGCGCGGGCCATCCTGGAGGCGGCCGCCGAGCTGCGCAAGGAGGGCGTGGACGCCCGGCCCGAGATCATGGTGCCCCTGGTGGGCCACGTCAAGGAACTGGAGGACCAGAAGCGGATCATCCTGGAGGTGGCCGACGAGGTGAAGCGATCCACCGGCGTGGACGACCTGCCGTTCCTGGTGGGGACCATGATCGAGGTGCCCCGGGCGGCGCTCACGGCCGACCAGGTGGCCCAGGAGGCCGAGTTCTTCAGCTTCGGCACGAACGACCTCACCCAGATGACCTGCGGGTTCAGCCGGGACGACGCGGGCACGTTCCTGCCGCTCTACGTGGAAAAGGGCTTCTACGAAAAGGATCCGTTCCAGAGCCTGGACCAGGAGGGGGTGGGCCAGCTCGTGGCCATGGGCACCCAGAAGGGCCGCTCCAGCCGGCCCGACCTCAAGGTGGGGGTGTGCGGCGAGCACGGCGGCGATCCCGACTCCATCGCCTTCTTCCACAAGGTGGGCCTGGACTACGTGTCGTGCAGCCCCTTCCGCGTACCCATCGCCCGGCTGGCCGCGGCCCAGGCAGCCGTGCGCGACGACGGATGACCCGTCGGGTTCCGTCCGGGACCCTTCAAGAGGGCCGAGGCCCCGGGCGTGGGGCCCTGGTGCGCTCCGCGCCCGCGTGGCTCCTGGCGGCGGCGTGGATCCTGTGGGCGGGTGCGTCCGGGGCCGTGCTCGCCGAGGGCGGGGTCTCCCACGTACGGGTGGGCTCTGGGGTGGCCACCAGCCCTTCGCGCCGGTGCGGTGCCTGTCACAGCCCCGAGTTCTCCCTGTGGGTGCGCCACCCCCACAGTCACTTCCTGATCGACCCCTCCAGGGATCCCCGGTTGGTGAAGGCCCGGTGGGACGGGCGGGCACCCGGGTGGGCCGGGAACGTGCAGGGACGGTTCGACCGCTCCGACGTGGCCCTGGCCTTCGGCGTGCTCCAGATCCAGGTGTACTTCCGGCGGACGCCGGAGGGCCACCTCTTGCTCCCCGCCCAATGGAACCTGCGGGAGCGCCGGTGGGAGCCCCTGCCGCCGGCGCTCCAGGCGGTGGCCCGGGATCGGATCCCCTGGGAAGAGGCGTGCGCCGGGTGTCACACCACCGGGTACGACCCGGTGAAGCGTGCGTTCTCCGAGCCCAACGTAGGGTGTTCCGCCTGCCACGGGCCGGGCGAGGCACACGCGCGGAGCGGCGGCCGGAAGCCCATTCTGCGGCCGAGCGAACTGGCCCCCTTGGCGCGGGCGGCGCTGTGCGGCGCGTGCCACAGCCGGGGTTGGGCCCCGCGCACGGGCCGCCCCTATCCCGTGGGCTTCCGGCCGGGCGAGCCGCTGGAGCGGTCCTTCCGCTTGGAGCGGCCCGATCCGGCCGGAGCCACCGCCTATTTCTGGCCCGACGGCACCGAGCGGCTGCCTTTCATGGAGTACCAAGGGTTCCTCCAGAGCCGGCACGCGCGCTCCGGGCTTTCGTGCACCACCTGCCATCTGCCCCACGGGTCCGACAAGCCCCATGGCCTCCGGCGCCGCACCGAGGAACTGTGCCGGGGCTGTCACGGCCGGGACCTCCCGGACACCCCGGTGCACCGGGGCCATCCCGAGGGGGCGGCGGGCTGCGTGGACTGCCACATGACCGTGGTGAACCCGGCCGACCGGTACATGCGCGTGCGCACCCACACCTTCCGGTTCCTGGCTCCGGGAGGGCCTCCGGGTCGGCCGGACAGCTGCACCGCCTCGTGCCACGCCGACCACGACCCGGCGTGGGCGCAGGGAGCGATCCAGGGGTGGAAGGGGGGGATGCGGGGGCGCTAGATCGCTCTTGGGGGCCGAGATGCTAGCGTGGCGTGGGAGCGCCCCGACAGCCGCACCTGGGCCGAAGCGTCCCATGTCGCCCGGGGCTCGTCTCCGCTTCCGGCCGCGGCCTCGATGCCGGCGGCCGGTAGTCGGCGTGCCGCTCGCGTGCACGGTTGGCGGGCTCGAGAGACGTTGCCGTTGGGCCTTCCGGCCCCTCGCGCGACTCCGAGCCCCGGGCGGTATGGGAACGGGCTGTGTGTGGTATCCGAAGGCGTTGGCCGGTGGGTCCCGCTCGGAGGGGCCAGGCCATCGGGAAGAGGGTGTGCCGCCCGTAGAGGGCGGCGCCGGCGTGGGGCCTGGCTCGGCAGCCCAGGGGTCGGCCGCTGCCCCTTGGGGTCGTGGCGATCGTTGTGCGAGACGATGGAACGCCCGTTGCGCCGTGGGCAGAGGGCGAGGGACCCGGGGGCCGCAACTGGGTCTGCCGGCTCGTTTCAGCGAAACAGCTCGGGGTGCAGGAAACGGGCGAGTTCCTCCACGGCGTCGGCCACGCGGGGGCCGGGCCGGGCGAAGCGGGTCTCCTCCACCATCAACACGGCGCCCTCGCGCACGGCACGGAGGTTCCGGAACAGGGGGCGCCGGGCCGGATGCAGGGGGTTCCGGTTCATGGGGCCCTTTTGCACGATGTACACGTCCGGGTCCAGCCGGAGCAGGGCCTCCACGTCCAGCATGAGGATCTTCTTGGGCCGGGTCACGGCGTTCACCCCCCCGGCGGCCCGGATGATCTCGTTCATCAAGCTGTCCGTCCCGGCCACGGTCAGGGGCTGGGCGCGCACCTCGTACACCACCCGGGCGGGCCGTTCCGAGGCGGTGCGCCTGCGCACCGCCTCGACCCTGGCGCGGATCCGGCGCGCCAGGGCGGCGGCGCGGCCGGGGCGACCCGCAAGCCGGCCCAGCCGTTCGATGGTGCGGTACAGCTCGTCGAAGCTCCGGGGATCGAACGCGGCCACCGTGAGCCCCCGGGCCCGGAGGTCGGCGACCGCCGTGCGTGCCGCCCGGCCGGCGCGGGCCACCACCAGGTCGGGCCGCAGGGCCAGCACGAACTCCACGTTGGGCCTCAGGCCCGTGCCCACCGATGGGAGTTCCCGCACCTCGGGTATCGTGCGGTCGTTCCGGGTCCGTCCCACCAAAAGCCCCCCGGCGCCCATCTCCCATAAGAGTTCGGTGTAGGCTCCGTAAAGGGAGACGATCCGGGGGGCGCGTGTCTCCACGCACGCCCGGACGCCGGTGTCGTCCTGCACGCAGGCTGCCCGCGGGGTTGCGGGGGTCAGGGCCCAGGCCGCCAGAAGGGCCAAGGAGATCCGGCGGTTCTTCATGGGGACACTCCTCTGCACGGCCCGCCCCGGGGCAGGAACACGGCGTGCGGCCGGCCCGTAGCCGGGTGCACCGACACCTCCACCGGTGTTTCGTACACGGCCTCCAGCACCTCCCTCCGGAACACCTGGGCCGTGGGGCCGCAGGCGAACACCCGGCCGTGCTTGAGGAACAGGAGCCTCCGGCAGTACAGGGCCGCCAGGTTCAGGTCGTGCATCACCGCGCACACCGTGGTCCCCGCGCGGTTGAGTTCGGCCAGCAGGTCGAAGGCGTCGATCTTCCGGTGCACGTCCAGCGAAGCCGTGGCCTCGTCCAGGAGCAGTACCGGCGCTTCCTGGGCCAGCGCCCTGGCGAGGACCAACCGCTGGCGCTCCCCCCCGGAGACCTCGGTGATCCGGCGTTCCGCCAGGTGGTCGGTGTCGGTGTGCCCCATGGCCGCACGAACGGCCCGGAGGTCGCCCGGCCCCGGGGTTCCAAAGCGTCCCAGCCTAGGGTACCGGCCCATCAGGACCACCTCGAGCCCGGTGAAGGGAAACGGGATCTCGGTGGACTGGGGCACCGTGGCCACGATCCGCGCCACCTCCAGGGGTCTGGCGGAGGCCGGGTCCACACCGTCCACCCGCACCTGTCCTCTGGAAGGCCGGATCACCCCGGTGAGCACGCGCACCAGCGTCGATTTGCCGCACGCGTTGGGCCCCAGGATGCCCAGGAAGTCTCCCCCGGCAACGTCCAGGTCCACGCCGCAGAGCACGGGATCGCCGCCGTATCCGGCCCACAGGTCACGCACCCGGATCACAGGGTCCTCCGTTGGGCCAGCGGGTGGCCAACGGTTATCGGTTGACGGCGGTATCCCAGCGTGCTGCCGTTCCAACATCCCAACCTCGTGGTGTCCGGGCGTTCCCCGCGATCCCGCACCGGGGTGGAGCGGGGCCGGTCACGGCCTGGCCACCGGGCTCCACCGGAGCAGGTAGCAGAAGAACGGGCCGCCCAAGAGCGCCGTGACCACCCCCACGGGCAGCTCCTCTCCGCCGGGGAGCACGGTCCGGGCCAGACTGTCGGCCAGCACCAGGAGCACGGCCCCCCCCAGGAACGATCCGGCCAGCAGCGTCCGGTGGCGGGGGCCCACCAGTGCCCGGAGCAGGTGCGGCACCACCAGGCCCACGAACCCGATCACCCCGCTCACGGCCACGCAGGCGCCGGTGAGGACCGACGCGGACACGAGGAGCCACCGCCGCGCCCCGGCGGCGTCCACCCCGAGCTGGCGCGCCGACTCGTCCCCCAGGGCCAGAAGGTCCAGGTCCCGGGCCATCCAGAAGGCCCCGGCGAGCCCTGCGGCCACATAGGGCGCCGAGAACAGCACGTGGGGCCATCCCCGGCCGCTGAAGCTGCCCAGGATCCAGAAGACGATGGACGAAACCGTGTCTTCGTTGAGGCTCTTGATCAGGCTGATCCCGGCCGAGAGCGTGGTGCTCACCACGATGCCCGCCAGGATCAAGGTGTTGCCCGAACCGAACCGGCGCGACGGGGTGAGCAGGTGGACGGCAGCCAGGGCCAGGAGCGCCCCGGCGAACGCGCACAGGGGCAGCAGCCCCAACCCCCAGGCGGTGTACCCCCCGAGCCCGGCCAGGATGGTGATGCTCGCGCCCAGGGCGGCCCC
>CAZBGL010000269.1:0-8012 GCA_964491375.1 uncultured Thermodesulfobacteriota bacterium | reverse complement strand
TTCCTTTGCACAGCCGAGGGGCACGGGCCCGGGCGAGTCCCCCCAGTCCTCCAGGCCATGTCACGCCTGGAAAGGCGCTCCCTCCCTATCCCGTCCGCCTCTCCCGCCCCATTTTAGCGTGCCGGTCTCCAGGGATCACGTCCCCTTCCGGCACCGCGCCACCAGGTAATCGATCCAGGCCCCCATGCCTTCACCGGTGCGGGCGGACACGGTGAACACCTCCAAGGCGGGGTTCACGGCCCGGGCGTTCCGGATCAGCGCATCCAGGTCGAACTCCAGGTGGGGCAGGAGGTCCACTTTGGTCACCACCAGCACCGCGGCGTGGTGGAAGAGCGCCGGATACTTCACGGGCTTGTCCTCGCCCTCGGTCACGCTCACCAGCGCCACCTTCTCGTCCTCGCCGAGGTCGTAGGAGGCCGGGCACACCAGGTTCCCCACGTTCTCGACCAAGAGGAGGTCGGGGGCGCCCCGTTCCCGCTCGACCAGCGCCTGGAACGCCCGCCCCACCATCGGGGCGTCCAGGTGGCACGCCCCCCCGGTCTCGATGGCCTCCACCGGCGCTCCGGTGGCCGCGATCCGGCGGGCGTCGTTGTCCGTCTGGACGTCCCCCTCGATCACTCCGGCCCGGATCCCGTCGGGCAGCGCCTGGAGCGTGGCGACGAGCAGCGTGGTCTTTCCCGCCCCCGGGCTGGAGATCAGGTTGACCACGTAGGATCCGGCCGCCCGGAACCGCTCCCGGTTCCGGCGGGCCAGGGCCTCGTTCCGGGCCAGAACCCGTTGTTCCACCTCGATCCGGCTCATGCCTCCTCCACCTCGATCGCATCCAGGGTCATCTCGTCTCCGGCCACGAGCGCGCCTGCGGTCTGCCCGCACGAAGGGCACGGCTCCAGGTGGTGTTCCGCTGCGTACTCCGTTCCGCACGCATCGCAGCGGAACCTCGGCTCCACCACCGAGATCTCCACCCGGCATCCGTCGAACCGCGAACCCGCCGAGATCGCCTCCAGGGCGAACCGCAGCGCCTCGGGCTCCACGCCCGACCACCGTCCCACGGTGAGCCGAAGCGCGGTCACCCGGTGGACGGCCCGGCCCGATAGGGACTCGGACGCAATCCGCAGCACCTCCATGGCGATGCCCGTTTCGTGCACGTCCCCCTCCTCGCGCCTCGTCGGCTGACACGGCCCGACATTATGGCCCGGTGATCCTCCTGGGGGAAGGGCCTCGGGCTTCCCAGGCCCGAAGACCCTGTGGTATAGGCAAGGCCTTCCCGAACCCGACGCACGGAGGACGAGCCGATGGCGGAACTGAAGCAGATGTACCGCACCGTGATGGACGACCATTTCCCCGACCGGCTCACCATCACCTTCGGCGACCAGACGCTGGTGTACCGCAAGCGCACGTGGAAACTGCCCGGCCCCGAGGGGGTGCTCGTGGAGAAGGGGCTCCGGTACGGCGAAAACCCGGGACAGGAAGCGGCCCTCTACGAGCTGGTGGGCGGGAACCTGACCCTGGGGGGGTGCACGTTCATCCGGCCCGGGCTCGGCCTGGTGTCGGCCCTGTCCGAGGAACACATGCTCCAGGCGGGGAAGCATCCGGGCAAGATCAACCTCACCGACGTGGACAACGGGTTGAACATCCTGCGTCACCTCATGGACAGGCCCACCGCGGTCATCCTCAAGCACAACAACCCCTGCGGCGCCGCCGAGGCCGAGACGCTGGAGAGAGCGTACCTGAGGGCCGACCGGGCCGACCGGATCGCTGCGTTCGGCGGGGCCCTGGTCGTGAACCGCTCCATGGACCGCGCCACGGCCGAGGCCGTGGCGGAGCACTACCTGGAGGTGGTGGCCGCGCCCGAGTACGAGGAGGGGGTGGTGGACGTCCTGTGCCGGCGAAAGGACCTGCGCATCCTCGCGGTGCCCCGGATGGACCGCCTGGCCGAGTACCGTTCGATGCGATTCGTGGACTTCAAGTCCCTGATCGACGGCGGGCTCATCGTGCAGCAGTCGCCGCTCAACGCGATCCGAGGCCCCGGCGACTTCAAGCCGGCGGTGGCCGTGCGGGAGGGCCGGGAATACCGCGTGCAACGGGAACCGACCCCAGGGGAACTGGCCGACCTGTTCTTCGGATGGTGCGTGGAACAGGGGGTCACCTCCAACTCGGTGCTCTACGTGAAGGACCGGTGCACCGTGGGCATCGGAACGGGGGAGCAGGACCGGGTCGGGGTGGCCGAGATCGCCGTGTTCAAGGCGTACACCAAGTACGCCGATGCCCTGTGCTTCGACCGCCACGGGATCCCCCTGAAGGAGCTCGAACTGCGGGTGGAGCGCGGGGAGGCCGACCGTGACCTCCTGGAGGAGATCCGCGAGGAAACCCGGCGAGTCAACGCGGGCCTGCGCGGGGCCGCCATGATCAGCGACGCGTTCTTCCCGTTCCGCGACGGCGTGGACGTGGGCCTCCGGGAAGGCGTGACCGCGGTCTGCCAGCCGGGGGGATCCAACCGGGACTGGGAGGTGATCGAGGCCGTCAACGAGGCCGGCGCCACCATGGTGTTTACGGGGCAGCGGTGCTTCAAGCACTGAGAGGTGGAGGGCAATCCGGTCTGTACTCGCATCTCGTGGAGGGGGTGGGGTCGCGAGGCCCGTGGAGGGGCATCGGCGTCCTCCTGCGGTCCGGCGGCTCCGGGAAGCCCCGAAGGGATCGACGAAAGGAACGAGCGACCGTGAAGATCTCCCGCAAGGCCCGACAGTTCACCGAGTCGGTCATCCGCGAGATGACCCGCCACGCCATGGCCCACGACGCCGTGAACCTGGCCCAGGGGTTTCCGGATTTTCCCTGCCCGGAGGAAATCAAGGAGGCCGCCTGCCGGGCCATCCGGGCCGACATCAACCAGTACGCCATCACCTGGGGCGCACCCGGTTTCCGACACGCCCTCGCCGAGAAGACCCGCCGGTTCACCGGCCTCGACGTGGACCCGGAGACCGAGATCACCGTGACGTGCGGCTCCACCGAGGCCATGATCGCGAGCCTTCTGGCCGTGGTGGACCCCGGGGACGAAGTGGTGGTGTTCGAGCCCTTCTACGAGAACTACGGCCCGGATGCGATCCTGTGCGGCGCGGTCCCGCGATACGTATCCCTTCGGCCCCGCACGGAAGGGGGCAGACGGGTCTGGGCGTTCGACCCCGAGGACCTGGAACGGGCCGTTGGCCCCCGCACCCGGGCGCTGGTACTGAACACTCCCCACAATCCAACCGGCAAGGTGTTCTCCCGGGGGGAACTGGAGGCCGTCGCCCGGGTGTGCGTGGAACGCGACTTGGTGGCCATCACCGACGAGATCTACGAACACATCGTGTTCGACGGCCGCGACCACGTGTGCATCGCCACGCTTCCGGGAATGCGTGAGCGCACCGTGGTGGTGAGCGGCCTGAGCAAGACGTACTCGGTGACCGGGTGGCGCATCGGCTACGCCATCGCCCCCCCGCGGCTCACCGCGGCCATCCGGAAGGTGCACGACTTCCTCACCGTGGGCGCGGCCGCCCCCCTTCAGGAGGCCGGGGCGGTGGCCTTAGGGTCGCCCGGCCGGTACTACGAAGACCTGGCCGCCCTGTACCAGGCCAAGCGGGACCGGTTCGTGCCGGTTCTCGAACAACTGGGGTTCCGGTGCTACGAACCCGAGGGGGCCTACTATGTGATGGCCGAGATCGACGCCTTCGGGGCGTACGACGACACGGAGTTCGCCCTGGAACTCGTCCGTTCGGCCCGGGTGGCCGTGGTGCCCGGCTCGAGCTTCTTCTCGAACCCGGCGGACGGACGGCGGTTCGTGCGGTTCTGCTTTTGCAAACGGGACGAAACCCTGGAGGAGGCTGCCGCGCGGCTCCGGGCATGGGCGAAAACGCGAGAGGCCTGACCGAAGCTCCCGAAGCTTGGGACGGCCCCCTCCGGTGCGACCGAAAGGAGGGCGCCGTGGACAAGACCCGCCATAGGATCGCCGAACGGTTCTCGGACATTCTGGAGCTCGCTGCCCGGCGCGCGGCCGAGGTGGACCGCACGGGCGAGTTTCCGCAGGACGTGCTCGAGGCGTTCCAGCGGGCCGGCCTCATGGCCGCCATGGTGCCCGAGGACCTGGGCGGCCTGGGCCTCTCCCACCTGGAGTTCTCGTGCGTGGTGGAGGAGGTGGCCCGGTTCTCGGGGGCCTTCTCGCTTCTCCTGATCGTGCAGGCCGTCGGGGTCCTGCCGGTGCTGCAGCGCACGGATTTTGCCCGCCGGGCCGAGGTGCTCGGGGCCGTGACCAAAGAGGGCCGCCTTCTGGGGTTCGCCCTGACCGAGCCGTCCTCCGGGTCCGACGCCTACAGCATGCGGACCGAGGTCGTGGAGGAGAACGGCTCGTTTCGCATGACGGGCACCAAGTACCTCATCACCAACGCGGGCGTCGCCCACGCCTACGTGGTGTTCGCCAACTACCGGGAGCCGGGCATCAAGCACGTGAGCGCGTACCTCGTGGACGCGGATCGGCCCGGGTTCCGGGTGGGCCCTTCCAACCGGCTCCTGGGGATGCGGGGCATCCCTACGGCGTCGCTCCACTTCGACGGGGTGCCGGTGGACGAATCGGACCGGATCGGCGGGAAGAACGACGGCTACGTGATCGCCATGGAGACCCTGAACATCTCCCGGCCGTGGATCGCCGCCCAGGCCGTGGGTCTGGCCCGGGGGGCGCTGGAGGCCGCGATCCAGTTCGCCTGCCAGCGCCAGATCATGGGCGAGCCCCTCATCGACAAGCAGGGCATCCGGTTCCTGGTAGCGGACGTTGCGTCCCGGATCGAGGCGGCCAGCGCCCTGGTGGAGCGCACCTCGCGCATGATCGACGCCGGCCGCATCGATTACACGGCCCAGTCGGCCATGTGCAAGCTGTTCGCCACGGAAACGGCCATGTGGGCCTGCGAGCGGGCGCTCCAGATGCTGGGAGGCCCGGGGTGTGTCAGCGGGAACCGAGCCGAGCGCGCGTTTCGGGACGCCAAGATCACCCAGATCTACGAGGGCGCGAACGAGGTGCAGAAGATCCTGGTGGCCCGGGAACTGGTGCGGGAGGCGAAAAGAGGGCTCCCCGAACCCGCCGAGGCGGGCCCGCCCTCGGTGGAACGCTGACCCCGGGTGCGGCGCCGGAAGGCCTCCCACGCCTTCCGGAAGCCGGGCGGTGGGCGGCGAGGCTCACCGCACCGGGGCGGCACGACGCAACGCCTGTTCCACCTCGGGCCAGAGGTCAGCCCCGTCCCCGTCCAGGTAGGAGCGCAACCGGGCCACCTGAACCGGGTCCCCCCTCTCCGAGATCCGCACGGCTGCGAGCACCCGGGCCGCCCGGGGGATGTCCGCCTGAACGGCCCGTTCCAGCTCCGTCCATGCTTCGGGGTCTTGGAACAGGGCGATGCCCTCGACCGCGTTCACCGCCCCGGTCTCCCCGGGTGCCGAACGCAGATAGCGCCTGAGCGCATCCAGGCCGGCCCGCCCCAGCCTGTGGAGAGACCGGGCCGCCAGCCATCCCACCTGGGGATCGTCCAGAAGCCCCGCGAGGTCCTCCGCAGCCGAAGGGTCCCCGATCTCGCCCAGCACCCAGCAGGCCGCCGCACGGCGCGATGTGCTCTGGGCGTTCAACTGTTCCACCAAGAACGGGACCACCGAGGACCCGAGCCGGACCAGGATCTGGATCCGCAGGCTCATGGTGGGGTCGTTGGGCAAAGTGGCGAAAAACAGATCCAGTTTCTCCGCGCCCACCCTCTCCAGGGCCAGCGACGCGAACCACTGGAGATCCTCGTCCCTCAGGGCCTGAAGGAGAGGCTCCACCGCACGGGCCGTACCCACCTCCACCAGGCCCGATACCGAGGCGACTCTCACCCGATGATCCGGGTGGGCGAGCAGATCGATCATCACGGGTTCCGCATCGGCACTGCCGATGTCCCGCAGTGCATTGAGCGCCCGCACCACCACGTCCGCCCGTTCTTTCCGGCACGCTTCGACGAGGGCATCCACGGCCGCCCGGCCGAAACGGACCAGCGCAGACCGGGCCTGGTCCGCCACCTCTTCGTCGGGATCCCCGAGCCTCGCCACCAGGGCGCGGACCACCCACCCCGGCTCCTCCGTGGCAGACGCCAGCGCCCCCAGGGCGTAACAAGTGTTCTTCCGAACGATCGGGTCCGGGTCTTCCAGCAACCGGGCCAGGGGTTCCACCGCCAGAGGGTCTCCCAACTCGCCCAACAGGTATGCGGCCTTCCTCCGGACCCGGGGGTCGGAGCTGGTCAGGCTCTGAATCACGGGGGCCACATCCTTACGGGCGAACCGGATGAGCGATTCCTGGATGTACCCGGAAAGCCCAGCACCCTCTCGGGTCAGGCGCCCCAACACGGCCTCCACTGCGCGGGGGCCCCCGATCTGGAGCAGCGAGGTCACGGCGTACATCCGCACCTTTTGGCGGGGATCGTCCAGGTACCGGATCAGGATGGGCACGGCGCGCCGGTCACGGATGGCTCCGAGCAGATAGATGCAGTCCACCGCCGTGGGCTCGTCGGCCTGCTCGAGCAACTCGATCAACGGCGGGACCGCTGCCGATCCCATGCGGACCAGGGTCGCCCCGATGAGCCAATTGTTGCGGGTACGGTGCATCTCGGTGGCCAGACGGGGCACCACCCGGGGCCCCATGGTCGCCAAGACCTCCAACGCCTCGAACGCGGCAGGAAGGTCTTCTCCCTTCAATACGCGGATCAGCGCTTCGATCCGGCCCTCGTCCGTGGGGGCGGCCAGGGCCTGGCGCACCGCCTCGCTTCCGAGGGTGCGGCCCCGGGGGACCGTACGGATGGCGGCGCCGGCCCCCCAACACCACGCAAACACCATCCACACACACACGGCCAAGGCCGGCCGGCGCAGGACTGTAAAGAGTATCACGGCTTGCAGGCGGGGTCCTTGAGGAGTTCGTCCAGCACGAAAGGAACTTCGCTGATGCCGTCGGCGTAGTCACCCACGTGCGTGTACCGGATGATGCCCTGGCAGTCGATGATCACCTTGAGGGGGATCGGCCCCGAGAGCCCGTAGATCTTGGTGGCCACCTCGAACTCGGTGTCCATGAGCATAGGATACGTGAGATCGTACTTTTCCCGGAGCGCTTTGATCTTCTCCCGGTCCTTCTTGTCCCCGCGGCTCAGCGTGATGGCCAGCAGCCGGTACCCCTTGTCCTTGTACTGCCGGTATTCCTGCTCGAGCCTGGGCATCTCGGACTTGCAGATGTCGCACCACGTGGCCCAGAACTCGAGCATGATCACCTTGTGGCCCAGGTACTCCCCGAGCGAGACGGGCCTGCCGGTCTCAAAGTCCTCCAGCGTAAACGTCGGGGCCTTGTCCCCGATCTTCAGCCGCATGGCGGTTTCCTGGGCCCGTGCTGTGCCCCCGGTCGCTGCACACACGAGCATGCCCAGAGCGAGACCCGCGGCAAGGCGCATTCCCAACCTCTCCATGCTCTCTGCCTCCCTTCCCCGAAGCGGGGCCGTAGTCCCCGGCTCAGTGGTCCAGTTCCAGAGGGCGCCTCCAACGTTCCACCATGGAACGGGCCCACGCCTCGTCCCGGTCTCCATGGCACCGGGCGCACGTTTTCTCGATCCGTGGATCGTAGCAGTTGTCCGGATGCACCAGGAAGTAGTCGTATGAGTGCACGTCGGGCTTCACGTTCTCGTTCATCAGGTCCTTGTTCTGCTGGACATGGCAGTCGAAGCACGCGAGCCTGGCCTTGTCCGGATGATGCGTGTGCTCGGCATACCGATCCTTGAAGTCATGACATCCGAAGCAGAACGACAGCACGCTGTCCTGTTCGGACCGGGCCTGCTCGGTGGCGCCGTAGATCCCGCACACCTCGCACCGGACCTTGTTCTTGCCGCTCCGTTCCTCCTTCCACCGGGCGAAGTTGCGCAAGATGGCCTGGGAGTTCGTCTCGTCCGCCTGCTTGTCGATGGGCACGTAGTACTCGCCCAGGTCCTCGCCCG
>CAZBGL010000268.1:0-3610 GCA_964491375.1 uncultured Thermodesulfobacteriota bacterium | reverse complement strand
CAAGCTCCATGCCTGGCAGGTCCCCCGGATCGAACGCCCGGGCCTGCCAGCGGACCCGGCCCTGCCGGGCCCAGGCCCGGATCCGGGGCTCCACCCGGGGGGCCACCACGGTCACCCGGGCGCCGGCGACGAGCAGCCCTTCCACCTTGCGCGCGGCCACCCGGCCGCCGCCCACCACGAGCACGGGCCGGCCCCGCAGATCCAGGAACACCGGGTACGCCAACCCCTCCGGCCGGCCCGAGGCGTCATCCATGCCCCCCCTCCAGGAGCTCCAGCACCCACCCGAACAGGAGGGGCACCAGGATCTCGTGGGGGCCGGTCAGGTGGTAGCCGCGGCCGCCGGCCCCTGTCGGGCGGCCCACCACGTTCACGCTCGGGCGGTAGTGGCGGATGAAGTCCAGGTTGGCCGTCGTGAACCGCTCCACCGTGCGGCCCAGGTTGCGCGCCAGGGTCAGGGCCTTCAGGAACACCTCCGGCAGCACCACCGCGCTGCCCACGTTGAGGTACACCCCGCCCTCGAGTTCGGCCACCAGGGCCGCGAACCGGCGGAAGTCCCGCAGCGTCGCCCCCCCCAGGGCCTCGCCGTCGCAGTCCGGGTGCATGTGGATGATGTCGGTTCCCACGGCCACGTGGACCGTGGCCGTCACCCGGTACCGGTAGGCATTGGCCAGAAGGCTCGACTCCCGATGGGGCAGGCCGTCCTCCCAGATGGCCTCCCCCACGGCCTCGCCCAGCCCCAGGCCCCTCCGGTGGCCTTGGAGGATCACCCGGTTGAGCCAGGCGCCGGTCTCCCGGGCCATGCCGAACCGGCCCTCGCGCAGCTGGGCGGCCACGTCCTCGGAAGTGTGGCCGGCCAGCGCGATCTCGAAGTCGTGGACCACGGCGGCGCCGTTCAGGGCGATGCCGCTCAAGAGCCCGCGGGCCATGAGGTCCGCGTACAGGGGCGGGAGCCCCACCTTGATGTTGTGGGCTCCCATGCCCACCAGCACCACCCGCCCCTGCTGGTGGGCCTCGGCCACCGCCCGGGCCACGGCCTTCAGGTCCTCGGCCTGCAGGAAGCCCGGCAGGCTCTCCACGAACTGCCGGAAGGAGCCCCCGGGCCGGTACGGCGGCCGGAAGTCCCGCACGTGCACCTTGCTGGGCCGCTCCGCCAGGGGATAGGTCCGGATCCCCGAGGGGGCCAGCTCAGCCCCGAAAGGAAGCCGCCGCGCCATCAGCCCGCCTCCGGGAACAGGAGGGTGTCGATCAGGTCACAGAGGGCGTGGATCCAAGCCACGTGGGCCTCCTGGATCCGTGGGGTGGAACGGGCGGGCACGCGGAACAGATGGTGGCACACGGCCTCCATCTCCCCCCCTTCCGCGCCGGTGAGCCCTATGCACAGGCAGCCCGCCTCCCGGGCGGTCCGGAGGGCCTCGAGCACGTTGGGACTGCGGCCGCTCGTGGAGATCCCCACGGCAACGTCCCCGGGCCGCGCCAGGGCCTGCACCTGCTTGGCGAACACTCGTTCGAACCCGAAATCGTTGGCAATGGCCGTGAGCGCCGACGTGTCCGTGGTGAGCGCCACGGCCGGAAGGGGCGGACGGTCCCTCTGGAACCGGTTCACGAGCTCGGCTGCCAGGTGCTGGGCGTCCGCAGCCGATCCCCCGTTACCGAAGGCCAGGAGCTTGCCGCCGTCCCGAAGGCGCTCCGCCACGAGCCGGGCCACCCGTGCAAGGTCCGAGGCCGCCGTCTCGGCGAACCGCTCCAGAACCCGGGCGCCCTCCAGAAGGGACGCCGCCGCCCTTTCTTCCATTGCGGAACTCCAGGAAGGGTCCGTGCCCACCGCGTGAAACGTCGGAGCATAGGGGGCGGCCCGAGGGGCTGTCAACCCCGTGCGGCCTCTGCAAACGCCTCCAGGGCGGACTCCTGCCACCGCTCGAAGGCCTCGGGGGGCAGCGGAGGAATGTCCTGCAGCGCCGGGTCCAGGGTCTGGTCGGTGCGGCAGCGCTGCAGGGTCCACCGGACGCGGGGCGACCGGCCCGCGGTGCGCCGTCCCAGGTCCCCGGCCAGGCGCAGGAGTTCATCGAGGCTCAGAAGGGCCGGGTGCACCGTGGTCCGCACTTCCAGGGGCAGACGGCTGTCCAGGAGGATCTCCAAGGTGCGGCCCACCGCGTCGGCCGCCGAGCCGACCCCGGCGTTGCGGCGGTACGGAACCGGCTCCAGGGGTGCCTTCACGTCCAGGGAGACCGCATCCACCAGGCCTTGGGCGAGAAGCGCCTCGACGACCGAGGGCCGCGAGCCGTTCGTGTCCAGCTTCACGGCGAGCCCCTGCGAGCGGAACCGCTCCAGGAGGGCGGCCAGCCCCGGGTGGAGGGTGGGCTCTCCCCCCGTGATGCACACCCCGTCCACCCAGCCGGCCAGCCGCTCCAGCCGCGCGAAGACCTCGTGCGGGGGCCAGGAGGCGAGCGACCCGGGCTCCGTGACCAGGCGGTGATTGTGGCAGTAGGGGCACCGGAACGAGCACCCTGGGAGGAACACCACGCTCGCCATCCGCCCCGGCCAGTCGCTGAAGGACAGCTCCAGGAACCCCTTGATCTCGGGCAAGGTCATGGGTGGCGCCCCCTCGAGGGGATGGAGTGCCGGGTTGCGGCGTTCCCGGGCGCGCCGTCCGGGGAACGGGCCCGGGTCACTGGGTCACCAGCCCCTCCAGGTACTTGCGGATGCGGATGGCACCCGTGAGGTAACGGTTGTCGTCCAGGACCAGGATCGGAAGGTTGCGCTCCGCCACCGTGACGAGCCCGTGCCAGGCCAGGTGAGCCAAGGCATCCGGATTGTCCGGGCCCAGCTCCTCGACCCGGACCCCCAGCGCGCCCAGGTCCACGTGGCGCTTGACGTAGTCGCACTTCTCGCAGCCGGTCTTGGTGAAGAGCGTCACGGTTTTCCCCTCCGCACACTTAGGGCTCAATACGGCCAGAACGTTGAACCGCCCGTAGGCACGGCAGCGCCGCCCGGGGGCCGGGGCCGCGCAGGCGGCCGGAAGGCCAAACGCCTTCGTCTCCCGAGCCCAGCCCACGTGCACGCGAGCGGCACGAACGCCTCCGAGCACCCCCGCCGAGGCCGTGGCCCCGAAGCGGACACGGGCCCCGGGCGGCATCACCGAGGCCCGGGAGAGCCCCCCGGCTCGGGCGGGCGCGAACACGCCGTATGCGACCTCGCCGCGGCAACCCGCCGCCCGGAAGCGCCCGGCGAGCACCCCCGGGTCGGGCCCCTGCCGCTCGGAAACACCAGGGCCGCGGCGACCGTAGGAGCCGCGCCCGCGCCTCGCAGGGGCCCCTCCCGAACCCGCACGGACCGAACGGGCCGCTCCCACCCGGCCCGGGGGCTCGGATCCGCGAAGACGGCCGGAAGGCCCAACGGCAACGTCTCCCGAACCCATCCAACGTGCACGCGAGCGGCACGAACGCCTCCGAGCACCCCCGCCGAGGCCGGGGCCGCGAGCGGAGACGAGCCCCCGGGCCGACCACGCCGTCTCCCCACCGGGCCCACCCCCGAGGCGCAGCAAAGGCACGAAACCCGGACCGAGTCCACGGGCGCAGCACCCGACCCATACGCTACCGGGCCAGGCCCCCAC
>CAZBGL010000267.1:0-2629 GCA_964491375.1 uncultured Thermodesulfobacteriota bacterium | reverse complement strand
GACGTCGCCGACGTGATCCGAGGGGGTGGTGCGCCCGCAAACAGGGCCCGTCTGTAACCACTTGATATCACAGGCTAATCTTTTTCGCTTGACGGAGGCATTATAGAGTGTCCCGGATCCTCCGTAAGGAAACCTTCGTTTTCGACCAGCGTCCCGGATCCTCCCGGATCCTCCGGATCCTCCGCGGATCCTCCGACCCGCAAAGGGAGGCCGGCGAGAGTCCGGCGACGCCCGGCCGAGGAGCAGCGCCCCGGCCGGGACGCAGGGTGGATCGGATGGTCCTTGAACTCAGCGAAGGGGACGGGAGGGCCGGCGTATCTCCTCGGCTGCCTCGGGCTCGAACCGGGCCCGGCGGGCGGGGCAGCGCTCCTGGTCGCACAGGCGGCACGACACGAACGCCTCGTCCGAGGGGAACCAGATGCCCGACACGGACTTCCGGGGGACCATCATGAAGCTCTTGGTGAGGCGCACGCCCACGGCGGCCTCCACATCCCCCAGGAGCCGGAACAAAGCCCCCTGTTCGGTGAGGGGCCAGTCGGCCAGGGCCCCCGGCTGGAGGCTGTACAGCCTTTCGGTCCCGGAGGCCCGGGCGACCCGCTCGCGGACGACTTCTTGGGCTCGGGCCAGGGCCAGGTTCCCCACCTCGTGGAGGCCGAACTGTTCCAGCAGGTCCGTGCAGGCCGATGTCTCCTCGTCGAGTCCCGGACCGAGGGTGACCACGTAGGGGAACACCTCCTTCGCCCCCCGGGTGTGGCGGGCCAGCACGACGCTCTCCAGCCGCACGCCCCCTGCCTGGATCCAGTCCTCCCCCCTTGCGTCCACCGCGACGGCCCTGTACACGGCTCGGGGCTCGGCGAGCGCGAGCACCCGGCGGATCAGGCCGCGAGCCGTGCCTTCGGGGTCGGGCATGCGCTCCAGGTGGAGGCGCCGGATCACCTCGGCCGGCCGGAGCTCGATCCGGATGTCGTCGATCACGAAGCGCATACCGGCTCCCGTAGGCGGTGGGACCACGCCCACCGGATCCCGACGGCCGGCGAGAGACGAGGCGCGGCCCCAGCGGCGCTCAGCTTCCCGGGCGCGCAGGAAGAAGATGGGGCGGGGAGAGGCGCTCCCCCCCGAGGGGACCCGTCCCGTCAGATGCCCAGCCTCTTGGCCCGGTAGGCCTCGAGGTACTCCGTGCAGTACTCGTCCTGCCCGGCGAGGGCCTCGGTCGCGACGATGCTGGCCATCATGCGCCGGTCCAGGGGGTTGACGATGCCCCCGTCCAGGTCCTAGGCGATTGCCATCACCATGAAGGTCTGGTTCGGGAGCTTGCGCTCGGGAAGCCTGTAGCTGATGTTCGACAGCCCGCACATGGTGTGGATGCCGGGGAATCGTGCCATGATCTGCTCCACGGCGTCCAGGAACTCGATGCCGAAGGTGTCCTTGGTGGACAGGGGCTGGACCAGGGGGTCCACGTAGATGTTCCCCAGGGGGACGTGGCCAAGGTACGCCTCGAATCGCGGCGCGTGTCCCGGCACAAGGGTTCCCTGTGTGTGACGAAATAGCATCATTTCGGTGTAAACAGGGCAAGCAGCGCGAGGAGCGATCGCTCCGAAGGAATCCTGGGCCCGGGCGCGCACCGCTTTCACTGCAACGTCGTACACCCATAGGAGGGAAACGATGAATACACAGCACAAGGTCCGAGTCGTTCGCCGGATGGTCTCCATGGGGATTGTGGTCGCGGTCTTGGGGGTCGGACCCGCTCTGGCCACCGATTTCTCGGGCTATACCACGGATGAGCTCCTCCAGATGAGGCAGCAGAATGAGATCCGTGCAGAAGACCGCGAGGCCTTCCGTGCAGAGCTCCAGAGCCGAATGCAGTCCATGACCCCAGAGGAACGGATGAACCTGAGGCAGGAGTACGGGTTTGGCCAGGGGACTGGCCAGGCAGAGAGTGGGCAGCGCATGGGTCAGGGTCGTGGTCGTGGCAGGGGGCACGATGACGGATTTTCGATGAACGGCGGAGGGCGGGGTGGTCGCGGCCGCGGCCACAACCGCTGGCGCTGAACGCGTTCTTGTCCGTTTCGTCTCTTCGGGGGGCTCCCAGTTACGACCGGGCAGGCCTCTTCCACAGGCCTGCCCTTTTTGCGTTCTCGGTTGCCGGAGCGGACCGTCCCGTTTGCCCGCCCGTCCATCGCATCCATCCGCTTTCCATCGAGACCCGTGCCCCTCCGGGAACGGACTCGTTCATCGACACAGGCGATCCACGCCGCCCTCGCGATCGGACCTTGCAGTCACCCCGAGTTGTAGACTTGCTGCGGGCTCCGAAAACGCCAGCTCCCGCGATGGGCTGGACCGGCACACCACATGCCGGTATCTTTGGACCTCTGTCGCATGGTGCCCGGGTCGCGGCACCGATCGGTGTCTCCGGGCCCTTGGAAAAAAGGAGGGAGCGTGGTGCCCGAAAAGACAGTGGAGACGATCGCGCAGGAAATTGTTGCGGGAAATCTGGCCCCCTGGAAAGCCGAGAACGCGGCGTTGGCAGCCGGTGTTCCATCACCCCGCCACATGTGGGTCGCGGCGGCGGCACGCCGGGCAGCGATCGAGCGCCGCAGCGGGGAGCGGTTTCGCCACTTGGTTCTTCCCG
>CAZBGL010000266.1:0-17143 GCA_964491375.1 uncultured Thermodesulfobacteriota bacterium | reverse complement strand
TCGTACCCGGGTTCGAGCGCGCCAGCCTACGCCGGCCGGCCCGTGGAAGGGGTGAGCACGGACCGGGTGCTCGATCTGGCGGGCGGGGGGGAGGCCTACCGCAGGCGCCTGGAGGAGGCACGGACCCGGCCGGCCAGACGGCCGTGGAAGGAGGCCTGGCAAGGGGTGGCCCTGGGGGGGCCGGAGTTCGTGGAACGGGTCCGGGCGATGCTGTCGGACCGGGACCTTCGGGAGATCCCGGGATTCGAGCACCGGGGCGGGGGGCCTGGCATGGACGAGGTGGTGGCCCACGTGGCCGCGTTTACCGGCCTCCCCCCGGAGGAGATCCTCCGGGGGAAGTACCAGCGGGTATTGGCACGGCGGGCAGCCATGTACCTGGCCAGGCGGTGCACGGACCTGACCCTGCGCCGGATCGGGGAGGCGTTCGGGGTGGACTACACCGCCGTCCACATGGCGGTTCGCCGCCTGGAGGAACGGCGGCGCGAGGATCCGGCTCTGGACGCCTTTCTAGAGGAGCTGGAGTCGGGTTTCCGCCCGGAGCCGTCGCCGGGGGAGGGGAACGGTCGCTCTTCGTCCCGCACACGGCGCCGGCAGCGCCGTGGAACCGGGCCCCGAACGGGGGGACAGATGCCGCTGTTCTGAGCCGCTCCGACCCTGCCGCACACGGGGGCGCGGCCCAAAGGAGGGAGCGGTGATTGCCGGTTCCGTGCAGGGTGCCGGGGATTTCCCGGTGGATCCCGAGCTGGTGTCCGGGCATTCTGGCCGTTCCGGATACCGCCGGCCGAACGCCATGGACGGTTCGGCCATCCCAGGGGCCAGAGGCGCCTTCGGACTCCGACCTCTCGGCGTTCCAGCCGACGCAACCGGAAAGGAACGTTCATGAGCGGCAGCGATGCCATGGGCGTCGAGCTCGCGGAGCAGCCCGGTGTGTGGGCCCGCTTGTGGTCGCGCCGGGCCGAGCTCGCCCGGGTGCTGGATGAGCTCACGGACGGCCAGCCCCCGGAGCGGGTGGTGTTCGCGGGCTGCGGCGACTGCCACTGCGCGGCCGAGTTCGCCGAGTGGTGGATCGAGCTGCGCACCGCGGTGCCGGCCCGGGGGTTTGAGGCCATGGAGTTCAGCCGGCAGCGGGCGGCGTGGGGTCGGGCGGGCGACCTGGTGGTGGGCCTGAGCGTTTCGGGCCGCACCCCCCGCACCGTGGAAGCCCTGCGAGTGGCCCGGGCCGGCGGCGCGCGCACGCTGGCCCTCACCGACGACCCGAACGCCCCCCTGGCCCGGGAGGCGGACGGGGTGTTCGTGCTGGGCACGGCACCCCCCGAGGCCCTGGCCCGCACCGACTACCGCGACCCCGAGGCCGCCCGGTACACGGGCTACCATCGGGCCGTGGGCCAGACCAAGACATACGGCGCACTCCAGATGGCCCTGGCCGTGCTGGGCCTGTGGCTGGAGGGGCGGAGACCGTCGGGCAGGGGGAACCCCCGGTCCGCGGTGGAGGAGGCCCTGGGGCGGCTGCCCGAGCGGTCGGAGGAGGCCGCCCGGACCGCCCGCCGGGCCGCGGAGCGCGTGCTTGAGAGCTCCCGGCCCGGGGTGCGGGTGGCCTTTTGCGGCTCCGGCCCCAACCGGTCCACGGCCCGGTTCGCGGCCTACAAGGTGATGGAACTGGCCCGGCCCGCAGCCCACGCGGAGATCGAGGAGTTCTGCCACACCGTGTACCTGGTGACCCGGCCCGGGGACATCGCCGTGTTCTTCGCCCACGACCGCGCCACGGCCGAGCGGGCGGGGGAGATCGCGCCGGTGGTGTCGGAGGTGGTGGGCGGCCGGGTCCAGGTGCTCGCCACGGTGCCCGCGGAACCGGCCGTGAGGTTCCCGGGCGTACCCGCCGAGGTCTCGCCGCTCCTCATGGCGTTCGCGGCCGCCCACTGGGTGCGCCGACTGGCGCAGGGTTGGGGGGTGAACACCGACCGGTTCCGGGCCGGCGAGGACGAGGAGCGCTACGTGCGCGGCTCGCAGCGGATGATCCGCGAGTCGGCCGTGTGGAACCGCCGGGGGAATTGAAGTGGCTAGAATGCTAGAAGTCTGGAAAGCACTTGGGCCTTCGGCCCAGGTCGCGGCTGGTAAGCCGCTCTCACATCCCCTGGCTAACGGCCAACCGCTGTCAGCCGTGAGCTGTTAGCCGTTAGCTGTACTGGTCCCAAGCGAAAACAGGCCCCTGGCGGTACTACCGGTCTCCATCCAAGGCCCGGGAGGGCCCCCTGGCTCGGGCGGGCGCGAACACGCAGTATGCTACTTCGCCGCGGCACCTTGCCGCTCGGAAACGCCCGGCGAGCACCCTCGGGGCACGCCAACGCCGCCCGGAAACTTCAAGGCCGCGGCGATTGTCGGAGCCGCGCCCGCGCCTCGCAGGGAGCCCTCCCGGCCACGGCCGGCGTGCTCGCGCAACCATCCAAGCCTCGGAACCAGCCCAGAAGCACACAAAACGTGGCGGGTGCAAGGTCGCCCGGGGCGCGGAGCCGCGACGGGGCCGGAAGGCCAAACGCTGTCGCCTCCCGAGCCTACCGGCCGTGCACGCGAGCGGCACATCAGTTTCCGAGCACCACCGCCGAGGCCGTGGCCCCGAGCGGAAACGGGCCCCGGGCGACCCCCACCGTCCAACCCCCAAACCGGAGCCAAAGCGCATCGCCCGCACCTTCCAACGCCCCAGGGTCGCTCCTCCACCTGCCCAAAGTCCGTGCCCCGCAAACAGGCCGCCTCGCGGCCTAGGGAGCCGTCGTCTGGCATCCTCCCCCCTACGCCCCCTCTTCGGCCTCGGCCTCCTCGCGGCGCCACCGCGAGCGCAGCCGGTCCAGCCCGCCCCACAGCCGGCGCTTGCGGCCCCGGCGGAAGATCTCCTCGAGCGACAGGTGCGGATCCCGGTCGGGGGTCTGGAGGTACGCCCGGATCGCCTCGATCCGGCGGAGGAGCTCCTCTTCCAGCAGGTCCCGGAGCTCGGCCTTGCCCTCGAGGATCCGCTGCTTCATCTCGCGGGCCGGCCGGTCCCCCCGGTATTTCCGCAGCTTGTAGGCGATCCGCAGTTCGATCAGGGCGTTGAGCTTTTCTTCGTACTCGGGCCCCAGCCACAGCACCTCGGGCACCAGGTCGCCGAAATGGGTCACCCCCAGGATGTCCTTGCCCTGCTCCCAATAGGCCATCAGGTAGTCCAGCTCCAGGTCCCGGTAGTTCTGGAGCGGCATGTACATGCGCCTCAGGTGCTGGAGTACCTTTTCGGCCTTTTTCTTGTGGCCGCCGATGATGACCGAGCTGCCCACCTCGCCCCGCTTCACGCCCTTGGTCCACGGCGCGCCCGTGATGCCGAAGTCGTTGTACACCGGGATGTGGAGCAGGGCCGACAGGGTGTTGATGGCCAGGGCGTATCCGGCCGACGGCCCGCCCACGGTGTACGACGCCGAGAGCAGCTGGTGGTGGATGGTGTACCGGTCCAGGAACTCGCCGAGCAGCCGCGGGATGTTCACTTTGGGGGCCAGGCTCTGGAGGTAGTTCTCCACCAGGGTGAACGCCTCCTTGGCCGACTGCTGGGTCATCTGAACGGCCATGTCCACCTCGGCCGCGCTGGGGGCCGAACTGGACACGGCCCCGGTCACGAGCACCTTCTCGGGCGAAAAGTTGTACATGAGGCTCGTGGCGATGGGCAGGAGCACGCCGGTCACGTCGTTGGCGCCCACGCCGATGATGAACCCCACCTGGGGCTCCTGGCTGAGCTCGGCCTCCAGGAACTCGTCCAGCTGGACCTTGCCCCTTTTGACCGGGCTCTGGCCCATCTCCTGGCGGGCGGCCTGCAGGTGAGCCCGGGTCAGGGGGTAGTCGTCGGCGCAGGTCACGCCGTCCACGAGCTGGAGCACCTCGTAGTAGTGCTTGAGGAACTCCAGGGGCTGGGCCCGGAGGTCGGCCTTCACGGTCTGGGGTGCCCCCACCGCCTCGAGGATACCGGCCAGGGTCTTCAGGTTGAACTTGACGAAGTTTTCCTTGGCCTCGTGGGGGGCCTCCACCAGGCTCCGGAGCCGGGCGATCACCTCGCACTCGGTGGAACGCAGGGCACAGGCCTTTTCCACGAACGCGGCGTAGTCGGCCGGGGTGTTGCACACGGCCGAGGCTGCCTCGTAGATGGCCTCCACGTCCAGGCCCGGGGCCAGGGGCACACCCTCGAGCTTCTTGGCCAGGATGCCGGTGATGTCGCTCTTGCGCAGGTGACCGGTGACCTCCATGGCCTTGAGCCGTTTCGAGCGCAGGAGCGCCGGGTCCAGGATGTCCAGCCGGTTCGTGGTGAGCACGGTGAACACCCGGTTCAGGGGCACCTCGCCGTCGATGATGTTCAGGAACTTGTTGGTCACCTTGTCCTGGGGGGATCCCCCGGTAGGGCTCCGGCGAGGCGCGATGGCGTCGGCCTCGTCGAAGAACACCACCGTGGGCGCGATCATTTTGGCGATGTCGTACACCCGCTCCAGGTTCTGCACCGCACCCTCGAAGGGGTTGGAGGGATCCATGAGGTCGGTGGGCCGCACCGAGATGTCGTGCACGTCCCGGTTCTCGCTCAGCCACGCCCGCACCAGGAACGTCTTGCCGCTGCCCGGCGGGCCGCTCAGCACCACGCCCTTTTCCTCGGCCACGCCGTAGTACAGGCAGTTGTTGGCCATCTCGGAGAACCGGTTCTTGATCTCGCCCACGTACTCGTCCCACCGTACCCGGCGGTCCATGCGGTCCACGATGCGCTTGTACAGGTCGCCGTAGGCGTTGCGGGCCACCTGCTCGAACGCGGTGCGCACGAGCATGGCGTCGTCCAGGAACTCGGGCCGGAACTCGCCCTTGATCTCCAGGATGGAGTGCACGAGCTTGCGCACGTACGAGGGGGTGATCTTGAGCGCCCGCTCCTGGAACAGGGGGTAGATCCGCTCCACCGTGGCGTCCAGGTCCTGGGTGGGAATGTGGCGCACCGTGCCCGGCTCCGGCCCGCCGGGAGGTGGGCCCACCCGGATGTCGCTCCTCAAGAGCTCCAGGCGGATCACCTCGCGCAGGTTCTCGGGCCGGCGCCAGAACTCCGAGATGTCGATCACCCGGCCCTTTTCCACGAAACGCCGGTAGATGGCCGGGTCGATCCGCTCGGGCTGGTCCGTGGTGGCCACCAGCAGGCAGTCCCGGCGGCCCTGGATGATCTCGTCCAGGATGATGTTGGCCGTGTCCACCAGGGTCTTCTGCTGGCTCTCCACGGCGGAGCTCCGGCTGTCGGCCCGGCCGAAGGCGCTGTGGGCCTCCTCCACGTGGCGGATGGAGGTGCGCCGCGGGTCCCCCATGGCCCGGCGGAAAAAGTTCCCGGGTTCGCCGGCGAGGGCGGTCTGGTAGTCGTTGGGGGTGACCACGGCGTAGTCGACCAGCACGCCCCGCTCCTCCAGCTCGGCCAGGTGTCGGCCGATCCGCTTCTGGAACACCCGCCGCACCACCGGGATCCGCGAAAGGGTCTTGTAGAACCTGAGCTTCCGGCGGCGGGCGATCTCCATGGCCAGCGTGGGATCCACCGACTCCAGGGTCTTCCAGAACGGCTCGTCCGCGAGCCGTTCCTCCTTCTTCTGTTTGAGATCCACCTCGGGCCGCACTTCGTTGCGAAAGATCACCTCCTCAATGGTCTGGGTCACGGTGGCCGTCTTGCCGCTCCCGCTGGGGCCCACCACCAGGATCAGGGGAGCCTTGGGCACGGCCGGGTCGCTCAGGTACTCCTTGCGGATGAACGCCCGGTAGAGTTTGTCGAACAGCTCCCGCAGTGGCGCGGGCACGTACACGTCGGCCAGTTCCCGGTCCAGAAGCCACAGCAGGTACTCGTAGTCCCGGGCGCTCACCTCCTTTTCCAGGATGCGGTTCCAGGCGTCCGGGGGGTTGGTCTCGCCCGAGAGCTCGAACCGGCGCTGCCAGTCGGTGAGGATCTGTGGGTCGCGCAGGATCTTGAACTGCTTGGGCGGCTGGGGGGCGAAGAGCGACAGGAGCCCGTCGATGGCCGCGTTCACCAGGCCGGACGGGGGGCTGTACTGGTGGAGGCGCGCCCGCATGAACGCCTTGGTCTCGTACGGCCACGAGGCCACCAGGTCCTCGATCTCCCGGATGCGCGCCTCCGGGAGCCGTACGGTGCGGACCTCGCGGGTGAGCCGGCGGGCCATGTCACCTCTCCGGTGCCGGCGGCGGGAGCGTCAGGGCCGGGGGGACGGCCGTGTTCTGGATGACCACAGTGCTGCGGCCCCCGGGTGACTTCTCGTAGGCCGTGGCCCACTTCTGCTGGGTCAGGAAGTGTAGAAGCGCCACGTCGGTGGATCCGTCCGGCCGGCCCACGGCGCGCTGGAGCTCGCGGATGCTCTCGGTGTAGGCCCGGTAGAGCTTGCGGATGCGACTCGCCTCCTGGTCGGCGGCGTAGTTCTCGGCCTCGGCGATGAGTTCCCGGCGTTTCTTTTCCTCGCTGGCCTCCACGAGCTTGTCCCCGAAGTGGGTCTCGCGGAGCACGAAGCTCACCACCTCAATGCCGTACTTGTCCTCGAGCGTGGGACCCCCCTCGTTGATCGGCCGGCTCTTGAGCGCCTGGTAGATCTCCTCCTTGATCCGCTCCCGGTCGCTCACCAGGCGGTCCACCTCCTGGGCCTGGAGGATGTCCTTGACGATCCCGTCGTAGTCGGCCTGGAGCAGCCGCAGCGGGTCCACGTTCTCGATGGCCCATTGTCTCAGGTCGCGGATCCGGTAGGTCATCACCCCGGAGGTCCACAGGGCCACGTTCTCCTTGGAGATGATCCGCATGGGTTCCGGCTTGCCCCCGAGGAGCATCTGCTGGTTCATCAGGGGCACCTCCTGCTCGATACGGGTGAAGTAGGGGAGGCGCCAGTGCCAGCCCACCTCGGTCACGGCCTCGCGTTCTCCCCCCAGGCGTTCCAGAACGACCGCATAGTTCAGTTTCACCTTGTAGATGGTGCGGCTCGCGTAGATCAGGACCACCGCGCCGTACACCAGGCCCACCAGCACGGCAGCGCCCAGGACGCGCCGGATCACCGTCTTGACGAACGCGCGGCGGAGGAACGCACGGGTGGGTTCGGCAGGCATGGATACCTCCTTGGGTCGGAACGTGTGCAGAGAACCCGACCGGGAAGCCCTCTTTCGGTGCCTCTCCGCTCAGAGTCGACCGGCTACAAACGCCGTATTGTATCCGGATCCTCAGCCGAACCAGGCCGCTTCCGGTGACAAGGATAGTCGTTTGGCCCCACTGCGCAACCCCGAAGGTCAACCGCGTTTTCTTGAACATCTCATCAGACGCCGCGGGGCCCGGTCGGTTGCAGAACCCACATGACGGAGTCCGAAGGTCAGGACCCGCCCTGTCCTCTGTCCCTTCCAGGTGACTTGCCGCTTGAGCGGCGGACAGTTGTCGGCGAACCGCGAACGGCTGTCAGCCGTTCGCGGTTCGCCGCGGTGCTCGCCCCGTGCGAACACAGGTCCCTGGCGGCATGATCAAGGCCGGGAGGGCCCGTGTGCTCGCAGCGGCTCTCCCACCAAGCCCGGGACCCGGAGCCGCACAGGGGGCGGACGGCCAGACGCCGTCGCCTCGCGAGCCCACCGTTCGCACACGCGAGCGGCACACCGGCCTGCGAGCCGCACCGCCCGCGGCCGTGGCCCCAAGCGAAAACGGGTCCCGGGCTCACCCCCGAGACGCAACGTGCAACGTCACTTCCTTCAAACAGGCCTCCCCGCGGCCTACCGGGGCTTTTGAGGTTGGGCCGCCCGATGTGGGAGCGCCTTTCCAGGCGTGAAGTTCCGTAACGGGTGAGGAGTGATCCGTGACGGGTGACGCGGTTGTCGGTAACGGGTTCGCCGTGAACAGGTAACCGCCAACAGCCGACAGCCCTCAGCTGTCAACTGAAAGCCGTGGGCCGTCAGCCGGTAGCCGTTAGAGCCGCCTCAATGGCGGCAACCTGTGGAACCTTGCGGGGCATTCCGGCCTTCCAGCGTCCTGGCGTCGCGGCCGGGGCCCCTGGAAAGCCGGGGGAGAGAAAAATATTTCACGATTTGGACTGAGGGAATCGTGTTTCACACATGTGGAGGAAAAAGTTTCCATCCCCAGGGCGGGCCTCCCTGAAAAGCGCGGCTCCTCGGCGTTCCTGGGCAGGCACGGCTCCTGCAAGGAAGAAGCCGACGTACAAGGACGAGATCGGCGAGTGCGCCACGGAGGTGCCCCATGGGACGAGCTGCGGTGGGTTTGGTGGGGGTTCTTTTGGTCGCGGCCGGGGGATGGCTCCCGGTGATGGACGGCCCCGGCGGGATGCTGTTGGTGGGAAGCGGGCTTCTTCTGGGTGCGGCCCAGGGGCGGAGCCTGTTGGCCAGGAGGGCGGAGCCATGAGCGGAACCCTGATGCTGTGCAGCCGGTGTTTTCGCCTTTGGGGATGCGGGAAACAGGGGCTGGTGCGGTGCGCCGAGTGTGTCACCCACGACTGCCCGGTGCTACCGGCCCCTTCCCGGGCCGAGGGCTTGTGCGAGCGGTGCGCGGCCGACGGGGTGTTCCTACCGCCGGTCCGGGAACCGCGCGACGGCCGGGTCCAGATCGCCACGGGGGTCGGGCCCCTGCACGCGGGGTGAACGACTGCTCTTCGGGAACATGGGGAGAGGTTTTGCCGCGAGGTCCTGCTGGGCCTCCGGGCAAGGGCCGGTTCGCTGGACAAGGAGGTGAGCGGCGATGAAGAAGGGGTTGATCGGCCTTTTGGTTCTGGCCTGGGCGGCCGGGATGGGAGGGCCGGCGGTGGGGGCGACCTATTTCGAGGACGGTTTCGGGGTCCTCGATACGACCCGGTGGACGGTTTATTCGAACGGCTATCCAGATCCCGGCGTCCAAGCCTCGGGGGGATGGATGGTGCTCGGCCGATCGGGAGTTTCTTCCCTGGACTTCCCCGCGGTGTACGGAGCGGCCGAGCTGTTCCCGGCCTCGGGGGACTTTACCCTGGAGATCGGGTTCCAGTACACCGGGTTGGCCGCAAAGGGCGTGGGATTCCAAGCCCTGGACGCCGACGGTGCCTTTGCCGGGTTCGGGTTCTGGGCGGATTCGGGCAACGGGATGTACCTCGCCTACGGCACCGACGTGGCGTCCCGGGCCGCGGACACCGGGGTCCACGTGGCGCGGTACGTGGTGAGCGGGGAGAACGTCACCGCGTACCTGGACGGGGAGGCGTTGGGCACCGCTCCCCTCCCAGCCGGTCGTCCCGAGCTCGGGTACTTCGGGCATCCCACGGTGGGGCAGGTCTTCGGCACGGACGTGACGGTCCTGGAGGCCATTTTCGGCAGCCCCCTGGGCTCGCCGTATATCGATGGAGCGGGGGAGGTCCAGGCCCGCTGGTGGGGCGACGGCGCGTGGACCGCGTTCCAGGTGGACTACGTGAGAGTGACCACGCCGGGGCCGGCGCCCGTGCCCGAGCCTGCCACCCTCCTGCTCCTGGGCTCCGGCCTGGTGGGGCTTGCGGGGTACGCCAGGAGGCGCGAGGGCCCATCCCCCTCCTGAGCACGGCGAGGAGCCGACGAAAGACGCCCGCCGCTCGGGGATGGAGCGGCGGGCTCTTTTGTCGCTCCGGCCCTTCCAGGCGCCGGCACAACCGGGTTTCGCGGGGCCGCCCACTTGGGTCATACTGGAGTCGGAACCGGTTCGGTTTCGGGGCAACGGTTGAGGATCTCGGAGGGGGTGGATGGGGAGAGCCGTGGGGACCGAGGCCGAGGCCGTGCGGGAACGCCTGCAGGCCCTGGAAGAGGAGCGTGAGGCCCTGGTGGGGGAGATCCGCCGGCTCCGGGAGCAGTTGGAGAGCCGGGGCGATTGGGGGGCATGGGCCGCCTGGGAAGAGGCCGAGGCACTCCTCGCCCAGGTGCTGCGGGAGGCCGTGACGGAAGGGGTGTTCGGCGAGGGCCCGGCTCCCCACGACCTGGCCGGGCGGAGCCCGGAAGGCCGGGGGGCCGACCTTGCCGATGCGCTGGAGGCGAGCCGGCACCGGCTGTTGGCCATCCGCGACGCGCTCAGGGAGCGGGACCGCAGGCTTCAGGAGCTCCAAAGCCAGAAGGAAGAGCTCCTGAGCATCGTGGCCCACGACCTGCGGACGCCGTTGGTGGCCGTCCAGGGGTTCGCGCGGCTGCTCCGACGCACGGCGGAAACGGACGGCCTGAGCCCGAAACAGGCCGAATACGTGGAGCGCATCCTCCAGGCCGCGGCGGCCATGAACCGCCTGGTGGAGGACCTGCTGACCGCCCGGCGGCTCGAGCAGGGGCAGCTTCCGTTCCGTCCCCGGCCCGTGGACCTGCGGAGCTTCCTGGATCCCGTGCTGGCCCTCCACCGGAGCGCGGCCGAGCCCGCGGGGGTGCGGGTGGAACTGAAGGGGGGGGTGCCGGTCCGGACGATCCGCATCGACCCCGACCGGCTGGGCCAGGCCCTTGGAAACCTCGTCCAGAACGCGGTCAAGTTCACCCCTGCGGGCGGCACGGTGCGGGTGGGGGTGACGGAACGGGACGGGCGCGTCCGGTTCGAAGTGGACGACGAGGGGCCGGGTATCGACCCGGAGGTGCTGCCCCATCTGTTCGGGCGGAAGAAGCGGGAAGCCGTGTTCCAGATGCTGGGGAGGGGCAGCGGCCTGGGGCTCCAGATCTGCCGGGACCTGGTGGCCCTCCACGGGGGCACGGTGGGAGCCGAGAACCTCGAGGGGGGCGGAAGCCGGTTCTGGTTCGAGATCCCGGCGGAAGGCTGCCCCGGGCCCCACGCTGCCAGGAGAGACGACGGCCCATGAGCGAAAAGCGCCGGAGCGACCGGGGGAACGGGGTGCTGGGTGGCCGGCCCTGGTGGGTCAAGGCAGCCCACATCGCCTTCTGGACCCTGCTCTTCTACGGCATGTCCGCCGGGCTCGCCAAGTTCCTGGAGTGGGCGGGCCCGTGACCGGGCCGACCGGGGGAAGGGATCGGGCCCCCCTCAGGCGCCCTCGGAGCCCCCGGTATTGACCCGCAACGACCGCAGGCGGTTCAGGGCGGCTGCCAACTCGAACCGGCGGAATCCCGCAAGGTCCCCCACCGGCCGGTCCGCGAGGGCGTCGAGCCCCTGCCGCGCGATCCGGCGCTCGATCTCGTCCAGGATGCCGGCCACGTTCCGGCGGCCGTCCGCCAGGCGCCGCACCAGGAGCAGCGCCGCGCCCACGGCCCGGAGCTGTCCCGGATGCACGATCTGCTCCACGGCCGACAGATCGATCTCTTCGGTGCCGAAGAGAACGGTCTTCACGCCCCGGCTTCTTACGCTTTCGTCGCGCCGGCCCTTGCTCGGGTCCATGCTCCCGCCCAGCGGGAACCGGGGCGTGACCTCGCCGAAGCGCTCCCCGCCCTCGGGCCGCCTCTCCGCCCGGTACTTCTCGGCGATCGCCCGCGCCCGGGCGGTGACGTCCACCGGCCGGTAGGCGTCCATGGCGATCACGGTGTCGGCCACGTCGAAGTAGTCGCCGCTGCCACCCATTACGAGCACCGTGGACACGCCCCGCTCCTGCCAAAGTTGGCGCACCTTGTCCACGAACGGGGTGATGGGCTCCTTCTCCTTGGCGATGAGTTCCTGCATCCGGTGGTCCCGGATCATGAAGTTGGTGGCCGAGGTGTCCTCGTCCACCAGGAGCACCCGGGCCCCGGCCTCGAGGGCCTCCATGATGTTGGCGGCCTGGGACGTGGAGCCTGAGGCGTCCTGGGTGGAGAACGAACCGGTGTCCACCCCGCCGGGAAGGTCCGCGATGAACGGCCGGATGTCCACCCCGGCCACGCTCCGCCCATCCTCCGAGCGGATCTTGACGGCCGTGGCGTCGGTCACCACCAGTTCCCGGCCGTCGCCCGGCCGGTGGTTGTACACCCCGAGTTCCAGTGCCTCGAGCAGGGTGGACTTGCCGTGGAACCCACCGCCCACGATCAAGGTGATCCCTCGGGGGATGCCCATGCCGGTCACCTTGCCCCGGTTGGGGAGCTCCACCTCGACCCGGAGGCTGGGGGGGCTCTCGAAGGGAACGGCACCGCGTTCCATGGGCCTGGGGTCCACGCCGGAGCGTCGGGGCAGCACCGCGCCGTCGGCCACGAACGCCACCAGGCCCATGGGATCCAGGAGGTTCCGGAGGTGCTCGGCGTCCTCGTTGGCCTCGGCGGCCCGCCGCGCCGCGCTGGGGTTCAGGTTGGCGTAGAAGAGGCTCCGGGCTGCCACGGCGGGCACCGCGTCGCACAGGATCTCGGCAGCGGCCCGTCCCAGGATCCGCCGGCCGCGGGCGGGGAGCCCCACGGTGAACCGGCATTCCAGCGCACCGTCCCGGACGAGCACCGCCGTGGTGGGCAGCACCTCCTGACCCGGAGCGTCGATCCCGATGAGCCCGCTCTTGCCGGAGCCCGCCTTGGAGCTGGCCCTGCGGGCCTCGGCCGCAAACAACCGGGCCAGATGGGAACACAACCCGGTGCGGCGCGCCGCCGTGGCCAGGAGTTCCGGGGGGAACCCCGCCCGCTCCAGGGGCACCCGGATGCGCATCCGGCTCGGCGCGGCGAACGGGTCCCCCTGGACGTGGTCCACCACGAGCGTGAAGTCCGGGAACCCATAGGTTCCGCGGATGTCCTTGTAGGCCGGGTAGGGGCCGTTGTCCAGCCTGAGGAGTGTGCGGCGAAGATCGTCGCGGTTCGGCACGTCTGGGTCCCTCCTGCCGGTTTTCGCGTTTTCCCTATGGGGAGCGGTGCCGCTCCACCCACCGCTGCACCATGAACGCGGCCACGGTGCCCTCGCCCACGGCGGCCGTGATCTGCCGGGCGCTCCCGGCGCGCACGTCCCCGGCCGCGAACACGCCCGGCACGGACGTCTGGAGGGTGGCCGGGTCGGCCTCCACGAACCCCTGGGGATCCAGGTCCAGCACGCCGGCCAGGAACCCGGCGTTGGGCTCCATCCCGATGAACACGAAGACCCCCTCGCAGGCCAGGGTTCGCACGGTGCCGGAGTCCAGATCCTCCAGTTCCACGCCCTCCACGCCCTGGGTGCCCAGGATGCGGCGCACCCGGTGCTTCAGCAGCACCTCGACCCCCGGAAGGGAGCGGATCCGCTCCTGGAGGACGGCCGAGGCCGTGAGCCGGTCGAGCACCTGGACCAGCGTGATCCGATCGGCGTAGTCCGCCAGGTGCACGGTCTCCTGGAGCGCGGAGTTGCCGCCCCCCACCACGACCACGTGCCTGCCCCGGAAGAACGGCGCGTCGCAGGTGGCGCAGAAACTCACCCCCCGGCCCACCAGCTCCTCCTCCCCGGGTACCCCCAGCCTCCGGTAGACCGAGCCCGTGGCCACCACCACCGCCAGCGCCACGTATTCCGCCTGGTCGGTGAGCACCCGGAACACCGGGCCCCGGGGCTCCAGCCCGGTTGCGGGCTCGAACGTGCGGATTTCGGCCCCGAACCGCCGGGCCTGCCGGAGGATCCGCTCCATGAGTTCGGCCCCGTTCACCGGATCGGGAAACCCCGGATAGTTCTCGATCCGCTCCGTGAGGGCCGCCTGACCACCGGGCAGGGCCTTGTCGAGCACGAGCGTGCGGAGCCGTTCGCGCGCGGCATAGATGGCGCAGGTGAGGCCGGCAGGGCCCGCGCCCAGGATCACCACGTCGTAGATCCGGTCCGGGGCCGGGAGTTCCACGCCCAGGGCTGCGGCAAGGGTTTTCCCGTCGGGATCCACCAGCACCTGCGTTCCCACCCGGACGGCGGGAACGTCCATTTTTCCCCCTGTGAGCGCCGGAAGTTCCCGGGCCGCATCGGGGTCGGTCTCCGGATTGACCTCCCGGTAGTTCACCCCCGCCGCGCTCAGCAGCGTTCGGATCCGGTGGCACCGGTTGCACCATGGCACCGCGAACAGGACCACGTCGGCAGACCCCATGGCTTCCCCCTCCCGCGAAGGACCGTGGGCCAGGCGTTAAGACGGTAACAGAACGAGGGGGTGGAAAGGAACCGGGAGGGCCCGTGTCCTCAAGCCCGGGGCTCCGCCTGCCGATGATCAACCGAAACGTTTTCCCCCGAGGCCGGAACGTTCCGAACCCATGCAAGGCATCCGCGTATCCACCTTCCGAGCCCTTTTGCGCTCCTTGGGCCTGGCGCTCGGGCTCTTCGCGCTCATCGGTGGCATCTCCCTCTGGGGACTCCAGGGCCAGGCTCGCTCGGTCCGCGCCCTGACCCGGGGGGATCTGGCGGCGCTCTCGAAGGCGCTGGCCGCCAGCGAGTCGGCGGCCGAGTTGGAGATCGCCCTGCTCCGGGTCGCCGAGTCCCTGGATCTGGACCTCTCTTCCGTGTTCCGGATCCTCGACCGGTTGGAGGCCCTGCTCCGCGAAATCGAAGCCCCCCCCGCCGCACGGGCCGCGGCCGACGTGGCCGACCTGCGCAGGGATCTGCGGTCCCTGGGGAGCGCCCGAGGACTCCCCCTGGCCCGTATCCGCCAGATCCACCTCCGGATCGACCACCTGGCCGCCGAGGGACGCCGGCAGGTGCGGGAACGGGCCCGGGGACTCCTGGAACAGACCCACAGGATACGAAACTGGGTCGGGGCCGGCGTCTTGGGGGGATGGATCGCCCTGATCGCTGCCGCGCTCTACACGGTACAAGGCCTCCGGCGCCCCATCCAGGAGGTCCTGGAGTTCCTGGAGGCGGCGGCGCGGGGCGACCTGACCCGCCCGCTCCGGATCCACAACGACCGCGAGATGGGGGCCCTGGCCCGTGCGGCGTCCCGGTTGGGCATGGCGCTGGTGGAGGGGCTGCGCAACCTGGCCCGGGCGGCCGAGACCGTGGACGCCCAGAGCCGCAGCCTGGGCGCGGAGGCCCTGAGGGCCCGGCAAGGGGTTGAAGAGACGATCGGGCGGGTGAAGGAAGGGGTGGCCGGGGCCCGAACCGCCGAGGAGACCGCCCGCTCCCTCCAGGAGGCCGCGGACCGGCTGAGGGAACACTCGGACCAGACGGCTGCGGGCGTGCAGGAGATCCTGGCCATGACCCAGCAGGTTCGCGCCGAGATGGAAGGGTTGTCCCACCGGGTGGGCTCGGCTGCCCGGGCCATGGACGAACTCAGCCGGACCTCCATCGAGGTCGCATCGGTGGCCGACCAGTTGGGCGAGGCAGCCCGCACCATAGAGGCCTCGGTGGCCTCCATCGAGGCGGTGGCTGGGGCGCTCCGTGGGGGGGCGCGCGAGGGAAAGGAGCTGGCGGGCGGCGTGGTGGAGCGTTCCCGGGAAGGACTCTCCTCGATGGGAGCCGCCCTGGGGGCCATGGCGAGGATACGCGAAGCGGCGGATGCCGCTGTCGCCCGGTTCGAGCGTCTGGACGGGGAGCTCCAGCGGGTGGGGCGCGTGCTCGAGGTGATCGACGAAGTGGCCGCCCGCACGAACCTCCTTTCGCTCAACGCGGCGATCATCGCGGCCCAGGCGGGGGAGAAGGGCCGGTCGTTCGGGATCGTGGCCGGCGAGATCCGGAGCCTGGCCGAACAGACCGCCCTGGGAACCCGCGAGATCCGGTCCATCGTGGACGGCCTGCTCGCCGGCGGACGGGAGACCGCCGCCGCCATCTCCGACGGAAAGGACCGGGTGGTCGAGGGCGAGGCGCTCGTTAGGGAAACCGCCGAACTCCTCCGAGGCATCCACGAAAGCGCCGCCCATGCGGCCGCGCGCCTGGGCGAGATCGAGGAGGCCGGCCGCGCCCAGGCCAAGGAGGCGGAGCGGGTGGCCGGCGAGATCCTCCAGGTGGGGCAGGCGGTGGGCCGGATCGTGTCGGCGGTGCACGACCAGGAGCGCCGCACACGGGAGGTGCTCCGGAGCCTCCAGGCGATGGAGACCATGGCCCGGCAGACCGTGGACGCGGTGGACGCGCAGACGCGCGGCACCGAACGCATCACCCAGGGAACCATGGAGGTCACCGAGGTCAGCCGCTCCCTGGAGGAGGTGGCCGCCCGGCTCCGTTCGGCCCTGGAGGAGCTCCGGGTGGACCTGGAGGCGCTGGGGGCCCAGGCCCAGGAGGATCTGGCCCACGTGGAGCGCCTCCAGAGCGATAGCCATGCCCTGGCGGAAACGGCTGCGCGGCTCCTCCGTCACGTGGAACGGTATCGGCTTCCGGCCGGATCCTGCTGAACCCCACCGCCCGAGCCCGGGCGGGCCTTGCCTCGCCTTTCCGATCCCGCTAGAGTCCTCGGGTTGGGGCTCTTTTCCCGCGGGCCTCCGGCCCCCGGGATCGTGACACGTCGAAAGGTCCACCATGCCGGCGAGCCCTGAGGTAGTGCGCTCCCGGACCAACGAGCGGCTCCGCTGGGTCCGGCGCCTGGTCCGCAGCCGGAAGATCCGCCGCCGCGAAGGGGTGTGGGTGGGCGAGGGGCTGCGCCTCTGCGAGGAGGTGTTCGCCGAGGGGCTGGAGGTGCGGCTGTGGGTGGTGGAGGAAGGGTGGGGCGGGGAGGATCCCCGGTCCCGGATCCTGCTCGAGGGGATCCGGCGTCGTGGGGACCCGATCCTCGTGGCCCGCCCTCCCCTGGTCCGCGGGATCTCGGACACCCAGACCCCCCAGGGCGTGGTGGCCGTTTTCCGTGCGCCCCGGTGGGGCGTGTCGGACCTGGAGGCCCGGCCCGGCCCGTTGGTGCTCCTGGACCGCGTGCAGGATCCGGGCAACCTGGGGACCATCGCCCGGACGGCCGAGGCGTTCGGGGCCGCGGGACTCGTGCTCACCCCGGGGTGCGCGGATCCCGGGGGGCCCAAGGCGCTTCGCGCCTCGGCGGGTTCGCTCCTGCGCCTGCCGGCGGTGCGCGTGGAGGATCCGGTGGGGTGGCTCGAGGAAACAGCTCTTCCGATCGCGGCAGCGGTCCGATCGGGGGGAGTCCCACCCCAGTCCCTGGACCTTTCCGGCCGGTTCGTCCTCCTCTTGGGTCAGGAGGGAGGGGGGCTGAGCCCGGGGCTCGAGGCCGGCGCGCACCTGCGGCTCACGGTCCCCATGGAGGGGCGGGTGGAGTCGCTGAACGTTGCGGCCACGGCCGCCGTGGTCCTGTACGAGGCCTGGCGCCAGAGGTCCGAGGCGGTGCCCTCCCGGCCCGGAAGGGAAGCCGCCCTCACCGCCGGC
>CAZBGL010000265.1:0-6783 GCA_964491375.1 uncultured Thermodesulfobacteriota bacterium | reverse complement strand
CCGTCGGCCAGCAGGTCCGCGTATCCCAGGATGGCGTTCAAGGGCGTGCGCAGTTCGTGGCTCACCTTGGAGAGAAACTCCTCCTTGATCCGCGCGGCCTCCTGGGCCCGGGCGAACTGAATCCTGAGCGCCTCGTGCTTCGCCTCGAGTTCCTCGGCGAGTTTCCGCAGCTCCCGGTTGGCCTCCAGCACCGCCTGGTTCCGGGTGTGGAAGTAGGCGTCCAGTGCGAGCTGCATGTCCAGGAAGACGGCCTTTTCGAGGCTTGCGAACCACTGCTCCGCCGTGTCGTGGTCCACGCCCTGTCCGGCCAGGAACCGTCGCACCCGTTCGAGGAACTTCCGGTACGCACCGGTGTACCAGGCCGGGTCCAACCCCACCCGCTCGTGCACGAAGCCGATGCGCAACCGGTCCTCGAAGTAGTCCCGATCGTAAGGGCCGGTGAGGAGAGTCTGGAAGTACCGCACCTGCACAGCGCGCAGGTGTTCACGGCCACGACTCGACGACAGGAGTTTCTGGGTCTGGGGGAGCCGGCTCAGTTCGTCGTGCCAGTCGCGTACGAGCGCGTCCAGGTGGGGCAGAAGGACGTGTCGGAGCCGGGCCAGCCGCTCCAGGTCCTCGGGCCCGATGTCCAGGAAGGAAAGGCGGGCCTCACGAGCGGCGTCGTCGAGCCCCAGTACCTCGATCCAAAGGCGCTGGCTCATCCCGGATCAGCCTCGTGGGAACTGGTTTCAAGCCTGGTGGCCCAGAGGGAACCGAGGGTACCCCACGCGTCACCCGCGGGTCCACTCGAATGCGGCGTTCCCGGTCCCTGGAGACCCCAGGGGGGCGCGGCCCGGGCCGCCGTTCCCCGATGCGAGTTCCAGGGTCCGGAAGTCCCGGTACTCTAGCGTGTTGGCCTCCCGGTGGGAAGACCTCGAGCCCGGGAGTGGAGGCCGGCCATCCAAGACGTTCCCCGGGTCGCACGGGCCAGCACCTGGTCGCGGTCCTCCCACACCCGCGCCCCGGGTACCCAGGAAAGCCCGAGTCCGACCACCAGGAGCGCAGCACCAGCCCACACCAGCGGCTGGGCGGGGTCCCGGACGATCTGAAACCCCACGAACGGAAACCCGTAAGGGTCGCTTCCCCACGCGGTCAGAAAGATCCGCAGTCCTCCGTGCACCAGGGGCTCGTTCACCGCAACCACGGCCCGGCGGAGTGTCCGCCCCCGGCCATCCAACACGGCGACCTGCGCCTCGGCCCGCCGCACCTCCGGGTCTCGAAAGGCCAATGGGATGAGATCCACCGGGCTCTGTTCCCGGGTGGCCCTGGAGAACGGGCCGAGGAGCCCGCCGGGGCCCTCCACCCAGAAGGTGAGGTCCTGGGTCTCGGGATCGAAACGCCCCAGGCGCACCGTGTAAGAGCTGTCGGCCACGGGCACGCGCTGGCCCTCCCGGGCCGTCACCTCGACGGGTTCGCTGCCCCGGGCCGCGAGCCGGAGGCGTAACTGCAGGGGATAGTGGGTCAGCCTGAAGTCCTCCACCCTGATCCGGAACGGGAGGGAGTCCCGTTTCCTCGTGGACCAGTTGTAGAAAGAGACGAGCTCCGAGCCCACGTGCACGTTCTGGGTGCCCACGAACCCGGTGAGACTTCCTGCCAGAGCGCCGGCCGTGATCACGGGTACGGCCAGGTGGGTCAAGGGAAAACCCAGGAAAGCCCAAGGCCTCAGGTGGGCACGCAGCGGGGTCTCGCTCTCGATCCGAAACCCGTGCTCCCGCAGGGCCTGTATCCACCCCTCCCGGTTCTCCAGGGGGCCCTTCCAGGTCGGAACCGGCCGGCCGCAAAATGCCTTCCAGCCATCGGCCGATCGCCGGAGGCCGCACGCAAGCACGTTCACCGTGAGAAGTCCCAAGAGCCCCCGAAACAAAGGACCCGTGTACCAATGATCCAGGCCCAAAGCCAAGAAGACGGGAGCGAGGAGGGGGTGTTCCCTGCGGAGTTGGCTGGGGTCCAACCCTTGCGGCAGGGCCGAGCCCGCGGCCGCGGCCGCCGCGATGAGCAGGAGCAGGAAAAGGCTGAGGCGCACGGACCCCAGTCGCCCGAACCAGCGCTTCATGGGACCCTCGGAAAGGCCCCGATGCCAATGGGGAAATGCCGGGGTCTCAATCAGCCCCGTTCCCGGAGAGGGCCTGATCCACGGCGCGGAGGAAGTCTTTCCGGCTGAACGGCTTGCGCAGGGTGAGCACGCCGGGGAACGTGCGGGCCGTGGAGAGAAAGTTGAGCTTTCCGGTGCGGCCCCCTCCGGAGATGGCGAGGATGGGGGCCGTGGGCGACATCTCCCGGATCTCCTTGATCAGGACGAGCCCACCCTTGTTGGGCATGAGGATGTCGGTCACGGTCAGGTCGGGCCGCCAGAGCCTCCAGACGCGCACGGCTTCTTCCCCGTCGGTGGCCGTGCGGACCCTGTGCCCCGCCTGCTCCAGCATCTGCCTCAGCACGTCCCGCACGTGCTCCTCGTCCTCCACCACCAAGATCTTGGCCATGGCTTTCCTCGACGCCCGCAAGAGGGTGGAAGGGGTGACGACCCCTAACGGCGTGAACCCGCCCACCCGTGTACCTCCCCCCATAATACCGTTCCACGTGGCTCTGCGAAATGGTTCGCTTCGGTGGCAGTCGGTGTGCCGCCGGCTACGGCCCAGCAGCTACCTCTCCTCCCCGAGAACAGGAGGGCACAAAAACAAGAGGCCCGCGGCGTGTTGCCGCGGGCCCCGAGATCGGGCGGGTCCGCCCTTAGAACTCGTCCATGCCGGCGCCGGGCGCGGACTGGTTCTTCTCCTCCTTGGGCAGCTCGGCCACCATGGCCTCGGTGGTGAGGAGCAGCCCCGCCACGCTGGCCGCGTTCTGGAGCGCGGTGCGCGCCACCTTGGTGGGATCGATGATCCCGGCGTCCAGCATGTCCACGTACTCCTCCTTGTAGGCGTCGAACCCTTCGGTGGGCTTGCGGTTCTTCACTTCGTTCACCACCACCGAGGGCTCCACGCCCGCGTTGGCCACGATCTGCCGCAGCGGCTCCTCGAGCGCCCGCTTCACGATGTTCACCCCCACCATCTGGGGCTCGGGCAGCTTGAGGTCGCCCAGGGCCTCGATGCAGCGAATGAACGCCACACCCCCGCCCGGCACGATGCCCTCCTCCACGGCCGCGCGGGTGGCGTGCAGGGCGTCCTCCACCCGGGCCTTCTTCTCCTTCATTTCGGCCTCGGTGGCCGCACCCACGTTGATCACGGCCACGCCGCCCACGAGCTTCGCGAGCCGCTCCTGCAGCTTCTCGCGGTCGTAGTCGGAGGTGGTCTCCTCGATCTGGGCCCGGATCTGCTTGACCCGGTCCTGGATGGCCTGCGGGCTGCCGGCGCCGTCGATGATCGTGGTGGTGTCCTTGTCGATCCGGATCGTCTTGGCCCGGCCGAGGTCGGTGAGCTGGGCGTTCTCGAGCTTCAGCCCCACCTCCTCGCTGATCACCTGGCCGCCGGTCAGGATGGCGATGTCCTGGAGCATGGCCTTCCGGCGGTCACCGAAGCCGGGCGCCTTGACCGCGGCGCAGCTCAGGGTGCCCCGCAGCTTGTTCACCACCAGGGTGGCCAGCGCCTCGCCCTCCACGTCCTCGGCGATCACCAGGAACGGCTTGCCCGTGTTGGCGATCTTCTCGAGGATGGGCAGGAGCGCCTTCATGCTGCTGATCTTGCCGTCGTGGATCAGCACGTAGGCGTCCTTGAGCTCGGCCTCCATGCGCTCGGCGTTGGTCACGAAGTAGGGGCTGATGTACCCGCGGTCGAACTGCATGCCCTCGACCACGTCCAGCGTGGTCTCCATGCCCTTGGCCTCTTCGACCGTGATCACGCCCTCCTTGCCGACCTTGTCCATGGCCTCGGCGATGATCTCACCGATGGCCGGGTCGTTGTTGGCCGAGATCGTGCCCACCTGGGCGATCTCCTTCCGGTCCTTCACCGGCTTGGAGAGCTCCTTGAGCTTCTCCACGCACTTCTCCACCGCCGCGTCGATGCCCCGCTTGATGTCCATGGGATCGTGACCGGCGGCGACCAAGCGGGAGCCCTCGCGGAAGATCGCCTGGGCCAGCACCGTGGCCGTGGTGGTGCCGTCACCCGCCACGTCCGAGGTCTTGGACGCCACCTCCTTGACCATCTGGGCGCCCATGTTCTGGAACTTGTCCTTGAGCTCGATCTCCTTGGCGACCGTCACGCCGTCCTTGGTCACCGTGGGGCTGCCCCAGCTCTTCTCGATGATCACGTTGCGGCCCTTGGGCCCCAGGGTGGCCTTCACGGCGTTGGCCAGCGTGTCCACGCCCTTCAGGATCGCGGTGCGAGCATCCTGGCTGTACTTGATGTCCTTCGCAGCCATGGTCGATTCCTCCTCCGTCGTTCGGTGTTGGAAGCGGTGGACCCGAGGATCACTCCTCGATCACCGCCATGATGTCGTCCTCGCGCATGATCAGGAGCTCTTCGCCCTCCACCTTGATCTCGGTGCCCGCGTACTTGGAGAAGAGCACCTTGTCCCCGGCCTTTACGTCCAGGGGCTGGACCTTGCCGTCCTCGTTCTTCCGGCCGGGCCCCACCGCGATGATCTCGCCCCGCTGGGGCTTCTCCTTCGCGGTGTCCGGGATGATGATGCCGCCGGAGGTCTTCTCCTCCTCCTCGAGGCGCTTGACGAGCACACGGTCCTGAAGCGGTCGGATCTTCATCTCCTTCACCTCCTCGTGATGCTGGGGGATGCAACGGGAAGGCAGCACTCGCTACCAGCGAGTGCTAACGGCGCAGGAAGATAACCACCCGGCCCCACGGCGTCAAGGGGCGGACGGAAATTTTTCCGGGTTCAAGAATCCAGGAGCTTCAGGCGTTCCAGCAGGTCCACGACGCGGTTGGAGTATCCCCACTCGTTGTCGTACCAGGCGAGCACCTTGACCACCCGGTCTCCCACCGTTTGGGTGAACTGCGCGTCGAACACGCACGAGTGGGGGTCGCCGATGATGTCGCTCGACACGATGGGTTCGTCGGCGTACCGGATCACGCGCCTCAGGCGCGCCTCCTCCGCCGCCCGGCGGACGGCCTCGTTCACCGCGTCCCGTGTAGCGGCCGAGCGCAGCTCGGCCACGAAATCCACCACCGATCCGTCGGGCACGGGAACCCGCATGGCCATGCCGTCGATCCGGCCGGCCAGGTGGGGCAGAACCTGACCCACGGCCCGGGCCGCCCCCGTGGTGGTCGGGATCGTGTTCTCGGCCGCGGCGCGGGACCGGCGCCAGTCGGAGTGGGGCACGTCCGCCAGGCGCTGGTCGTTGGTGTAGGCGTGGACCGTGGTCATGAGGCCTCGTTCGATCCCGAACTCCCGGTCCAGCACCATGGCCAGGGGGGCCAGGCAGTTCGTCGTGCAGGAGGCGTTCGACACGATCCGGTGTTCGGGCCGGAGGATGTCGTCGTTCACGCCGACCACCACGGTGGCGTCGATCTCGTCCTTGGCCGGCACCGTGAGGATGACCCGCCCGGCCCCGGCCGCAAGGTGCTTCTCCAGTTGGTCCCGCCTGCGGAACACGCCGGTCGCCTCGATGACGTAGTCCACCCCGAGCCGTCCCCAGGGAAGGCGTTCCGGCTCGCGTTCCGAAAGCATGCGCACCTCTTGGTGGGGGGTCTTGAGCACGTCCCCCTCCAGCCGGACCTCCTCGGGAAACGGCCCCATCACCGTGTCGTGGCGCAGCAGGTACGCCAGTGCGCCCGGGTCCGCCAGATCGTTTACGGCCACCACCTGGACTCCGGCATGGGTGTTGAGCAACCGGAACACGGCGCGGCCGATCCGTCCGAACCCGTTGATGGCGACCCGCATGACGCTCCCTCCGCGTACCGGACTACAAGCTCCGGGCCATGCGGCGCACCGTATCCAGCATGCGCGCCGCATAGGCCCAGCCGTTGTCGTACCACAGGAGGATCTTCACCAGGTTTCCGTCCAACGTCATGGCGGCCGCGGCGTCATACACCGCGGAAGCGTAGTTCCCCCGCACGTCGCTCGATACGATGGGGTCCTCCACATAATCCACCAGGCCGCGGTAGGGGCCGGAGGCTGCCTCTCGGAAAAGACGGTCAAGCTCCTCCCTCTCCAAGGGAGACCGCAGGCGGGCCACCAGGTCGATGGCCGAGCCCACCAGCACGGGCACGTTCAGGGCGAAGCCCCGGATGCGCCCCGCGAGCTCCGGGAAGAGCCGCTCCACCGCGGCCGGCGCCCAGGACGTGTTGGGGATGATGTTCTTGGCTGCGGCCCGGCTCCACCGTGGACCGGGCTTGGCCGTGTCGCTGAGTTGCTGGTCGCCGGTTACCGCGTGGACCGTGGTCATCGTGGCCCATTCGATACCAGCGGCTTGGTGGAGGATCTTGACCCCCAGGGCCAGGGCGTGGCTCGAGCTGGACCCGTTGGACACGATCCGGTGCTCGGGTTTGAGCTCGGCGTCGTTCACCCCGTTGATCACGGTGCAGTCGATCGGGTCCACCGCCGGGGTGGACAGGAGCACCTTCTTCGCCCCGGAATCCAGGTGACGCTGCAGTTCCGCACGGCGCCGGAACCGCCCGGTGCACTCGAGCACGATGTCCACGCCCAGAACGTCCCACGGGATCACCCCCGGCGTGGATTCCCGGATGTACCGGACCTTCTGGGGCCCGGCCACCAGATAGTTGCCCTCCACTCGTACCGGCTCGGGGAACGGTCCCTCGATGGTGCTGTGGGCGAGCAGATAGGCCAGGGACTCGAGTT
>CAZBGL010000264.1:0-7865 GCA_964491375.1 uncultured Thermodesulfobacteriota bacterium | reverse complement strand
GGTGGGAGTGCTCGGAGGCGTTGGTGCCGCTCGCGTGCACGGCCGGCGGGCTCAGGAGGCGACAACCGCCTGGCCTTCCGGCCGCCTTCGCGGATCCGACCCCCCGGGCCGGGTGGGAGCGGCCCGTTCGATCCGTGCGGGTTCGGGAGGGGCCCCTGCGAGGCGCGGGCGCGGCTCCAACGGTCGCCGCGGCCCTGGTGTTTCCGAGCGGCGTTGGCGTGCCCCGAGGGTGCTCGCCGGGCGTCTCCGAGCGGCGGGTTGCCGCGGCGAGGTCGCATATTGCGTGTTCGCGCCCGCCCGAGCCGGGGGCCCTCCCGGTGTGGGAAGGTCGGGACTCGCCCGGAAGACCGCAAAGGCCCGCCCCGGGTCCGTGCCGGGGCGGGCCTTCTGCCGCCGAACTGGTGGAGGCGGGGGGAATCGAACCCCCGTCCGGAGACCATCCGCTCGGAGCCTCTACGTGCGTAGTCCGTGTTTTGGGTCTGACGGCGGCGGGCTCCCACGGACAGGATCCCGACGCCGCGAGCCCTCCCTTGAGGATTCGCCCCGGCGCCGGAAGGCGCTGCGCCGGGACTAGCCTGCTACGCTGACACCCGCATCCGCCCCGCAGGCTGGACGGCGCGGGCGTCGCCGCTCAATCAGGCGGCGAGGGCCAACTCGTAGTTGTCGGCAGTTGTGTTTTTGCCCGTTGTTTTACGAGGCCCACGGGCACCTCGGCACGCAGCTTCCGGCTTCAGCGTCCCCGTCGAAACCGGATCGCCCCCATCGAAAAACATTATGAAGCCGGCCCCGGGCGGGGTCAAGCCGCATCCCGTGCGCGGAACAGGAGGTGCGCCCCCGGGCCCCCCTTGGGGAACGGGACCAGCACGTAGGTCCCCTGAACTCTCTCGCCTCGTATGCGGAGCCGCCACGGCTCGCCGGGCCCCCCTTCCAGGGTCTGGTAGCTTCCCCGGTCCCAGATCCGGACCGTGCCGGCGCCGTACTCGCCTTCGGGAATGACCCCTTGGAACTCGGCGTACCGAAGGTCGTGGTCCTCGGTGCGCACCGCCAGCCGCCGCACGCCCCGCTCCAGGGGAATCCCCTTGGGCACGGCGTAGCTCACGAGCACCCCCTGGTGCTCCAGCCGCAGGTCCCAGTGGAGGCGGCGAGCGTGGTGTTCGTGGACGACGTATCTCGGCATGGGGTCCTCGCGGTCTCCCGGCCGAGGGCCAGGACGACGGAAGGTTGGCACGCGTTGTGATCTCCGTCTCCCGGCATCGGCGCAACGAAGGCGGCGAACCGATGCCTGCCGACGCCGAGCGCTGGCAGGAGGCACCTGTCAGCGCTCGGTGGGTGGCCCGAAGCCGCAGCAGGCGCGTGGGTCAAGAGGCCTCCAGGCCGGCAGCCCGGCGCAGGGCCTCCACCTCGGGCGCTGAAAGCAACCGCCACTGCCCCTCCTTGAGTCCCCGCGCCGTAATCGGTCCGAACGCCATCCGCTCAAGGTCGATGACCCGTCCGCCCACGGCCTCGACCATCCGCCGCACCTCCCGCTTGCGCCCCTCCCGCAGGGCCAGCATGAACCGGATGACCTTGCCGCTGCGGTGTGCCCCCCAGACGCGGGCCGGCGCGGTGGGCCCGTCCTCCAGGGCCACCCCCTGCTCCAACCGCCTGAGCGCCTCAGGCGAGGGCAGGCCCTTCGCAACCACCCGGTAGACCTTCTCCACCCCGCGGCTGGGGTGGAGAAGGGCGTGCGCCAACTCCCCGTCGTTGGTGAACAGGAGCACGCCGCGGGTGTCCCGGTCGAGGCGGCCCACGGGGAACACGCGGACCGGCGCGTCCCGCACGAACTCCATCACCGTTCGGGGGGCATGGGGATCCCGCACGGTGGTCACGTACCCCGGGGGCTTTCTGAGCACGAGCACCACCCGGGGGGCCTCCGGCGGAAGCGGGCGGCCGTCCACCTCCACACGGTCCACGTCCGGATCCACCCGCACCCCCATCTCGGTCACCACCCGGCCGTTCACGCGCACCCGCCCCTGCCGGATCCAGGCCTCGGCCTGCCGCCGGCTCGCAAGTCCCCTTCGGGCGATCAGTTTCTGCAGGCGCTCGGCGCTCACGGCGCCCCTGTTTCCTCCTGCTGGCCCAAGAGTTCGTCGATCTCGCTCAGGCTCGGAAGATCCGCGAGCGACTCCAGCCCGAACACGTCCAGGAACTTGCGGGTGGTGCCGTACAGCAACGGCCGGCCGGGCACGTCCTTCTTCCCCAGGACGCGCACCAGGCCCTTTTCCAGCAGGGCCCGCAGAACTCCCCCGCAGTCCACGCCGCGGACCTCTTCCACCTCGGCCCGGGTCACCGGCTGTCGGTACGCGACGATGGCGAGCGTCTCCAGGGCGGCCCGACTCAGGCGGTGGGGCCTGGGAAGCTCCAGCCGGGCCAGGTAGGGCGCCAGCTCGGGCCGCGTGCGCAACTGGTATCCTCCGGCGGTCTGCCGCAGCTCCACCCCACGGCCGCGCAGGAGCCCGGCCAGGTCGTCCAGGGCCCGCCTCAGGGTCCCGGGTTCTACGCCGTCGGGTGCGAACACCTTTTCCAGCCGCTCCAGGGAAAGCGGCTCGGGCGAGGCGAACAGCACGGCCTCCAGCGCCTGTAGCAGGAACGCCCGGTCCATTCACGCCTCCTCCGCAGGGACCGCATACAGCCGGATCTCGCCGAACGGGGCGGCCTGCACCGCCCGCACCGCTCGAAGGCGTACCAGTTCCAGCAGGGCGACGAACGCCGTGATCACCCGGGAGCGCGGGGACCGCGGAGGCACCAGGTCGCGAAAGGACAGCCCCGCGCCCGGCGGGAGCCGCCGGAACAGGTCCAGGATCTCCTGCATCGCCTCCTGGATGCTCATCCGGTCCCGGGCCACGTCCTCCACAAAGTCCTCGGGCGCCTCGGCCAGCACCTCGCGGAACGCCAGGAGGAGCTGGATCAGGTCGGCCTCCAGGGGCGCCTCGGGGGCCTCCACGCCCTCTAGGTCCGGCGACGGCCAGGGCCGCCCGAACACGTCCCGGCCCAGCACGGGGCGGGCCCCCAGCCGCTCGGCCGCAGCCTTCATGCGCTCGTACTCCACCAGGCGCCGTACCAGTTCCGCCCGCGGGTCCTCGCCCTCTTCCTCGTCGTCGGGATCTTCCGGCCGCGGGAGCAGCATGCGGGACTTGATCTCGGCCAGCGTGGCCGCCATCACCAGGAACTCGCTCGCCACGTCCAGGTCGAGCTCCCGCATGGCCTCGAGCACGGCCAGGTACTCTTCCAGGATGCGGGCCACCGGGATATCGTAGATGTCGTACCGGTGCCGCCGGATCAGGTGGAGCAGCAGGTCCAGGGGCCCCTCGAAACCCTCCAGGCGCACCCGGTACCGCTGGCCCTGGTGGACCACCACAGGACGGTTACCGCGATCGTCCGCCACGCAACACCCCGCGTTCTGTCCCGGTGTCCCCCAGGCGGAGCACGGCCCCGGAATCCGACACCACCGCATCGCGGACGGATCCCGTGCGCGCTCCCGGCCACACCACCGCCCACTCCACCCGGGCCCCGGAGGCCACCCCCGCGTCCCGCCCCAGCACGGCCCCGGGGCCCACCCGCGCCCCGGTTCCCAACCGGCACCCTTCCCCGAGGAACGCCGGCCCGATCACCCGCCCGTCTCCCGCCTCCTCGTGCACACCCTCCCCCACGCACCGGCCGGGCGCGGCCCCGGGTGCCCCATGTCGCGCCATGAACTCCACGTGGGCCGATACGTACCGGGCCGGGGTCCCGAGGTCGCTCCAGAACGCCCCCCGGTGCAGCAGGTGCGCATGAACCGGCGCCCCGCGCGCTACCAGGGGACGGTGGACGTCCGCCACGATGCAAAACGGCGGATCCGGAAGGTGCGCCAGGATCTCCGGCTCGAGCAGGTGGACGCCGGTGAACGCGCACGGCCGGCCGGGCGGGCTTCCGGGGGCCCGGGCGTCCAGCAGCCGCACGATCCGCCCGCTGTCGTCCACCTCGAGGGAGGCGTCTTCGCCCGGGGGGGCCTCTGCCACCGACAACGTGACCAGGGCGCCCCGCGCCCGGTGCGTGCGGGCCAGGGCCGCCAGGTCGAGCTCCTGCACGGTGTCGGCGTTGACCAGGAAGAACGGGCCGCCGCAAAACGCCTCGCGCCACGGCACCAGCGCTCCCCCCGTGCCGAGGAGTGTGGGCTCCGGGCTCCAATCGACGAGCAGGCCCCCGGGAATCCACGGCTCCAAGGCCTGCTGGAGCGCCTCGCCCAGGTGGTGCCGGTTGAGCACGACCCGGCGCACCCCTGCCGCCGAGAGCATGCCCATCACCCAGGCGGCCACCGGAACGTCGAAGAACGGCCATGCCGGTTTGGGGCGCTCGAGCGAAAGGGGCCGCAGCCGGGTACCATGGCCCGCGGCCAGCACGAACGCCCGGCCCACGCCGGACTCCCGCTGGGGAAACAGCGAGAGGTGAACGGGACCGGCCCCGGAACGCAAAGGGCTCATCGGGGCCCCATCGGTTTGCCGAGCCAGTCGCGCACCGCGCGCCGCAGATCCTCGGGGTTCCGGGCCTTGCGGTACCGCGCCCCCTTCACCCCCTTCACCCGGGCCTCGCACTCGGGCCACGTACCGTCCAGATGCAACACCCCGTTCACCACGCTGACGTACACCGGAAACGCCAGCGCCTCCGGGGGGTCCATAGCCTCCGTCCGAACGATCCACGAGCCGTCCCCGGAGCGGAGATCCGGGGTCTCGCCCCGGGCGAACGCTGTGGCCAGCTCGTCGCACCGTTCGTTGAAGGGATGGCCCGAGTGGCCCGGCACGTGCTCCCAGGCCACCTCCAGGGCGCCTCCGTGGGCCAGCCGATCCAGCTCCTCCCACAGGTCCCGGTTCCGTACCGGTTCCCCCTGGGCCCGCCGCCATCCCCGTCTCTTCCACCCGTGGATCCAATCCGAGATTCCCTTGAGGAGGTACACCGAGTCGGTAACCACCCTCACGCGCTCACCGGGCGCGGCCCGGCGCAGTCCCTCGATGGCCGCCCTGAGTTCCATCCGGTTGTTGGTGGTGCGCCCCTCGTGCCCCCCGATCTCGGTCACCCAGCCGGGCCGCACCAGCACGGCGGCCCAACCGCCCGGCCCGGGGTTTCCCAGGCAGGCACCGTCCGTGTAGATCACCAGTTCCTCGGTCGCAGACATTTCCTCTGGCGTCTTCCGGTTGCGCACGGCCTCGTCCGGAGCGGCCGGGGGGGCATCCCCTGCATCCGGACGAACCCGTGTACCCTGCCTTCGTTTGACACGCTCGAGGCCCCCTTTTTACCCTGAGGTCCGGCGAAACGCGAGCCCTTTCCGTTCGGGGCCGCCACCCCGGCCGGTGTTCCCGAGGAGGAAGGCCATGGTGTTCGGATGGTTCTCGAAAAAGCCGGCCGCGCATAAGGCGATGGAGCGGGCCGAGAAGCTCTTCCGGCAGGGACGCTGGGCCGAGGCCCTGGCGGACTACGAGGAGGCGGCCTCGGACCCGGCCCTTGCGGATCGTGCCCTGGCCCAGGCCAGGGCCTGCCGCGAGCGACTGGTGGAACTGAACCTGGAGGAGGCCCGGGCGTTGAGCCGGGCGGAAGAACCCGAACGGGCCCGCGAGCACGCGGAACTCGCCCTGCAACTGGCCGGGGACGAAACCGACCTGGCCGACCGGGCGCGAAAACTCCTGGAAGACCTCTCCCGCGGCGCACCCGAACCCCGGCCCGCCGCTGCGGTCGATACGGTGGCGTGCACGGCGTGCTCCCCCGTGGCAGAACCCCCGTCCGAGCCCCTCGGGGGCGAGCCCGAGGATCTGTTCGCGTTCTACCTGGAGACCCTCACCCCGGCCGAGCGCCGCATCCTGGAACCCCTGGGGGGAACGTTCCCCGAGGCCTTTGTCCGGCTCCAGCAGGGGGACGCCGAGGGGGCTTCCGTGTTTCTGGAGCAGGCGGCGGACGAGCATCCCGGAGCGGCCGGGGTCGAGTACGCCCTGGGGCTCCTGGCCCTGTTGCGGCAGGAATGGACCGAGGCAGAGGCGCGCTTTCGCACGGTGGTCGAACAGGTGCCGGATCTGGACGCCGCGGCCTCCCACCGGGCCGAGGCACTGAGGGAGGCCGGCAAAGCGGACGAGGCCCGGGCCGCGCTGGAGGCGCACCTGGAGGCCAGGCCCGAATACGGAGAGGGCTGGACGCTGCTTGCTGCCCTGTGCCTGGAGGCCGGGGAGGCTGAAAGGGCCCTGGAAGCGGCCGAGCGGGCCGCCCGGGTTCTGGAGGAGGGCCGGGTCGAGCCCCTGGTGCTCAAGGCCCGGGCCCTGGAGGCCCTGGACCGCGTGGACCAGGCCCTGGAGACCCTTCAGGGCGCGGCGGCCCGGGCGCCGGACCGGGTCGAGGTGCTGGCACCCATCGGCCGCCTCCTGCTCCGGAAGGGCGGGCCTTCCGCGGAACGGGCCGCAGAGGTTTACCGCCGGTGCGCGGCCTTGGACCCCGACCGGGGCTGGTGGTACCTCATGCGCGTGGCCGAGGCCTACATCGCCCGGGGATGGAAGGGGGAGGCCCGCGAGGTCTTGGAGCAGGTGGCCCCGGGCCTTCCGGAGGAGCCAGAGGCCCGGGCCGAGTGGGAGCGGCTCCGGAGGGCGGTGTGAGCCCCGGGCGCGCAACGGGCTGGGACGACCGGAGGCTAGAAGGCCTTGGGGCTTGGATCCAGGTGCAGGTGGTCCCTACGTTTCCGGCGTTCCGGCTCTCTCGCCCTCCGCATCCAGCGGGCCGGCGGCCGGACGGGGCCCCGGGCCCCTCAGCGCTTCCACTCGATCCGGCCCCCGGGCAGGAAGTACAGCAGGCGCATCGTGCCGCCCTCAACGGTGGGCACGTGGTCCGAGCCCTCGCCGAACACCACCCATCCCCCTTCGTGGCCGTCGAACGTCGCGCCCGGGTCGGCGGGAAAGCACAGGTTCACCTCCCCTGCGGTGTGCCGGTGCCACACCCCGCGGCCCGACAGCTCCACGGCATCCACCGAAAAGCCCCGGGTCGCCTCGCCGGGCTTGGCCACCCGTGAGAACCGGGCGGTCCCGGCCTGCCGGTCACAGAGCCATCCGTCCGCCACCCCGGCCTGGAACAGTTCGCGCACCCGCGTCGCCCACTCCCCGTCCGGAGGAAACGCCTCCTCCAGGCGCTCCCGGGCTTCCTCGGGCTTGGACAGGTCCAACCCCTCCAGCACCTCGAACACCGGGGCCAGGGTCCGGAGCAGATCCTGTAGGGCCATGGGAACCTCCTTCCGCGCCCATCGACCCGGGCGCTGTCTGGATGGGGGAAGCCGCGGGGTCACTTTACCCCTTGTGCCGGCCCTGACAAGGCCCTTTTTCCCATGGGACTTCAGACCAAAGGCACTCAGGGGGAGCGGTCGGTGCCCTTGCGCTTTTCCGGATCTTGCAAGGTTATGCCTTCGGTGGAGAGGCCTAGTGACACCGTGCCGCCGCGACACACGCCTTTTTTCGTGTGGACACGCCGGTGGAAAGCCGATGGATGCCACGAGTTATCGGGCCCACTGAAAATCGGGGGATCGGCTCCAGGCGGCCTGGTGCTCGAGCAGTCTTGGTCGCGGCCGGAAGCCCGCTCCCCCCTCCGGCTCAGCCTTCGGGGCCTGTCCGGGCCGCGGCGACCGTAGGAGCCGCGCCCGCGCCTCGCAGGGGGCCTCCCGGCCCCGCACGGGTCGAACGGGCCGCTCCCAACCGGCCCGGGGGCTCGGGTCCGCGAAGGCGGCCGGAAGGCCAAACGCCACCGCCTCCTGAGCCCGCCGGCCGTGCACGCGAGCGGCACACCGGCCTGCGAGCCGCACCATCGAGGCCGTGGCCGCGAGCGGAGAC
>CAZBGL010000263.1:0-6840 GCA_964491375.1 uncultured Thermodesulfobacteriota bacterium | reverse complement strand
ATCTCGTCCGCCAGGAGGATGTTGGTGAACACGGGGCCCGGCACGAACCGGAAGGTGCGCCGGCCCGACGCCCGGTCCTCCTCGAGCACCTCGGTGCCGGTGATGTCGCTGGGCATGAGGTCGGGGGTGAACTGAACCCGCTTGAACTCCAGGTCCAGGCAGCCGGCCAGCGTGCGGATGAGGAGCGTCTTGGCCAGGCCCGGAACCCCGATGAACAGGCCGTGCCCTGCACAGAACAGACTGACCAGCAAGAGGTCCACCACGCCCCGCTGGCCCACGATCACCTTTCCGATCTCCGCGGCCACGGCCTCGCGGGCCCGGGCCGCCTCTTCCACCAGGGCCCGGTCGTCCATCCGGGCCGCGGCTTCCGCGTGCATCATCGGCTCATCCTTTCGGTCATCGGGGGACGACGATCGGCTGTCCGCGCCCAGCGAGCGCCAAGCCCTGTCATCCCATGGTGTCTGCCGCGAGAAGGGCGGCGAACGGCTAACCGGCCATCGGTTGTCCGCGACGGCGAGAACGCCGGAAGGGTCGTGGGCCTTCGGCGACCTTCCAGCGTCTCGCCTTCCGGCGTCCTGCCCGTTCTACCGTTCCACGTCCGCGGAAAGGAGCGCGACCACCCGTTCCTCTTCACGGGCCGCCGAATCCTCCCCGAGGGCCCGGAACGCCGAAACCCGCGCCATCCGGGCCGGCAGGTGGAACGGGTTGATCTCCAGCACCTGGTCCAGGGCTTCCAAGGCTGCATCCGGCCTTCCCAGGGCCAGGAGAGCCACCCCCTTCCGGTACCACAAGAGGGCCAGGTCCGGATAGGCGTCCAAGGCCCGGTCCGCCACGCTCACGGCCTCTTCGTAGGCACCCTGCTCCAGCAACCCCAGCAGGTGTCTGGCCGCGATGCCGGGCGATCCGGGCGCCTCGGCATAAGCCTTGGCGTACTCCCTGGCGGCCGCCTCCATGCGTCCCCGTTCCCGAAGAAGGTCCCCCAACCGTGCGTAGTCCCGGGCCTCCGGGTCGCGGATCCCGCCGGGCTCCCGGTCGGGATCTCCCCCGTCGGCCAGGTGGATTCCCAGCACCTCCACCGCCTCCTGCCGGAGCGGAAGGGAGCGCACCCACTGCTCCCATCCCTTCTGGAACGATGCAAAGGATCCACCCCACACCCGTTCCAGGGCCTCCCGGTCACCGAGCCCCTCGCCCAGTGCCGATACGAGCCGCCGCAGGGCGTCCCCGCCCCGCTCCTCCACCAGATAGGCCATCATGGTGCCCACCTCGGCAAAGGCCAGGGCCGTGTCCTCGGCTGAGGGAAGCTTGGCCACCGACGGGCTCATGGCTTCCAGGCCGATCAGCGTGCCCTCCTGCATGCGGCGGGCCAGAAGGGCCTGCCCGGCCGGCGAGATCCGGCCCACATCCCCCCGCCATGCGCCCTCCAGGTACTTGGCCACACCCTCGTGGACCCAGATGGGCGCCGTTCCGCGGCTCAACCGGTAAACCGCCAGGTGCACGTACTCGTGGCACAGGGTATCGCGCCACCGATAGCCCCAAAGGGTAGCCCGGGGCGTGGTGAGCATGATCCGATTGAACTTGCACAGCCCGATGGTGCCCGAGGTCTCCACCTCCCGGCGGGTCAGGGTGGACACCGCCGTGAACGCGGCCACCGTGGGATAGATCTCCACCCGCACCGGGTCGTCCGGACCCGGCCGGAACCCCAGGTGCCGGGCCACCGCCTCCCGGGCGGCCTCCAGGGCCTCCATCGCCGGGTCCACGAGGATCTCGTCCTTGGGGTGGGCCCAGTACACGACGATTCCTCTCCCCCGGCGGGAACGGAAGCCCTCGGTGGCCCGAACCGTGGCCTCCACCAGGCTCCGGAACGGGCCCTCGGCCCCCAGTTCGTCCAGCGCCTCCAAGGCAGCGGCATACCGTCCCTCGAAGAAGAGCACCCGGGCCTCCATGGCCCGAGCCGCCGGGTCGTCCGGGGCCCGCTCCAGCCATCGATCCACAAACCGCCGTGCCTCCCCCACCTGCCAGGCCGCGAGCAGACCACTCCCCAGGTAGAGCCCCAATTCGCTCTCGGACAGTCCGTAGATCTCACGGCCCCGGGCGACCGGGGGCCAGGCCGCGGCCAAGGCCAATCCGAGGCACACGACCCGGACGAGGCGCGCGGTGCGAAAGCCATTCGGGAGCCGTTGGATCATGTCTTCCTCGGGTACGACAGCGAACCGCCGGGAGTCGGAACGCTGGAAGCCCTCGAATCCGGTGCAGGGCCAAGTGCCCCGGCCACCCGAACCCACCGGCCGTGCAGGCGAGCGGCACACCGGCCTCCGAGCGGCAACACCGAGGCCGTGACCGCAACCGGAGGCGAGCCCCCGGCGACGTGCCGAGACCGCAACGAACGCCGTCGCGGAACCCTCTGTGCGTCACGCTCGACGTCCAAGACGGTTCCTCACCGGATCAGCCGCTCGTAGTACCGTTCCACCTCGTCTTCGTAGCCGGGCGGATAGCGGCCCGAGCGCATGGCCCGCAGAACCTCCTCCCGGAACCGCCTGAGCTCCCGCGCCTCCATCTCACGGGGGATCTCCACCGGCCGGCGGTCCACGTCCCGGCCGCCCCCCCCGGGCCGGCGCACCACCCGGAACCCCCCGGCCCGCAGAGCCTCGAGCATCCGGCCCTGGGCCTCGCGCAGCCGACGGCCCACCTCGGCCAGGTGTTCCAGGGCACGGGTCTCCGGAGGTACGGCCCCGAAGGGATCCCCCCCGCCCAGCCGGCCTGCCGCCTCGTCCATGGCCTGGCCGGCCTCGTCCAGACGCCCCACCGCCTCGTCGTCCACGAGGGGGGTCCGCCGGGCCAGGCCGCTGAGGCGTTCGGCCAACTCCGAGGCCCGGGCTCGAAGCCGGGCCTCCCGGGCGGCCAGGTCCCGGAGGCGCCGGACCTCCCGGGGACCCACGGCGTCCATCCGGCGCGCCGCCAGGCGGTCCAGATCCCGGCGCACCGCTTCCAGGTTGTCCCGGGCCGTGCGCTCCAGCCCCCCGATTTCACCACGGCGCGGGTCGCCCGGTTCGAGCCCGCCGGCCACCAGCCCGGCGAGCCCGGCCACGGCCCGGCCGGCCTCGTCCAGGGCCTCGCGGGCCCGCGCCCAGTCCTCCCTCAGGCCGTCTCGCACCTCCTGAAGGGCCGCACCCACCCGACGGCGCAGCTCAAACACCTTCAGGGGATCCGGGCCTTGCCGGCGGGCCGACCCTCCTCCGTGGAATCCCTGCCGGGGGGACCTGGCCTGGATCCGGCCGGCCGCCTCCTCCACGGCCCGGAGCCGTCGCTCCTGCCGTTCGAGAAACGCTTCCAGATCGTTTTGAAGTTCCTCCAACGCCCGGCGCGAAACCTCGGTCCCCACGTCCCGGGTTTCGCCCAGCAGCCGCTCCTGATCGGCCGCCAGCGCCTCCACCTCTTGGCCCAGGGCGTTCGCCTCGGCCAGAAGCGGGTCGATCTCCTCCTGTTGCGCTCCCTGAGCCGCCTCCTGAAGCGCCGCCATCCACCGGGCGAGCGTCTGGAGCACCTGTTCCGCCAGTTCCCGGGCGCGCTCACGGTCCCCGGCCTCCAGGGCCGCCCGCAGAGCCTCGAGTTGTTCGGCCAGCTCGCCCCGGGGCATGTTCTGCACGGCGTCCGCGTTGGCGAACGCCTCGGGCATGGCGTCGGCCCCTCGGGCCAACCGCTCGGCAAGCCGGGCCAGGAGATCCTGCACCCGATCCACCAGGTCCGCCAGGTCTCCGGGATCGGCCCCGGCCTGCAAGCGGTCGAACAGCTCCCGCTGGAGGGCCTCGATCTCGTCGGCCAGGGTGAGGGCCCTTTCCATGCGCAGGCTCTGGAGCAGCCGGTCCAGGAACAAGATGTCCCGTTCCAGCTCCTCCACCAGACCGGAGCCTGGCCCCCCGCCCGAAGCGAACGGGCCGAGCGCCCGTTCCAGCCCGGCGCGCACGCGCAGTACGGCGACCGCGCCCACGGCTCCCTCGGCAGCCGCCCGCCCCACCCGGTCGGCCAGTTCTTCGAGCAGCCTCAGGGCATCTGCCGCCCGGGAGCGGGCACCGGCTAGGCCGACGCTCTCCCCGGGAGGCGCCTCGAGAAGGTCCGCCAGGATCTCCAGCAGGACTTCCAGGAGCCGCTCTTCCAGGTCCTCCACCTGGGCCTCCAGGCGGCGGCGGTCCAGGAACGCCACGTACACGGACCGGCTCGAGCCGGTCTTCGGCCCCCGCACCGTGTCCCCATCCACGGCGTCCACCCGGAGGTGGGCCCCCGCACCCAGGCCCGGATAGGCCAGGGGAACGAACCGCACCTCCCCTTCCACCGACCGGCCCGGCTCCGTGCGCGTCGGGATCCTCACCTCCTCCTCCCCCTGGAGCACCACTTCCACCCGCTCGACACGGAAGTCGTCGGCCGCCCGGAAGCGCACCCGGATCTCCTGGTCGGCAGACGCCTCCAGGTCCGCCTCGGGCTCGAGGAGCTCGACCCGTGGGGCGGTGTCCTGCCGCAACGCGATCCGTCTGCTCCCGAAATCCGTGGGCACCTCTTTGCGGCCCTCGTAGAACCGCAGGCGGTACGAACCGGGCCGTTCCGCGATCCACGACACGGAAAACCGCCTCCCCTCCATCTCCAGGGGGCGCCGCGCGCCTGCCGGTCCCTCCCACGTGCCCCGCTCCACGCCGCGGGACAGCATGCCGGCCAGGGTCACCCGGGTGCCCGGGTAGGCCTCCACCCCTCCCTGCGCCCCCTCCACCCGTTCCACCGGGAGGCCCGTGTACGCGGGCGGGGCATAGGTGATCTCCAGGTTTCCCACGGAGACCGGCTCGGGCTCACCCCCACCCGCGAGACGCATCCAGGCCGCGGCGCCGCCCCCGGGGTTCCACAAGAACAGGGCGGCAAGCACCGCCGTGGCCGTGCCGGCCCACACGAGCGACCGAATCGCCGGACCGGCCGGCACGGCGTCCGCCGGTCGAAGGTTTGCGGCCGCACGCGCCGCTGCCTCCACCTGGGCGTCCACCAACTCGGGGCTGGCCCCTCGCCGCTCCGCCCCGGCCGGACCCCAGAGGGCCAGGTCCGCCCCCGTGGCCAGGAGTTCACGCTCCGCCGGCCGGCAGTCCGCGAGCCGTTCGGCGGCAGCCCCCAGGCTCGTGCACGGTGCGTCTCGGAGCCATGCAGACCGGGCCGCGCCGGCGGCGGCCACCGCGCCGGCGGCGGCGAACACGGCCGCCACCCACACGGCCGGACCGGCCTGGCACCACGGAAGGGCAACGAACGATGCGGCCACCGACGCGGCCATCACCGCCCAGGCCGCAGCGGCCGCGCGCACAAGTCCCAGCGCCGTGCTGCGACGCCGTACCGCCCGCACCAGACGAAGGAGCCGCTCCCCGGGCCTCACGGGTAACTCCCCAGGGGTTGCTCATCGTAGCGCACGCACACGAGGAAAAGGCCCTGGGGCGGTGCGGTGGGGCCTGCCCGTTCCCGGACCGGGTGCTCGAGCAGATCCCGCACCTGGGCCGGGTCCATCTTTCCCCGGCCCACCTCCACGAGGGTCCCCACCAGGATCCGGACCATGTGCCTGAGGAACCCGTTGCCCACGGCCTCCACCACGAGAAACTCCCCTTCCCTCGAAACGGTCAGACGCCGCAGGGTGCGCACCGTGGTGGCCGCGTCGCACCCGGCCGCCCGGAAGGCGGCGAAGTCGTGGGTACCCTCCAGGACCCGGGCTGCCTCGGCCATGGCGGCCCCGTCCAGGGGGAACGGAACCCGCCAGCTCGTGCGCCTCGCAAAGGCCGAAGGCGCAGGGGCCACGTGGAGACGGTACCGGTAGGTTTTTTCCCGTGCGCTGCGCCGGCTGTCGAACCCCTGGGGCATGAGGTCCACACGCCGCACCGCGATGTCTTCGGGCAGCAGGCTGTTGAGCCCGTGGAACACCCCCTTGAGCGGGATGGGACGCTCCGTCAGGAAGTTGGCGGTTTGTCCCAGGGCGTGGACCCCTGCGTCGGTACGGCCGGAACCCGTGACCCGAACCGGGTGCTGGAGCAGGGTCCCCAGGGCCTGTTCCAGGGTCTGCTGCACGGTGGGTGCGTTGGGCTGGGCCTGCCAGCCCGCGTAGGCCGTACCGTCGTACTCCAGGACGAGCCGGATGTTCCTCACCCCACCCCCCGTGCCCCAAACCACGCGGCAGCCGCCGTGGCGGCGCACAACCCCAGGGCGATCCATTCCGGCACACCCAGGCCCCGGGCCCGCCACGGCACCCTCCGCACCCCGGGCCGGTATCCACGGACCTCCAGAGCCAGGGCCAGGGAATCGGCCCGGAGGAACACCTGTCGGAACAAGGGAACCAGGAGCGGCCTCAGGGCCCTCACCCGCTCCCGAAGGGAGCCCCGGTCGAGGTCGATCCCCCGCGCCCTCACAGCCATGCCCAGCCGCTCGGCCTCGCGCTGGAGGATCGGCACGAACCGGATGGCCATGAGGAGGCTGACCCCCACCTCGCCCACCGGCACGCCCACGCGCTCCAGGGGCCGGGCCGCCCATTCGAACGCCCACACCAGGTCAAGCGGGCTGGTGGTCAGGGTGAGCAGGCTGGAGTAGGCGATGGCCGTGGCCAGGCGGGCCGCCACGTCCATCCCGGCCACGAGGCCCTCCGCGGTCACCGGCACGCGGACGCCCGGCACCTCCACGAGCACCCGGCCTGGGGTGGTCAGCGCATGCAGCACCAGGGTGAACGCGAACAGCCAACCGAACGGCTTGAGTCCCCGGAGGAAATATCCCAGGGGCACCCGCGAAAGTCCGATGCCCAGGGCCAAAAGGGGCCAGGCCGCCAGTGCCGAACAGCTC
>CAZBGL010000262.1:0-3621 GCA_964491375.1 uncultured Thermodesulfobacteriota bacterium | reverse complement strand
GAAAAGGCCGTGAAGGCGTTGCACTTGTGGTGTGGCCAGGATGCGTGGGGACACGTGGTGGCCCGGTTGCTCAAGGAACTTCCGATGGACGTGCCGGACCTCTTGGTGCAAAAGGCCAAGGTGCTCGACGGCTACTACATCCCCACCCGGTACCCCAACGGCCACCCGGCCGGGGCGCCGGCGGAACACTATGGCCCGCTCCACAGCGGCCCGGCGGTGGACTATGCCCGTGAGATCGTCGCGTTCGCCCGTGCTCGAATGGCCTCGACCTGAAGAGGTGTTCTCTGCGCTCGACCGGTGGGTACGGGACGAGGCCCGCCGACATCCGGAGTTGGTGCGGTTGGGGTGCTTTGGATCCTACGCTCGGGGGGACTGGGGGCCTGGAAGCGACCTGGATCTGGTGGCGGTGGTGCGGTCGTCCCGAGTACCGTTCGAGCGCCGGGGGCTTTCTTGGAGTACCGAGGCCCTGCCGGTGCCTGCAGATCTTCTGGTGTACACCGAGACGGAATGGGAGGCTCTCATCCGGCGCGGCGGCCGGTTCGCTCGCGTGCTGGAGGAGGAGGTCCTGTGGGTATGGCCGCCGCCGTCCCGTGACCCCAGAGACACAGAGGGGTTGACCGATTGATCGAACGGCGGGCGGTCTCCGCAGACGATGCGGACGCCGGGCGTTCTACAGCCGGTTGCCGACGCGCCTGGTGGGGACCGGCACGCGGTGCCTGGCGTGGGCCTTGCCCCCCCAGTCCTTTTCGTCGTCTCTTCCGGCCGGCCTCGGCGCGGTTGGGGATGTCCAAGGACCGCCCTGGGGCTGCGGTCACGTTCAATCCGGGGCACCGGCGAGTCGGCCGGACTGCCGGACGACCCCTTCGGGGGTGAGCCGCGGCGCCGGCCGGGGGCAGACGCGACGACAAAAAAACCCCGGAGGGGTTCCGCCCTCCGGGGTTTCGTTCTGCGCCGCAATAGGATCAGAACGGCACGTTCACCATCGCATACAGGGTGTACGGATTGTCCGGGTCGTCACCCCCGGCCTGCTTGTCGAAGAAGTCGCCCAGGGACAGGTAGGACCCGTTCAGGGACACGTCCACTATGTCGGCCACCTTGTAGCCTACCCGGGCCGCGATCTCGGTACCGATGGTGGTGCCCTCACGGTCGCTGCTCCCATCGCCCGGGGTCCGGTCGTCCTCGACCGCGGACATGTAGCCGAGGGACAGGTTAATGTACATCTTCTTCATGGTGGGCGGCGTATAGGCCGTGCTCAGGATCGCGCCCCACAGCCCGTAACCCTGGTTCTGGGCCATCACAAACCCGTAACCCTCATGGCCCAGGGTGGTCCATGTCTTGTCCGGGGTGAGCAGCATCAGGCCGTCCATGAAGAAGGGGAAGTTCTCAGCCCGGCTGGTCATCAAGAAAGCCGAGTTCACGTCGCCGTCGCTGTTGTCGTCGTCCCCGGAGAAGTAGAACAGCCGCAGCCCCACCTTCGCACCGGCCACCGAGGCCGTGCCCTTGATGCTCGCGGCAAAAGCGGCCACGTCGGCGTCGCTCTTGCCCTCGGCGTCCATGGAACCGAAGTTGTAGAATGCCCAACCCTGCAGGTTCACCATGGGCAGCTTGTAGGCGGCGTGCACGCCGAGGTAGTACAGGTCCGAGTTGGAGGTGGGCATTCCGCCGTAGTCACCGTTCACGTTCAGGTAGTAACCATCCACGCCGAGCTTCAGATCACCCATGGGCTTGAAGCCCACCTGAATGCCCCAGAAGTCCACGTCGTTTTCGTCGGTGTCGCCGTTGCTGCCGCCCTCGAACCACTTGGCCCAGATCCCGGTCAGGCTCACGCTGTCGAGTTTCGCCCGCACGCTCACACCGGCCATATCAGCGGCCACGAACACGAAATCCCAGTGGTCGCCGAAGCCCTGAAGACCGATCCGGGTGGAAACCGGCGTGTCGGGAATCTTGACGTTGAGATAGAGGTTCTTGGTCTCCAGGTTCACGGTGTCGCCGCCCAGGGCACCGCCGTCGTTCCGGTGGGTCCCGTAGGAAACGTCACCATACACGAAGTCCACCTCGCCGTAGTACGTGAGGCTCACGTACTCATTGAGGCCCATGGTCCACTTCGCGCGGAAACGCTGGTCCACGTTCTTCTGGGGGTCGAAGTCCTTGGCGACGTTGGGGGAGATCCCACCCGAACGTCCCCCTTCGATCATGAAACGAGCACGGAAAAAGCCGCTGATCTTGTGGTCCTTCGCGAAGGCCGGCACGGCCATCGCCAGGGCCAGAGTCCCGCACAGAGCTGTTACAAGTTTCCGTTTCATCCCATTCCTCCTGTAGTTGGTTGACCCAACCCTCTGCTACGGTCCGAAACTGGTCCTCCTTCGCTTTCCTCCCGGTGGCTCACCTCCTTTTTGCGTGTGATGAATCTAGGAAACCCTTGGCCTCCGTCACCCTCTATCTGGAACCAGGCCGCCCAAACAGGGACGACCGAGGTCAACTAAAAAACCCCGCGCGCGGAGCATAACAGCGGTTTACAACGGGTGTCAAGGCCCGTCACGCTGTATTTTGGCCGCGGGTCGCGAGGTGAAGGATCTTCCGTCTGGGGGCAACCGCTCTCTCCCTGCGGGTGCCGAGGCAGCGTGGTCGGCGAGTATAACCACCGGTCGAACGGTTGGCAAGGGAACAAGCCCAGGGAGTGGCGGATCAGGAGGATGTGCCGGGCGGTTCAATCCGCTGGACGCGGTCGAGCAGGACGTCGGGGCGGAGCGGCTTGAGCACGTACCCCTGGACCCGGAGGTCCCTCGCCCGCAGCACGGTTTCCTCGTCGCCCCGACTGGAAAGGATGAGAATCGGCACGTCTTCGCCGTTGCGGCTGGCCCGGATCCTCTGGATGAACTTCAGCCCGTCGAGCACCGGCATCACGATGTCGGTGATGATGAGATCGTAGCGGTTGGAAAGGGCCATTTTGATCGCTTCGAGGCCGTTCTCGGCCTCCTCGCACGTGTGCCCGGCCTGTTCGAGGATCTCCCGGGCCCTTCGCCGGATCGTGGCGCTGTCGTCCACCACCAGAACGTGCATGGGCAGACCCGCCGGATGTGGGAACGGAGCGGTTCCTGATACCGATGCGGTGTTCCCATCGGACCGCAAGACGGTTTTCTTGAGTCCCGGTTCCGGTCATACTACCGGGGTTCGGTTCCTTATGGAGTTCCTTCGGGCCCCCTGCATGGAGTCGGGCAACAGGGAAGAACAGCTTCCGGGCCGGTGCGAGAGGGGACGCTCACGGCTCTCGCGGGGCCGGGGGCCGCGGCCTCGGAGGCGCTGCTCGGAAGCTGGAGTGCCGCTCGCGTGCACAGTTGGAGGGCTCGGGGGACTTTGGCGTCGGGCCTTCCGGCCCCTGCGCGACCCCAGGCCCCTGGCGGGGTTGCAGCGTGAACGGGCACCCAGAGGGCAAGTCGGTTGGAAGGGATCAGGATTCAGGACACAGGATTCCCTGTCTCTGTCATCTAAGGCCTGACCCGTGACAGGGGGAGCGGCTTTCCGGCTGCCGCCTCCGCCAAGGGCCATCGGTCGGTGGCCGTAAGCTGCTTGGTGTCGCGGCAGCGCTAGGAAGTCGCAAGCATTCTGGCCTACGTGCTTTCT
>CAZBGL010000261.1:0-3400 GCA_964491375.1 uncultured Thermodesulfobacteriota bacterium | reverse complement strand
CCCTGGCCGCTGGGTGTGCAGACTGCCATTCGGCCCACGCGGTGCTGCCCCCCACCGACCCCCGCTCCAGCATTCACCCCGACAACCTGGCCCAGACGTGCGGGGCGTGCCATCCCGGCTCGACGATCCAGTTCGCCCAGTTTCTTCCCCATGCGGACCACCGCGACAAGGAACGCTACCCCGTCCTGTACTACACCTGGCTGTTCATGACCGGATTGCTGGTGGCCGTGTTCGCGGTGTTCTGGCTCCACACGCTCCTGTGGTGGCGGGCCGCGTACTGGGAGCGCCGCCGCAGGCTCCTGGAGGGCCGCTACGAGATCACCGAGGTACCCGAGCCGCTCAAGCCCTATCGCCGGTTCACCGGGTTCGACAAGGCCCTCCACTTCGCCATGATGGCCAGTTTCCTGGGGCTCGTGGTCACGGGCCTGCCCCTCAAGTTTCACGACGCCGCGTGGGCCCCTGCGGTGATCAACCTCCTGGGGGGGCCCCACCGGGCCGGCATGATCCACCGGATCTGCGCCGCCATCACCTTTGGTTACTTCGGGGCGTGCATCCTCTATATTCTCTATTATCTGTTCCTCAAGGACACCGGCCAGACCGTGTGGCAGAAGCTCACGGGGCCCGACTCCCTCATGCCCACGCTGCGGGACGTACGGGATATCCGCAACATGGTCGCGTGGTTCTTCGGGCGGGGCCGGGAACCCTCGTTCGAGCGGTGGACGTACTGGGAGAAGTTCGACTTCCTGGCCGTGTTCTGGGGGATGTTCGCCATCGGCGGGTCGGGCCTTCTGCTGTGGTTCCCGGAGTTCTTCGGCCGCTTCCTCCCGGGGTGGGTGTTCAACGTGGCCATGATCGTACACAGCGACGAAGCCCTCCTGGCCTCCGGATTCATCTTCACGGTGCACTTTTTCAACACCCACTTCCGGCCCGGCAAGTTTCCCATGGACATGGTGATCTTCACCGGCCGGATCCCGCGTTACGAGCTCTGGGAGGAACGCGCCGAATGGCGGGAGAGACTCGAACGACAAGGGGTGCTCGAAACGCTCCAGACCCGGCCCAGCCACCCGTTGTGGGACCTGGCCAGCCAAGTCATCGGGTTTACGGCTCTGGGCGTGGGGCTTGTGTGCATCGGCCTGATCGCCTGGGGGTTCTGGGCCCACTGACCGTCACGCCGCCCTGGGGGGGCGAATCCCACACCCGGGTCCCCTGGGGCCCGGGTCTTTTTTCGGCTCCCCACGGCGCTCAGGGGCCGGGGGAGCAGGCGGTCCGAAGATGTTCCCGGGGATCGAAGTCCGGGCTTTTGTCCGGGGTGTGGCAGCGGGGGCACACGAGCTCCGTGCCCACAGGGGTCCGACCCTCGGTGCGCGCGTGCGCGGCCCCTGGCCCGTGGCACGACTCGCACTGGACGGCCGCGAACCTCTGCAGGCTCTCCCGGTCCACCTCTCCGCCGGTGCACTCGTATGCGACGGCGTGGCAGGCCAGGCAGTCCGGGTCGTACTGCCGGCCCTTGGCCTCCAGGGTGGCGTACGCGCCGGCGTGGGGCGACTTCTGCCAGGCCGCGTACCGGTCCGGGTGACACGAGGCGCAGACCCGCACCCCCACGAACTCGCGCCCGCACTCGCTCGCCGGCGAAGGCTCGCGCGAGGCCACGGCCCGCTCGTGGAACTGCTTCACCCGGGCCAACGTCTCGGCCACCAGCGGGGCGATCCCGGGATGTTCCGGGATGGAGCCCACCCGGAGGGGAACGAAGGTGTTGCGCACCAGGAAGGGTCCCATCCTTCGGCTTCCCCGGGGATGACCCGGGACGTCGGAGGACCAGAGGTCCACCTGCCCCAGGCACTTGCCCCCGCGGTCCAGGTGGGTGACCAGGGTATGACCGATCTGGAGCGGGAGGGTGATCTGGTTCCTGCGGGCGCTGCCGATGATGAGCTGGATGGGCAATCCCTTGCGGGCGAGCCGCCGACAACCCCGTTCCATCATGTCGGTGAGCACGACCACCACATCCGCCCCTTTGGCCCGCACATCGGCCACGGCCCGCTCGGCCGCACGGTAGGGGTCGTCCACGGTGAAGCGATCCGCGTCGGGGATGTGCCCCCGTTTGAGGTCGTTCTCGATGAGCCCAATCACCCCCACCCGCACCCCCTCCACCTGGAACACCGCGGACGGCTGGAACAGCAACCGGCCGTCCGTTCCCCGGAGGTTTGCCGACAGGAACGGGAACCGAGCCTTTCGCCGCAACCGGAGCAGCTCGCCCACACCCAGGGCCAGATCGTAGGCCCCCACGTTGAGGGCGTCGAGGCCCATCCGGTTGTAGGCCTCGATGATCAGCTCGGCCACCATCCGGGCTTCGGGGACCTTGCGGGCAGGCAGATACTCCCTCTTGAACAGGGCGTTTCCGGCGTTCAGGAACAGCACCGGCCCCTGTCGGCGCCTTTCCTCTACGTACGTTGCTCGCCTGGCCAGACCGCCACGCGGGTTCTTCTTTCACCCGCAGGGCGTGACCTCGCCCCGTTCGTCGGCGGTGTAGAGGATCGTAGCGTGCCACCCCCTGGGCACGGCCGCCAGAACGCCCCCGACGGCCACCGCCTCGGTGAGCGCCAAGACGGACACCAGATACCGGAAGGAACGAGAGAGACCCATAACGGTGCACTTTAACCCAGGTCTTTCTTCGAAGAAAAGAGATTTTGCCGCCAGGCGGAACCGGCAAATTCCCCACTTGATCAGTAGAGAGACCCGAGACATTCTTGCGCGAACTGATAAGAATACGCCTTTCAACATCAAAACTTGCGCCGAACTGTTTTTCCATGCTAAACGGATTCGGGCACGGTCCGGACTAGATCTCCAGCACAATGTTTCAGGACTGTTTCAATTGTTTCACATCGTGTTTCAAAGCGGATCGGCTTCTGATTGTTGATGTCTCGGCGGCGTGTGAGGGAGGTGGGATGCCATGTTCCGAGAGATGTTGAGCCTCATCGTCAACTTCGTGCGCGAGTTCGCACGTCTGCTCTGGCTTACGGCCCGTTACCACTGGAAAAAGCTGATCGTGGCCGGGGTGCTCGCCTGCGTGGCGGTCTTGGGCCTGATCCTCCTGGTGCTCAAGGCCACGGCCTCGCCGAAGTTCTGTGCCTCGTGCCACAACATGGAGCCCTACATCGAGTCCTGGCGGGAGTCGAGCCACCGCGAGGTCAACTGCATCGAGTGCCACTTCCAGCCGGGGTTCTTCAACGAGCTCAAGGGCAAGTGGAAAGCCCAGATGCACGTGTGGATGAAGCTCACCGGCACCGAACCGCCCAAACCCCACACCCAGATCAGCGATGCGAGCTGTTTGCGGGAAGGCTGTCACTCCACCGGCGACCTGGCGGCCGAGACCATCACCTTCAAAGGGGTGCGGTTCAGTCAT
>CAZBGL010000260.1:0-12268 GCA_964491375.1 uncultured Thermodesulfobacteriota bacterium | reverse complement strand
GTTCACCACCGGATACGACCTGGAGCGGGCCCGGGATCTGGCGCCGGCCGGCCCCGCCTGCCTGGAGCGACTGGGCCGGTGGTGCCGCGACACCGGCATGCGCGCGGCCGGGAGCCTGCTCCACCCGTGGGAGGACGGCGTGGCGAACGCCGGTTTTTTCGTGGAGGCCGACGGCCGGTGCCTGGAGCTGTACGCCAAGGTGCACCGGTTCCGGCCGATGGGCGAGGATCGGCACCTGGCGCCGGGCCGGGCCGCCCGCGTGTGGCGCACCAGCCTGGGCCCGGTGGCCCTGGCGATCTGCTACGACCTCCGGTTTCCGGTGTTCTGCCACCGGCTGGCGCTTTCGGGCGCGGTGGCGCTGCTCGTGCCGGCCGAATGGCCCCGGCCGCGGACAGACCACTGGGAGCTCTTGCTGCGCGCCCGGGCCGTGGAGAACGCCTGGTACGTGGTGGGGGCGAACCGGGTGGGCCCGGGCGAGGGGGCGGTGTTCGAGGGCGCAAGCCAAGTGGTGTCGCCGTGGGGAGAGGTGCTGGCCCACGGCGGCCAGGCCGAGGGCGCGGCCGTGGCCCGGGTGGACCCGGCCCGGGTGCGCCAGGCCCGGGCCCGGATCCCGGTGTACGACGACCGGGTTCCCGGGCTGGACGACCCGGCCCCCCTCAACCCCCGGCCCGGCGCACCTGGCGAATGAGCGCCCCCATGAACGCCGGCAGGTCGTCCGGCACCCGCGCCGTGACGAGCCGGCCGTCGGTCACGCAGGGCTCGTCCCGGTACTCCGCGCCGGCCGCCATGAGATCGTCGCGGATGCCCGCGTAGCACGTCATCCGCCGCCCCTTCACCAAGCCGGCCGAAAGGAGCACCTGGGGGCCGTGGCAGATGGCGGCCACCGGCTTTCCAGCCCGCACGAACGCCCGGGCCAGCTCCAGCACCTCGGGCACGAGCCGCGCCCGCTCGGGGCTTCTGCCGCCCGGGATCACCAGACAGGCGTAGGCGTCCGCCCGGCACTCGCCGTAGGTGCGGGTGGCGGACACCACGTACCCGCGCTTGCCCGTAAGCGGGCGGCGCGCCGACGAGGCCACGTCCACCTCGACGCCCTCCTCCCGGAGCCTGTACAGCGGGTAAAGGAGTTCCAGGTCCTCGAACCCGTCCTCGGCGATAATGAGCGCGCGCATCCCGTCACCTCCTGGATCCTCGCCGGGCCCCCGGCGGCGTCGAGGGCCTGAACGCTACATGGCCTTTGGGCCTTCGGTTCCTGTCGCGGCTGGAAAGCCGCTCCCACTGTCGGGGGTCAGAAATCAGATGACAAGAGGAAAGGATCCTGTCCTCTGTCTTCTGCCGTCTGAACGTTGAAGGGGGCCCCAAACGAATCCAAGTCCCAGGCGGTTCCCGACGCTCCAACGCCCGGAGGGCCCCCTGCGAGGCGCGGGCGGGGTTCCTACAGTCGCCGCGGCCCTGACGCCTCCGAGCGGCAAGGACATACCCCGAGGGTGCTCACCAGCGCTTCCGAGCGGCGCGCTGCCGCGGCGAGGTCGCATACCGCGTGTTCGCGCCCGCCCGCGCCGGCAACCCTCAGGGGCGGCCCGGGAGGACCTGCCCCAGAATCTCCACCACATCGGCCACCACCTGCTGCGCAGCCCGTCCGGCCGCGTCCACAAAGGCCTCCACTGTGTCCTCGCCGAGGGGCGCCTCGGCCCGCAGGGTGCGGAGGGCCACGAGCCCCCGGCCGGGCAGGACGACGGAAACCGTGACCGCCACGACGCCGCGCATGGCCGGCCGGTCCCAGTAGAGCGCCTCCACCGTGCCGCTGACCATGGCCGCCGGCTCCACCGGTGCCGGCGCGGGCACGGCGGCCCACCCGGACCGGATCAGGGCCCGCCGGATCCGGTCCGCCACAGCGGGTCCGGGCTCGGCCGCCCACCGCACCGTGCGCAGGAACCGCCACCGGTCCGCTCCCGCGCGCACGGCCACCCGGTCGGTGCGAAACGCCTGGGCCGTGTCGAACAGCGCGACCTCGACCACCCGGGCCCCCTGCGGCGGCCGGGCCTGCGACAGGTCGGCGGGCAGGTCCACCCGCACCAGGGGCGTGCCCGCACGCCACGGGCCGGCACAGGCGGCGAGGAGCAGGGCCACGACGCAGAAAAGGCCGTTTCGGATCACGGGAACTCCTCCCCAGGCGGCTCCTCCCAGAGCACCCGGGACGGGGCCTCCTCCAGGTCCTCGGCCAGGCGCTCCAGCCGGGCCGCGGCCGCGGCCACCCGTTCCAGAGCCCGCAGGGCCGACCGGTCGATCCGGTCGAGCGACCGGTCCACCCGGGCCGACACCCGCTCCGCAGCCGCGCCCACCCCGCGTGCGGCCTGCCGGACCCCGGCCTCCACCCCGTCCAGGCGCTCGGCCAGCCGGAGCCCCTGGAGTTCGCGTTCCAACCCGGCAACGGCCGCGCGAAGATCCGAGGCCAGGCGCGCCACCTCCCGGATCCCCTCCCGGAGGGCCGGGTCCGCAAACGTCTCCCGGGCCGCCTGGGCCGTCTCCTCCAGGGCGCGGACGGTCCGGGCGGAGCGCTCCAGGAGTTCGTCCCACCGGGGGTCTGCCGCCCGCTGCCCGATCCGCTCGGCCGCCCGGGCCACGGCCTCGGCCGCCCGGCCGAGGCGTGCCAGGGTGTCGGCCGCGTTGGAGGTGCGCACGAACGCCCTCAGGTCGGCGGCCAAGGCCCGGACCTCGGCGGCGACCCCTGCCGGTTCGGCCCGGCGCAGATCCGCCACCAGCGCAGCCACTCCGCCGGCGAGCGCGTTCATGAACGAGGGTGCCGAGGGGACATAGTGGTCCGGCGGGGGAAACGGAAGCTCCGGCGGCGGCGCCTCCTCTTCGGGAAACCCGATGTCCACGAAGGCCGCGCCCGTGATGCCCACGGCGGCCAGGCGGGCCCGCATACCCGGCCGGACCCGGAAGCCGGGATCGATGCCCATCTCCACCTCCACGAGGCGGCCGTCGGGGGCCACGCGGATGGCCGTCACCCTCCCCAGGGGTACGCCCTGGTACTTCACGGCCGAGCCCACGGCCAGCCCCTGGACGCTCTCCGAAAAGTACGTCACGTACAGGGCCTGCTTCTCCAGGAAACGGGTGGCCCCGAGCCACACCAGGGCCGCGCTCCCCAGCAGCACCCCCGCCACCAGGAACAGGCCCACCTTGAAACGGGTCACCTCGCTCGCCAAACCCTGCCTCCTCAGGCCGCCCGCCGGAAGAACGCCCGCACCACCGGGTCGGGGTGGCGGTCCCGGAGGAACCCGGGCTCACCCTCGGCCCGGATCCCCCGCACCTCCCGGTCGATCAGAATGCACCGCTGGGCCACCGTCAGCGTGCTCGCCAGGTCGTGGGTCACCATGACCACGGTGATCCCCAGGTGGCGGTTGAGGGCCCGGATGAGCCGGTCCAGGTCCGCCGCCGTGGGCGGATCCAGGCCGGAAGAGGGCTCGTCCAGGATCAGGATCCGCGGGTCCAGGGCCATGGCCCGCGCGATGCCGGCGCGCTTGCGCATCCCCCCGGAGATCTGGGAGGGCAGCAGGTCCTCGTCGCCGCACAGCCCCACCTGGGCCAGCTTGATGCAGGCGAGCAGGCGGGCCGTGGACTCGGGCAGGTCCGTGTGGGCGAGGATCGGGAGCATCACGTTCTCGGCCAGGGTCAGGTCCGCCAGCAGGGCCCCGGTCTGGAACAGCACGCCCATCTCCCTCAGGATCCGGGCGCGCGCGTCGGGGGCGGCCGACGCCAGGTCCTGCCCGAAGATCTCCAGCCGCCCCTCGAGGGGGGGCAGGAGCCCGATGAGGGCCCGGAGCAGCGTGGTCTTGCCGGACCCGCTCCCGCCCAGGATGGCGAACACCTCCCCGGTGCGCACCTCGAAGTTCACGTCCCGCAGCACCGCGGCTCCGTCGTACCCTACGGCCAGGTTCCGGGCGACGATCGCCGGTTCGGACATGTTCCTCCTGGCAACGTCGGATTGAACCTCCGAGAGCGCCACGACCTCCAGCGCCGTTTTCAGCACGGCGGGTGCCCCGGGGCCACCTCCGAGGCGGAGCAAACGTACATCCTCCCCTCGCTCGACCATCGCCGGGGGCTCGAATCCGCGCGAGCGGTCACAAGGCCAAACGCCTTCGTTCCCCGAGCCCACCGACCGTTCACGCGATCGGCCCTCCAGCTTCCGAGCAGCGCCACCGAGGCCGTGGCCCCAAGCGGATACGGACCCCGGGTTTGGCCCCACGCTCCCACGCCTGGGACGGCCGCCCGGCTCCTCCCCGTGTGGGCAGGCCGTTGGCGCAGAGCCCGGGCGCACCGCCTTCAGAACGGAAGGTACGTGAGCACCACGGCGAACAGGGCGTCGGCCAGGATGACCAGGAAGATCCCGGTGACCACGGCCGAGGTGGAGGCCCGGCCCACCGCCTCCGCCCCTTCGCCCACGCCCAGCCCCTTGTAGCACCCCACGGCCGCGGCCACCGTGCCGAACAGCACCGACTTGGCCAGGCCCACCCCCACGTGCCGCAGCGAGAGCACCGCGCGGGTCTCCTCCAGGTACTGGGCCAGGGTCAGGTCCATCTGGACCAGGCCCACCACCAGGCCCCCCGCGATGCCCGCCGCGCTCGAGATCAGGGCGAGCACCGGCATGGCCAGGGTCACCGCCGCCACCCGGGGCACGGCCAGGAACTCGATGGGATCGAACCCCATGGTGACCAGGGCGGCCACCTCCTCGTCCACCACCATGGCCCCGAGCTCGGCCGCGTATCCGCTTCCCGAGCGGCCCGCCACCAGGATCGAGGTGATCACCGGCCCCAGCTCGCGCACCATGGCCAGGGCCACCATGTCGGCCACGTAGATCTGCGCGCCGTAGGGCTCGAGCTGGAGCGCGCCCAGGAAGGCCATGATGAGCCCCAGAAGGAGCGAGCTCAGGGCCACGATGGGCACGGCGTCCACGCCGGAGCGCTCGAGGAACCGGGCCAGGTCCCCCCCCTTCACCCGTCCCCTGAGCACGCACCCGAAGGCGCACAGGGCGAGCGCCCCGGCAAAGGCGAGCATGCGCCGGGTCTCCCGGGCCAGGTGGGCGGCGTTGGCCCGGACCTGGGAGCCGAACCCCGCTCCCCTCGGCCGGCCGGCGGGGGAGCGGAGCGCCAGGTGTTCCCAGTCCACCAACCGGAGCACCGAGGCCACCGGGCGCCGCACCCCTTCGAGCCGGAGCCGGCCGCCCCGGCGGCGCAGTTCCCGGTCCAGCTCCAGGAGCACGGCCGTGGAGGCCCCGTCGATGGACTCCACGCCGCCCAGGTCGAGAACCGCGTCCGTGCGCGCCCGTCCGACCGCCTCGAACAGGCGCGCCCGCAGTTCCCCGGCCCAGGCCGAGTCCAGGCGGCCCGAAAGGGACAGCCGCTCCCCGTGCACCTGGATCCGGAACGGAGACGCTTCCGGGAGGGTGTTCCGACCCATGGGAACCTCCGGAGGGAGTCTAGCACCGTCGGTGGGCTCCCGCGAATCCCAGCCGCCGCCCCGCCGTCTTGACACAGCGTTTGGCCATGCGGTACTGTCGGCCGAACGGTCGGTCGATAGGGGGTACCATGGCCGAACGAAGACGTCTCCGTCCCGAACTGAGGAAACAGCAGATTCTGGACGCGGCCGTGCACCTCTTCTACGAGGTGGGCTACGACGCCGCAAGCCTCCGGGACCTGGCTGCACGGGTCGGGATCAACAAGGCCACGATCTACCACTACTTCGAGAGCAAGGAAGAGATCCTGTACCACATCGTGCGGCGCGTGGGGCGGGAACTCCTGGACGGCGTGCGCGAGGCGTTCCGGAACGGGGGCGATCCCCTGCGGGTGCTGGAAGACATGATCCGGTTCCAGATCGGATACATGGAGCACCACGTGGAGGAGATCAAGGTCCTCGTGGAGGAAAAGAAGAGCCTCAGCGCCGAGCTGTACGCCGCGAGCCGCCACACCGAGGCGGAGATCCTGAGGCTCTACAAGGCCGCGCTCAGGCGCTGCCTGGAGGCCGGCGCCGTCCGGCCCGTGCACCTCACCACCGCGGCGTTCGGCATCCTCGGGCAGATCAACTGGCTGTACCACTGGTACAAGCCCGAGGGCCCCCTGTCGATCCGGGACCTGGCAGACGAGGTGGTCAACCAACTGTTCCTGGGCCTCGTGCCCAGGCCGGACGACGGAGGGAAATAGGAGGATGCGCGTCGGAATCGTCGGAGCCGGGGTGTTGGGGTCCATTTTCGGGACCCTCTTGTCCCAGAGGGGGTTCGACGTCACCTTGATCGAGGTGCTGGAGGAGCGGGTGCGCCTGATCGCCCGCGAGGGGCTGTGGGTCCAGATGCCCGACGGCAGCCGGGTCCACACGCGCGTGCGGATCACGTCCGACCCCTCCGAGGCCGGGATCCAGGACGTGGTCATGGTGTGCGTCAAGGGCTACCACACGGCCCCGGCCATCCGGGGGGCCCTGCCCATGGTGGGGGAGGAGACCCTGGTCCTGTCCGTGCAGAACGGCCTGGGCAACCTGGAGGTGATCGCCGAGGCGGTGGGGCCGGAACGGGTGATCGGCGGGATCACGGCCCACTCGGGCATGCCGGTGGGCATGAACGAGGTGCGCTACGTGGGCGGGCTGGGCCCCCTTCTGGTGATCGGCCCGTTCGACGGGACGCGCCGCCCGGGATTCGAGCGGCTCGTGGAAGCCCTGCGGGACGCCGGACTCGACGTGCACGACGTGGACGACATCAACCCCGTCATCTGGAAGAAGCTCATCGCCAACGTGGCCACGAACTGCGTGGCCGCCCTCACGGGGCTTCGCGGAGCCGAGGCCGCCCGGCACGGGCCCACCGTGCGACTGATCCACGCCCTGGCCGAGGAACTGGCCCGGGTGGCGCGGGCCAAAGGCATCGACTTTCCCGAGCTGGACCGGGCGGGAGAGTTCGCCGTGCAGGCGTTTGCCGCCACCAAGGACAACAAGGTGTCCATGCTCCAGGACGTGGAGGCGGGCCGGCCCACCGAGATCGGCACCCTCAACGAGGTGATCGTGCGGGAAGGGCAGCGGCTGGGCATCCCCACGCCGTTCAACCAGGCCGTGAGCTGGCTCGTGCGGGGGGTGGAGGAGCGCAACCGGCTACGCCTGGAGCGGCTGCGGGACGAGGGAGAGGGAAGGCCGTAGCGGATCGTCCTCCGCCCGGGGGCACCCGGACGGAGCAGGGGCTTCCCTCCGGCGGACCCGAGGAGGGCCGGCACATGCCGGCCCTCGGCCTTTCAGGACGCACCATGGCCCTTCGGGTGGAATGTCACAGCGGGTTCCAGGCGATGGAGCGGCCGGTGCGGTTCCACCTGGGCCGCCGCACCGTGGAGGTGTCGGAGATCCTTGACCGGTGGGCGGGGCCGGACCACCGGTATTTCAAGGTGCGCGGCGACGACGGCGCGGTGTACATCCTGCGGCTGGACCTGGAGACCTGGATCTGGGATCTCGTGCTTTTCGACCGCCGTCGCCCGGGGAGGGGTTGACACCCCGGGCCGATGCGGTATGAGCGGCCCGGAGCAGGACGCGCGCACCGCGTGCACGCCCGCACGAGGAGGGGAGGCCATGGCCCGCGGGGAGGGCATCGAGGCGCGGATCCTGGACAGCCTGGGCTGGGGCGTCATGGTGGTGGGCCGGTGGAGCCGGGTGATCCGGGCCTACAACCGTCGGATGGAGGAGATCTCGGGGGTGCCGGCCGAGGCGGCCCTGGGCCGCAGCGTGGTCGAGGTGTTCGGGCACCTCAAGGGGATCGACTTCGAGGCCCTGGACGAGGAGATCCGCCGTACGGGCCGGTTCGAGGCCCGCAGCCTACGGCTGGAGCGGCCGGGCGGCGAGGTCGTCTACCGTCACCTCCGGGGGGACGTGCTCGAGGGCGGGGAGGCCGGCGAACCCGCGGTGGTGGTGAGCGTGCAGGACGTGACCGAACGGGAGTACCTGCGCGGCTCCCTGTGCCGGTACCTGGCCCGGGAAGTGGTGGACCTGATCCTGGGGGCGCGCCGGGGAGGCGCCATCGAGGGCCGAGAGGTGGAGGCCGCGGTCCTCGTGGCCGACATGAGGGGCTTCACGGGCGCGGCCGAAGGGCTCACCCCGGCCGAACTGTTCGACACCCTCAATGCCTACCTGGGGCCCATGGTGGACGTGGTGGTGGCCCACCGGGGCATGATCGACAAGTTCGTGGGCGACGGGTTCATGGCGGTGTTCGGGGTGGCCGGTCCGGCCGGGGACGAGGCGGCCCGGGCCCTCCGGGCGGCCCTGGAGCTGCGCGAGCGCGTGCGCCGGGTGAGCCGCGACCGGCACCGGGCCGGCCTGCCCGTGCTGGGTCTCGGATACGCGGTCCACTGGGGACCGGCCCTCGCCGGTCCGCTGGGAAACGAGGTCCGCACCGAGTTCACGCTGGTGGGCGACACCGTCAACGTCGCCCACCGCGTGCAGGAACTGGCGGGCGACGGACAGATCCTGGTCACCCGGCCCGCAGCCCGGGCGGCCGGGCCGGGCTTCCGGTGGGGAGACGCCCGGTGGGTCCGCGTCCGGGGCCGAAAGGCCCCGGTGAAGATCGTACCCCTGCTGGGCCCGGAACCGGGGGCGGATGCCGGGGCCCCCCCGCCCCCGGCCGCGCCTCAGGTTTCGAACAGCGGGGTGGACAGGTAGCGCTCGCCCGAGTCCGGGAGCACCACCACGATCAGCTTGCCCTCGTTCTCGGGACGGGCGGCCACCTTCATGGCGGCCGCCACGGCCGCGCCGGACGAGATGCCCGAGATGATCCCCTCCTCCCGGGCTAGGCGCCGGGCCATCTCGAACGCCTCCTCATCCGTGACCTGGACCACCTCGTCCACCACCCCCATGTCCAGCACGTCGGGCTTGAACCCGGCCCCGATCCCCTGGATCTTGTGGGGTCCCGGGGTGCCGCCCGACAACACCGGCGAATTGGCCGGCTCCACGGCCACCGAGTGGATGGCCTTGCCCTTTTCCTGCTTGATGTACCGGCTCACGCCGGTGATGGTCCCGCCCGTGCCCACGCCCGAGACGAGGATGTCGATCTTCCCCTCGGTGTCGTTCCAGATCTCCGGCCCGGTGGTCCGGAAGTGGATGTCCGGGTTGGCGGGGTTCTTGAACTGGTTGGGCATGAAATACCTTCCGGGGTCCGAGTCCACGATCTCCTGCGCCTTGCGGATCGCGCCGGCCATGCCCTCGCCACCGGGTGTGAGCACCAACTCGGCCCCGAACGCCGCGAGCATCTTGCGGCGTTCCAAGCTCATGGTCTCGGGCATGGTGAGGATGAGCCGGTAGCCCCGGGCCGCGCACACGTAGGACAGGGCGATCCCGGTGTTGCCGCTGGTGGGCTCCACCACCGTGACGCCGGGCTTGAGCAGCCCGCGCTCCTCCGCATCCCAGATCATGGACGCCCCGATACGGCACTTCACCGAGTAGGCCGGGTTGCGTCCCTCCACCTTGCCCACCAGGGTGACGTTCAGCCCTTGGGGGATCCGGTTCAGCCGCACCAGGGGGGTGTTGCCGATGCTCAGGCTGTTGTCCTCGTAGATTCTGGCCATGGTGTTTCCTCCCGTGCAGGGTCTATGGGGGCGAAGCACACCCTATAGGATGACACAAAATATGTCAAGAATCTCGAAAGAGAGTCTGTCAATAATATACAAAATTTTGCGGTTTTTCCCGGGTCACCACCACGGCCGCCTCCCCCGGAAGGGGACAACGGTTCTCGCAGATTCCGCACCCGACGCACCGTTCCTCCACCACCCGGGGCACCCTGGGGCCCCCCGGCCGCGGGTTGGCCTCCAGCACGATGGCCTTGGGCTGGGTGGGGCAGTGTTCCTCGCACACGATGCACGGCCGGCCGGCCCGGAAGGGCAGACACCGGTCCCGATCGATCACGGCCAGCCCGATCACCCACTGCTCCTTTTCCCCTTCGAGCAGATACCCGATGGCCCCGGTGGGGCATACCTGGCCGCAGAGGCGGCAGTGGTACTCGCAGTAGCCGATCCGCGGGATGAGACGCGGGGTCCACAACCCCTCCAGGCCGGCCCCGGACAGGGCGGGGTGGAGGGCGGTCCGGGGGCACACCCGCATGCAGGCGCCGCAACGGATGCACCGCTTGAGGAACTCGGGCTCGGGCCGGGCGCCGGGGGGCCGCAGGAACCGGGAGGGCCTTTCCCGGGCCTCGGCGCGGATCCGGGGGAGGAATCCCGCCGCCAGGCCGGCCAGGGCCGATGCGATCCACACCCTCCGGCCCGCGAGCCGCACGGGACGGGCACGTCCGGCGGGCGCGGGCCTCCGCCCCCCCTGGGGGCACGCGGCCGAACAGGCCCCGCACTGGATGCAGAGGCCCGGATCCGCCGGGTCGTCGGCGCAAGCCCCGGTGGGGCACGCGATCGCGCAAGCCCGGCACGTCCCGCACTCCCGGGCCCGGGCCCTGCGCCAGGGGCCGAGCCGCGCCACGAGGCCCAGCAGGGCGCCCAGGGGACACAGCCGGGAACACCAGAGCCGGGGAGCCCATGCCTCCAGGGCCAACACCGCGGCGAACACCGCGGCCGTCAGCCCCGCCCCGGCGAACGCCAGCGCACGGAACGCCATCACGGGCTCCAACCACGGGTACAGGGTGTCGCCGGCCCGGGGTGAGAGCGCGGAAACCCACCGCACCCCCGCGCGGAGCCCGGCGTCCGCCCAGGGATGGACCGCCAGGGTCAGGGAGCGCAGGAAAAGGCTCAGGGGGTCGAACAGCCCGATCCACGGAAGACCGGCCAGGGCCGCCCCCACCAGGGCCAAGAGCAGGGCCGGGGCCGTCCGGGGAGACAGGGAGAGGCCGTGACGACCGGGCGCCCGGATCCGGCGGATCCACGGGCCGGCCAGATCCAGGCACGTGCCCAGGGGACACATCCAACCGCAGAAAAACCGCCCCAGGAACACGGTGGCGCCCACGAGCAGGGCCGCCCCCGCCCACGCCAGCCCCCACACGCCCGGCACGCCGGCCAGCCACGCCGCGACCCAGGCCAGAGGATCCAGCCGGAACACCCCGTGCACCGGCCACAGGAGGACATCGGAGCCGCGGTAGGCCGTGCGGGCGAACAGGACGAGGAACCCCCCGAACAAGACCGCCTGGACGATGCGCCGCGGCGAGACCCTCACAGCACCGGCACCCTGGAAAGATCCGCGGTCCCCAGCCCCCGTTCGTGGGCCCGCCGGATGTGACCGATGGAGAACGGATCCACGCCGAACTCCCGGGCTCCCCAGGCGTCGGCCGCCACCACGTCGGTGGTGGCGGCCAGCCGGTTGGCCACCCGCACGGGCCCGGTTCCGCCCCCCTGGGGTCCGTTCCGGGTGAGGATGCGCGTGGCATCCACCACCACCAGATGGGAACGCACCGCCAGGTTCAGGTCCACCAGGCTGTCGTCCAGGCTCCAGTGGATCCGGCCCCGGTTGCCGCCCATCACGCCCATGAGGTTCTTCATGGCCACCGTGACCCCGGCCAGGGCGTGGTGCTTGACCACCGGGCAGTTGATGAGCACATCGGCCTCCAGGGCCGGCCGGTACAGGGGCCAGCGCTTCAGCTCGACGGCCCCCGGAAGGGAGACCACCTGGAAGGCCGTGTCCCGCACGAACTCGAGTCGCACCCCCGGATCCCCCAGGGCCTCCACGGCGGCCCGGATGCCGCTCCGCTCATAGGTCCTGCGGGCGTCGTTGCACGTGCGGTCGAACACGCGGACCGAGCGGGCCCCGGCCTGCCGCGCCAGCCGACACAGCTCGGCCACCACGGCCGGGTGGGTGTTGGCGGCCTCTTCCGGGGCCCGGTCCCACCCGATGTTCGGCTTCACCACCACCCGGTCGCCCGGCCGGACGAAGCGGCCCATGCCGCCGAGCTTCGCCACCGCCTCGCGCACGAGCCCCGCCGGGTCGGGCCCTTCGGCCACGGCCAGGGGCCGGGCCGGGAGGGCGCTTCGGACCCGCCGAACCCAGGCGGGCACGAGGCCGCACGCCAGGAGGATCCGACCGAGACGCGCGAGGAAGCGACGGCGCGAAGGCCCGAAGGAATCCACGGACACCCCGCTCAGATCAGCTTGCGCCGGCGCAGGAACGCCCGGGCGGCGCGGGGCGGATCTCCCCGGGAGACCAGGTCGGCCAGCACCTCGTCCGTGAGGAGCCCCCGGGTCTTGGCGACAAGCCGCGGAAGCGCCGGAAACTTCCGCAGGGTCTCCTTGCGGGCCACCGGGGCCGCGGGTCCCTCCCCTTC
>CAZBGL010000259.1:0-2674 GCA_964491375.1 uncultured Thermodesulfobacteriota bacterium | reverse complement strand
CCTACGTGGTGGACCGGATCGAGGACGCCCAGGGCCGGGTCCTCTACCGGGGCGAGGCCGCGCCGTTCTCCCGGGTGGCCCCGCCGGACGTGGCCTGGAAGGTGGCCCACATGATGGAGAAGACGGTCACCCGGGGGACATCGGCCAAGGTGTTCTACCGGTACGCCCGGCGCCTGCGCCGGGAGGTGGGCGTGGCCGGCAAGACCGGGAGCCTCACCGGGGATGACCCGCCTGGCAAGTACGAGTGGTTCATCGGGTTTGCTCCGGTGGAGAACCCCAGCATCGCCGCGGCCAGCCTGGTGGTGAACCAGGGTGATCTGTGGCACATCAAGGGCACCTATGTTGCCCAAAGGGTGATGCGCGAGTTCTTCGGGATGTGACCATGCCCGGCCCGCGGCAGGCCTCCCGCCCCTCGGTGGAGATCCGGGAGATGGAGATCGACGACCTGCCGGAGGTGTTCCACCTGGGCGAGCGGGTGTTCACCTCGGACGTCCCCAACCTCTATCGGACGTGGGACGAGTACGAGGTCACGGGGATGTTCAACACCGACCCCGAACTGTGCCTGGTGGCCGAGGAGCGCGCCACCGGCCAGGTCGTGGGATTCGCGATGGGCACCACGGTGTCCAAGCCGCGCTCGGCGTGGACCTATGGCTACCTCGTCTGGATGGCCGTGGCGCCCGAGTTCCAGCGCTGGGGTGTAGGGGAGCGCCTGGTGAGGCGGCTGGCCGGCCTCATGGCCGACCGGGGGGTGCGGATCCTGATGGTGGACACCGAGGCACGCAACGAGAAGGCCCTGGAGTTCTTCCGGGGCCTGGGCTTCGAGCATCCCCGGCCCCACGTGTTCCTGAGCCTCAACCTGGACCCCCTCCGGCGTCGCCGGAAGAGGGAGCCGTCGTGAGCGGCATCCACCCCGAACGCCTCCGCCGGCTGTTCTGGAACCTGCTCCGCATCTACAGTCCTTCCGGCAAGGAGGGGGAGATCTGCGCCTACCTCGAGGAGTTCCTGGCGGCCGAAGGCTGTCCCTACGGGGTCCAGCCCGTGGACGAGGACCGTTACAATCTGGTTCTGGGCCGGCCGGACGCCCCGCTCGTGCTCGTGGGGCACGTGGACACCGTGGATGCGTGGGATCTGGAGGCCCGCGAACCCGAGGATCTGGGCGGCGGCTGGATCGGAGGGTTGGGCACCGCCGACATGAAGGGGGGCTGTGCGGCCATGGTGGAGGCGTACCTCGCGCTCCGGGAGGAGGGGTGGGGGGGAGCGGTGGGCCTGGCCCTGGTGGTGGGGGAGGAGGACGACGGCGACGGGGCCGAGGCGTTCCTGCGGGAGGCCCGGCCGGGCCGCGTGCTGGTAGGAGAACCCACGGATCTCGTCTTGTGCACCGGCCACTACGGGTACCTGGAGCTCCAGGTCTCGGCCCGGGGCCGCCGGGTTCACGCGAGCCTGCCCGAGCAGGGCGCCAACGCGGCCGAACGGCTACTCCGGGGACTGGCCACCCTGCTCCGGGAAGGACCGTTCCCCCCCCGGGGGAGCGCGGTGGTGAGCATCCGTCACCTGGAGACCGCAGACCCGGGGTTTGCCGTCCCGTCGCGAGCCGTGGCGTGGCTGGACGTGCACGTGCCGCCCGACGGGGACCTCCACGCCGTGCGGGACCGGATCGCCGCGGTGCTCGCACGGGCCGACGGGGTGGATCTCGCGTGCCACACCGCCCACCCGGGGTTCCGCCAGCCCGAGGACGACCCGGTGGTGCGGGCCTTTCGTGCGGCCGGGGGGGCGGAGACCGGCTGGTTCCGGAGCCACAGCGACGCCAACCGGTTCCACCTGGCCGGCGTGCCCGCCTTCGTGCTGGGCCCGGGTTCCCTGGAGCACGCCCACACCGACGAGGAACGGGTCCGGTGGGAGCAGGTGGTGGAGGCGGCCCGGCTGTACCGTGGGATCGCGCTGCACATGGCCCGGCAAGGGGCTTGCGCCGGCGGCCCGCGGTGCTAGGCTGACCTGCCACATCCCGAGGCCCATGGCCCCGCGGCCGGAAAGGACCGACCATGCAGGACGACACGCTCCTCTACGACCTCGAGGAAGCGGCGAGCGAGGTGGCCGAGCGGACCGGCCTGGACCGCCAGGACGTGGAGGCGATCCTGGAGGCGGACTTCCTGTTCCACTGCGCCCTGGGTGCCTACGAGATTCCGGACGACGAGGAGGGCCAGGAGTTCATGGAGGAGGTGCGCCGCATTCAGGAGGTCCACGGCGACCTGATTCCCCCGGCCGACGCCGAACTGGACGACTTCGACGACCTGGAGGACCGCCTGCTGACGTTCGTGGCCCGGCTCACCGGCGCCGAACCCGCCACCATCGAGGAGGTGCTGGACGAGCACCTGCTGTACCTGGAGGAGAAAGGGTTCATCGAGCCGGAGGACGGGTAGGCGGGGCAGAGCCGGATCCCGGTGACACCGCCCCTGGGCCCGTTTCCGCTCGCGACCACGGCCTCGGCTGTGCCGGTTGGGGGCGTTCGTGCCGCTCGCGTGCGCGTTGGGCAGGCTCGGGAGACGAAGGCGTCTGGCCTTCCGGCCGCGTGCGCGACTCCAAGCCCCTGGCGGTATGGGAACCGGCCTGTGTGTGGTATCCGAAGGCGGTGGAGTCGGTGGCTGCCGCCCCGGGGGCCCGTTTCCGCTTCGGGGCC
>CAZBGL010000258.1:0-23403 GCA_964491375.1 uncultured Thermodesulfobacteriota bacterium | reverse complement strand
GCAGCGCTCGAGGCCGAGACCTACCCGGGCGAGGACACTCTCGGTCCGGGTGGGCTTCGGTTCGCAGCCGGTTGGGGGGAATACCGCGGGGCCGACGCCGTCACGGCCGAAGACTTTTTCACGGTGGTCAACGAGAAGTCCAAACGGACACAGGCATGAGCCGTTACCGGAACCCGCTTCCCACGGTGGATGTGGTCGTTTTGTGCGAAGGGGGGGTGGTGTTGATCGAGCGGCGCAACCCTCCTCGAGGCTGGGCACTTCCTGGCGGTTTCGTGGAAGTGGGCGAGTCCCTGGAGGAGGCCGCCCGCAGGGAGGCTTTGGAAGAGACGGGGTTGAACATACGACTGCGCGAGCAGTTCTTCACCTATTCGGATCCGTCCAGGGATCCGCGTCACCACACCATCACCACCGTATACCTGGCCGAGGCAGGGGGGAGCCCTCGGGGCGGGAGTGACGCCCGATCCGCCGCGGTCTGGCCCTGGGACGGCCTTCCGGAACCCCTATGTTTCGACCACGGCCGGATCCTTGAGGATGTACGCCGATACCTGGAGAGCGGCAAACGCCCGCTGTTGGAACAGGGGTAGCCCGCGGACTCAATGCATGCGCAGGTAGCAGCATTGGCCGAAGGGCCTGCCGGACCCACACGGGCAAGGCTCCCCCAGATCTCTTCGCCCGGGTTGGGGCAGGGCCTGTTCCTCCTGCTCCCGCTCCCGGGCTTCCTGTTCCTCCCTGCGCCAGCGCTCTTGGCGTTTTGCGATCTCCTCCGGGTCGTAAAAGACCATCCAGTCCCGCCGGTAGTACTCCGGAATCCCTCCCCCGCCCTGCTCGGACAAGAGCTCGTCCACTTCCCAGTCGTAAAACACGCCCTGGTATTCCGGGTCTTCCCGATGCCGTTCGGCCTCCTCACGCCCGAACGACAAGAGCAGATGGCGGTGCTTCCGGGATCGGAAGTCTACCAGGACGTTGGCTGCGGTCTGACGGAGATACAACGGTTCCGAGGCGTCGGCCACCACGTCGGCCGCCTGGGCCAGAACCTCCCGAAGCAGTCTCCGGTCGGAGGCCGCGACCGCGGCCATCGATGCGAGCGCGATGGAGCGAGCCCCCGGACCTGCGGTGGGATCCAGGAACACGGTTCGAAGGGGGCCGTACGCGGCCGGCCCGATCCGGGCAAACATGCTGGGCAGATCCTCGGTCACCCAGTCGCAGTCGAACGCGTCCGCCCAGCGCAGCGCGGTGAGCAGCGGGACCAGGGCGTCTTCGGTCTCCATGGCACCCAGAATGTAGGTCGCGTGTACGACCGCCCACCATTCGGGAAGCGATTGGGTCCAGGCTCTCTTGTCCGATACGATCTCGGCGAGCCGTGGCAGCATGCGGCGCCTGCGGCGAAGGATCTCCTCCACAGCTTCCCGGGGCAACCGGTCCGCCGCGGTGAACAGAAGGTCGACGAGTTCGTCGTCCGAGAGGCTGCGGAAACGGTCCCGTCCCATGGTCTATTCCGCCAGGGCCTCCACGGCCCGCCGGATGCGCTCGAGCCCCTCCCGGATCGTCTCGGCCGAAGCGGCATAGGAGAGCCGGAGGTGATCATCGGATCCGAAGGGGGCGCCGGGCACCACGGCCACCCGGGCGTGCTCCAGGAGGTACGCCGCGAGGTCCAGCGAACCCCGGATCTCCCCCTGGGGCCCCTTCCTGCCGTAGCATCCCGAGACGTTGGGAAAGGCGTAGAACGCGCCCTCCGGCACCGGACAGCGAAAGCCTGGGATCCGGTTCAGGCCCTCGACGATCAGGTCCCGTCGCTCTTCAAACGCCCGGCGCATGGTCTCCACGCATTCCTGGGGCCCGGTGAGGGCTGCAACCGCTCCGGGTTGGGCGAAGCTCGTGGGGTTGGAGGTGGACTGGCTCTGAAGCCGCTCCATCGCCTGGATCAGGGAGGCCGGGCCGGCCGCGTACCCGATTCGCCAGCCGGTCATGGCATAGGTCTTGGAGACCCCGTTCACGATCACGGTGCGCTCGCGGAGTTCAGGAGCCGCGTGGAGAATGCTCGTGAACGAAGCCTCCCCGTACACAAGCCGGTGGTAGATGTCGTCGCTCACCACCGCCACCTCGGTTCCCTTGAGGACTTCCGCCAGAGCCTCCAGGTGCTCGCGGTGGTAGAGGGTGCCGGTGGGGTTGGACGGACTGTTGAGCACCAAGGCCCGGGTCTGCGGGGTGATGGCCCGTTCCAGGGCTTCCGGCTTGAGCCGGAAGCCGTCCTCTTCCCGGGTGGGGACGATTACAGGCTCCCCCCCGGCCAGCCGAACCTGTTCCGGATAACTCACCCAATAGGGAGCGGGCACGATCACCTGGTCGCCAGGGCCTACCAGCGACAGGAAGAGATTGAAGAGGGTGTGCTTGGCCCCGCAGGACACCGTGATTTCGCTGAGCGAGTACTCCAATCCGTAGTCGGCCTTCAGGCGCGCCCGTACGGCCTGCTTGAGCTCCGGGGTGCCGCCCACCGGGGTGTACCGGGTGTCCCCTTCGCGAAGCGCCCGAACGGCGGCCTCCACCGCGTGACCAGGCGTGCCGAAATCGGGCTCCCCGGCGCCGAACCCGATCACGTCGATTCCTTGGGCGCGCATCTGTTTCGCTTTGGCGGTGATGGCCAGGGTAGCCGAGGGTTGGAGATTGCGGACGCGGCTGCTCAGGCGCATGGTGCCTATCCTCCGAACATCTTGGGGTCACGGGGCCTCAGCCGGTTCCCGGTCGAGGCGGCCGAACTTCTCCCGCAGGGCCTCGATGACCACAGCAGGCGCCAGATCCTGGATGCACCCGCCCAGCTCGAACACCTCCTTCAGGATACGCGAGCTCACATAGCTGTAGTTTTCACGGGCTGCCAGGAAGAATGTTTCGAGCTGGGGATAGATCTTCCGGTTCATGAGGGCCATCTGGAACTCGTACTCAAAGTCGCTGACAGCCCGGAGCCCCCTGACGACCACCCGATACCCGTGGCTTCGCATGTACTCCACCAGGAGGCCCCGGAACGAGTCCACCTCCACGCGGGGGTGATGTTCGAACACCCGGCGGATCAGTTCCATGCGCTCCTCCAGGTCGAACAGGGTGCGCTTGTCACGGTTCACGGCCACGAGCACCACCACGCGATCGAACACCTCGGCGCTTCGCTCGATGATGTCCACGTGTCCGTTGGTGATGGGGTCGAAGCTACCCGGATAGACGGCCACCGACTCGCTCACGTCCCGCCTCCTCCGTCCGGAAGTCGCTGCTTTATAACCGAGGGCACTTTCGAAGTAAAGCCGTCCGGAGCCACCGAACCCGCTCCAAGAGGCGGCGGGTGTGTGTTCCGCGCCAGTACACCCGACCGCATCCCGGACAGGTCCGGAAGCGTCCATGGGCCAACGCCACGTGGTCCGGGACCCGGGGGCGCACCTGCCCTCGCCCTGCCGTTTGGAGCCGTTGGTTGCACACGAGGCACCGGGTGAGGGGTGCGATCGCCGCGGGCGGCACGAGGGGCAGGACCTCCAGCACCTGGTGGTGCGGGAGTGCGCTGTGCACGAGCACGCACCGCACCCCTTGGGCCCGTCCAGCCAGGCCCCGGTCCCGCGTGACCAGGATCCGCCGCTCCTTCTGGGCGCGGCGTAGCAGTTCCGGGTCCGGAACGTCTGGGAAGAACACCGCATCCAACCCCAGCAGCCGGAGGTCCCGGGCCACGTTGCCCAGCATGGCGTCCACAAGGAAACGAGGTGTGTCGTCCACGGGGTCACACGGGTTGACAGGGATTTGTCGGCTATGATACCAGAAGCGCACCGCTTGGATCCGCTGGCGCGGACCGGGACGGGTTCGTGAAAAGCAAACGGTTTTCCCGCCCTGCGCGGCAGGGTGTGACCGTTGGTTTGCCGCACGTGCGGCCCAGACGCCCCCGTCCCCCGGAGGGCGTTTTTGTGTTTTGGGGAAGAGCCGAGGCAGACCATGGAATGGATCGAGTCACCCGAGGTGATGCGTACGCGAAGCCGGGAGGCGCGGGGCAGGGGGCTGCGCGTGGGTTTCGTGCCCACGATGGGTTATCTCCACGAGGGGCATCTCGCGTTGATCCGTCGGGCCCGGGAGTTGAGCGACTTTGTGGTGGTCTCGATCTTTGTGAACCCCATCCAGTTCGGTCCCAGCGAAGACTTCGACCGGTACCCCAGGGACCCGGAGAGGGACCGGGCGCTGTGTGGGGCCGAAGGCGTGCACGTGGTGTTCTCTCCCCCGGCATCTGCCCTCTATCCGCAGGGCTTCCAGACGTACGTGACCGTGGAGGATCTGTCCCGTCCGTTGTGCGGCGCGTCCCGTCCCGGTCATTTTCGGGGCGTGGCCACCGTGGTGGCCAAACTGTTCCATATCGTGGAGCCGGATGTGGCCGTGTTCGGGGAGAAGGACTACCAGCAACTCCAAGTGATTCGGCGGATGGTGCGCGACCTGGACATGCCCGTGGAGATTGTGGGTGTGCCCACGGTAAGGGAACCCGACGGGCTGGCCATGTCGAGCCGCAATGCCTATCTGGATCCGAAGGAGCGCGAACGGGCCCTGGCCCTTTGGAGGGGGATCCAGCGCGCCCGTGATCTGGTGGAACGGGGCGAGACCCGGACCGAGGCGATACGGAGAGCCGTGCAGGGCGTTTTGGAGGACGCGGACCTGCGCGTGGACTATGTGGAGCTCCGGCACCCGGAAACCCTCGAACCTGTGGATGCCGTAGCCCCCAGGGCCCTCCTGGCCCTCGCCGCGTTCGTGGGGAGAACCCGGCTCATCGACAACTGCGTTCTCGAGGCGCCCGGGGGGAGCGCGCACCCGGAGGAAGACCCATGTACCGTTCGATGCTGAAAGGGAAGATCCACCGCGCCACTGTCACGGGGGCGGACCTGCACTACGAGGGGAGCATCACCATCGACCCCGTGCTCCTGGAGGCGGCTGACATCGTGCCCTACGAAGAGGTCTGGATTTACAACATCGCCAACGGGGAACGGTTCCAGACCTACGTGATCCCAGGTGCCCCGGGCGAGGGCGAGATCTGCCTGAACGGAGCCGCTGCCCACAAGGTGACCCCCGGTGACCTGGTGATCATCTGTGCGTACGCCCAGGTCCCCGAGGAACAGGTGGCCGCCTGGAAGCCGCGCTTGGTGTACGTGGATGCGGCCAACCGTCCGGTTCACCAGCAGGCGGCTTGAATCCGTGGAACGGCTTCGGGCCTCGTGGCTGATCCCGATGGAGGGCCCCCCTGTGGAAGGCGGGGCCCTCGTCGTTGAGGGGCAACGGGTCCTGGCCGCGGGCCCGTGGCGGGATCTACGCGACTTCCCGGGCCGTGTTCTGGACTTCCCCGGATGTGCCCTCATGCCGGCCCTGGTGAACGCCCACACCCACCTCGAGCTCACGGGCTTGGGGGCTCCGCCGGAAGCGTCCGGCTTTTCGGAGTGGATCCTCGAGGTGGCCCGCAGGAAGCGGAAGGCCCCTGCCGAGTTCTGGCCCCGGGCCGTAAGAAGCGGGGCCCGGGAGTGCCTGAGGGCCGGACAGACGTGGGTGGCCGATGTGGTGAGTCGGCCCGAGGCGCTCGCCCATCCCGTCGGGCCCCGGTGTCTCGTGTTCCCCGAGGTCCTGGCCCCGTGGCCAGAACGCGTCCAGGCGGCTGCCGAGTGGGTCGACCGCGCCCTGGAGACGGCCGGCGGGACGATCGCGGGAATCTCCCCCCACTCTCCTTACACCACGTGTCCCGAAGGGTTCCGGTTGGCAGCGGAGAGGGCGCGGGCCAGGGGGCTCCGGAAGATGGTCCACCTGGCCGAGAGCCTGGACGAGATTCGTTTTTGCCTGGATGGGGGGGGGCCTGTGGCCGAGGTGTTGTACGCCGGCCTGGAGCTGCGCGCTCCCCACCGGCCGGGCCTGCACCCCGTGGAGTGGCTGGACCGCCTGGGGATGCTCGGCCCGGACACCGTTGTGGTACACGGCGTGCACGTCGGCCGGCACCACGTGGATCTTCTCCGAAAAAGGGGGGTGGCCCTGGTGCTGTGCCCCCGGAGCAACCGGCGCCTGTCCGGCCGGCCTGCACCGGGCCGGGAGTTCCTCAAGGCGGGCATCACGGTCGGCCTGGGCACGGACAGCGTGCTCTCATCCGGATCCCTGGACCTGTGGGAAGACATCCGAGCGGCCGTGGAGGATTACGGCTGGACGCCGGCCGAAGCGCTTTCGGCGGCAACACGGGGCGGGGCCGAGGCGTTGGGGGTCGGCTCCAGGGCCGGCCGTTTCGGGCGGGGGGGGTGCGCTGATATACTGGTGGTCGAACTGGGGCCGGGCAGGGATCCCTGGGAGCAGGTGCTCGACGGCGGACGGCTCTTAGCGGTCTGGTTTGGGGGAAGGCCTGTGGAGAGAACGGCGTGGGTTTCGTGAGGCGGTTCGCCAGGCGGGTGAGGGACAGAACCCGGCGCCATTTCCTGACGGGGCTCCTGGTCATCGTGCCCCTGGGGCTCACGTTCTACGTGGTCTCGGCCATCGTGCGATGGTCGGACCGGATTCTCGCCATCCTCCCGCCCCGCTTCCATCCCGAGACCTATCTGGGCGTGAAGGTGCCGGGACTGGGCATTCTGCTGACCCTTCTCATCATCCAGGTTGTGGGATTCCTGAGCGCCAACTTGATGGGGCGCAGCGTGGTCAAGGCCTACGAAAGGGTCTTGGAGCGCATTCCCGGGGTGCGGACCCTGTACCTGGCGGTGAAGCAGCTCATGGAGCAGCTCGTGGCCGAAGACACGGAGAAGTTCCGGCGGGTGGTGCTCGTGGAATACCCGCGCAAAGGACTTTACAGCCTGGCGTTCGTCACGGGAACCACCCGGGGCCAGCTCCAGAAACGCACCCCCCACACGATGATCAACGTGTTCGTCCCCACCACCCCGAACCCCACGTCCGGGTATTACCTTCTGGTGCCCGAGGCCGAGGTGATCCCCATGGACATCACGGTGGAGCAGGCGTTCAAACTGATCATGAGCGCCGGCATGGTGGGTTCGGACCCCGACGAAAAAGGGGCCCGCCGCATGCGCGGACAGACCCCCTCCCCCCGGGGCCAAGCCGATGACCCCTAACGCCCGGCGGCCCTACGCTTGCTGGCCTTCAGCGGGTTCAGCATCTTTTGGGTCTTTTCTTCCTCGATCTTGATGTGGGTGGCCATGTTGCACAACCCCAGCGCCCACTGCTTTTCGGGGGCGGGGTATGCCTTGCAGTACCTCCCGGAGGGCCACTCCTCCACCCGGGAGCATCCTTCGCACTTTTCCACCACCGGGTGGCATTGCCCCCCCGGGAACGCGCATCCGTTCTTGCCCCAGAAAAAGCACTCCCGATCCTTTTTCACGGTCTGGCAGAGCATGGATCCGTTCCTCCTCTGTGGTCACGGCGCAGGAGATCGCCGAAATGAAAGCGCGTTACCATAGCCGCATCCCCCGTTCGGTGTCAACCGAGGTGGTTTCCCGGGTGGAGAACGTGCTTCGCCGATGGGAGCTGTGGGGAAAGGGGGTCCTCGCGGCGGTATCCGGCGGGCTCGACTCCACCTGCCTGCTCCGGATCCTGGTTCGGCTCCGGGACGAGGGCCTCGGTCCGGTGGAGGCCGCCCACGTGGACCACGGGATCCGCCCGGGATCCGAAGAGGATGCCGCGTTCTGCCGCGAACTCGCCGCGGCTCTGGACGTCCCCTTCCATATGCGGCGTCTCAGCCCGCCGGAGCGGGCCGGTGGTGGCTTCCAGGCATGGGCCCGGGCCCAGCGCAGGGCGTTCCTGAGCGGCGTGTGCCGGCGCAGGGGGCTTTCGGCGGTCGCCATGGGTCACCACGCGGACGATCAGGTGGAGACGGTGCTTTTCCGCCTGCTGCGGGGCGCTGGCCCCCGGGGGCTCTCGGGCATGGCCGAGTTCGTGCCGCCCTTCGTGAGGCCGCTCCTCGGCGTGCCTCGGGCGGCGCTCGAGCGGGTGGCCCGGGAGCAAGGCTGGACATGGAGGGAGGATCCATCCAACCGGGGGCTCCGGTACTCGAGGAACCGGATCCGCCACGAGGTGCTGCCGCTGCTCCGACAGGTTCATCCGGGTGCGGAACAAGCCCTGCTCCGGGCCGCCCGCTTGGTGGCCGAGGATGACGAGGTCCTGAGCCGATGGGCGGCGGAACGGTTGGAAACGTTGGCGGTCTGTGAGCCGGACGGACTGCGTTTGCCGGTGGCGGCGCTGGCATCGGAGCCCCCGGCCGTGCGGCGGCGGATGTATCTGGCCGCTGTGGCCCGGGTGGGCGGGCTCCCCTGGGTGTTGGAGTTCCACCATCTGGAGGCCGTGGACCGCTTGCTCGGCCCGGGCCGCGCCCACCGGCGGGCCCCTCTGCCCGGGGGAGTGGGTGTGATGCGGTCGTACGATCATCTCTGGTTCGTTCCCGGCTTGGACGACCCCGTGCCCGAGGTGGAGGTGACCTTGTCAGAGCCGGGACGGGTCGGGCTGCCGGGGAGGCGGAACGCCCTGGTGTGGGGCCCGGTTCCCCCGGGAGTGCCGGCGGCAGCCGTGCCTCCTGGACGGGGCCGGGGAGGGATCTGGGCCCGGACCCGGCGGCCCGGCGATCGGGTCCGGGCCCCGGATGGGACCTCTCGGAAGGTCAAGGACCTGTTGATCGCGGCCAAGATTCCGGCCTGGAGGCGCCGTTCCGTTCTGGTGGTGGGGGACCGGGATGGTGGATTCGGAATGATCGCTCCGGATAGGGGCTGGTGGCCGCCGGACCGCCCGGGGAGCGAGGGGGTTTGGATCGAAGAATGACCGGTGGCGGGACCCGTGTTCCAGGGAAATGCTGTTGTTTGGCAACGTGTTGTGATAATGTTGTTCTTTTCGGGGAATATTGAAACTCATCCGTCGAGGAGTTGCCGCGAATGACCAAGAGCCGCCGGCCGGGGAAGCCGTTTTTCCGCAACCTGGCCCTCTGGTTGCTTATCCTTCTGGTCCTGCTCCTATTTCTCCAACTCTTCCCGGGGAACGAACCGGGCCGCCGTACCATCACCTATTCCGATTTCCTGGAGGCCGTCGAGGCCGGCCAGGTAGGGGAGGTGACGCTCCAGGGCCGTGAGATCTACGGGGTCTACACCGACCGGAGCGCTTTCCGTACGTTCCGGCCGGACGATCCGGACCTCGTGCGGATCCTGCGGAAGAACGGCGTGTCCATTGTGGCCAAGCCGGAGAAAGAATCGCCTTGGTACGTGACCATCCTGATCTCTTGGTTCCCCATGCTCCTCCTGATCGGCGTGTGGATTTTTTTCATGCGCCAGATGCAGGCCGGGGGGGGCAAGGCGCTCAGTTTCGGGAAAAGCCGGGCCCGCATGCTCACCCCGGACGAGACCAAGGTCACGTTTGCAGACGTGGCCGGCATCGACGAGGCCAAGGAGGAGGTCGAGGAGATCATTGAATTCCTCAAGAATCCCAAGAAGTTTACGAAACTCGGAGGGCGTATCCCCAAGGGCGTCCTGCTCATGGGGCCTCCGGGCACGGGCAAGACCCTCTTGGCAAAGGCCATTGCGGGCGAGGCAGGGGTGCCGTTCTTTTCGATTTCCGGTTCCGATTTCGTGGAGATGTTCGTGGGTGTGGGCGCTAGCCGTGTGCGGGACCTGTTCATTCAGGCGAAGAAGAACGCCCCTTGCATCATCTTCATCGACGAGATCGACGCGGTGGGCCGGCACCGCGGAGCCGGTCTTGGGGGTGGACACGACGAACGGGAACAGACTCTGAACCAGCTCCTGGTGGAGATGGACGGGTTCGAGTCGTCAGAGGGGGTGATCCTGATCGCGGCCACGAACCGGCCCGACGTGCTGGATCCCGCGCTGCTCAGACCCGGGCGTTTCGACCGGCAGATCGTGATCCCCAGGCCTGATGTGCGGGGACGCGAAGGGATCCTGAAGGTCCATGTGAAAAACGTTCCATTGGGCGACGACGTGAACCTGGCCGTATTGGCCCGGGGGACCCCAGGCTTCAGCGGGGCCGACCTGGAGAACCTGGTCAACGAAGCGGCCCTGGCGGCGGCCCGGCAGGGGAAGGACCGGGTGGAGATGGAGGACTTTGAACGGGCCAAGGACAAGGTGCTCATGGGGGCGGAGCGTCGCAGCCTGGTGCTGTCGGAGGAGGAACGCCGCAACACCGCATACCACGAGGCCGGACACGCCCTGGTGGCCGCCATGCTTCCCAATGCGGACCCGATCTACAAGGTTTCCATCATCCCACGGGGCAGGGCTCTGGGGGTGACCCAGCAGTTGCCCATCGACGAGCGCCACACGTACACCCGGGAATATCTCATGGACCGGATCGCCGTGTTCCTCGGCGGGCGGGCTGCCGAGGAGCTCGTGCTCGGCCATCTCACCACGGGCGCGGGGGACGACATCGAGAAAGCCACAGAGATCGCCAGGCGCATGGTCTGCCGGTGGGGAATGAGCGAGCGGCTCGGTCCCCTGACCTTCGGCCGTGAGGAAGAACAGATATTCCTGGGCCGGGACTTTGCCGTTCAAAAGGACTACAGCGAGCGCACCGCCGTGGAGATCGACCGGGAGATCAAGAACATCGTGCGCGAGAACCTGGAACGGGCCAAGGGCATCTTGGTGGAGAACCGGGACCGGTTGGAACGTCTGGCCCAGGCCCTGCTGGAGCGGGAAGTCCTGGTGGGGGACGAGATCCGGGAGATCCTGGCCGTGGACGACCCCCGGGGCGGGTCAGACGCCGGGGCTGGAGAACCCCCTCCCCGGCCGGGGGAGGGGCGCCAGCCCGAACTGTTCGGAGGGTCGTGATCCAGGGGGAGGGTCTTCAGGTGTCCGTGGATCGGGCGGTAGAGTTCGGCCTTAGGGTGCTCGACCTTTCGGATCCGGAACGGGCCGCACGGGAACTGGCTCGGGTGGGGGCGGATCCGGGGGGGGTGGCCCGCATGCGGGACAAGGCCGGGTTCCTCGCGGTGCGCGTGCGGGGATTGCGGCCCGCGGCGGCCAACATCTTGAAGCAGGAAATGCTGTCCCTGGGGGGGGAGGCTGCGGTGGCCAGGGGGGCGGTGGACTGCTCGGTGGAGCGCTCGGACGCGCTCGTTCTGGGAACCCGCAAGCAGCTCAAGCGCCTGGCGGCCAAACTGAAGCGCCAGCCGTTCGGGTTGGGCCGCCTGGCTGTGGCGCTTCGGGATCTCTTGGGGCCTCCTGCAACCCGGGTGCTCCGATGGGCCGGGGGCGAGGTGACGGTTGGGGGACGGCCCCTGGTCATGGGCGTGCTGAACGTGACCCCGGACTCGTTTTCCGACGGGGGCGAACACTACGATCGGGACGCGGCCCTGGCCCGGGCCGAACAGATGATCGAGGAGGGCGCGGACATCGTCGACGTGGGGGGGGAGAGCTCCCGCCCCGGGGCGGCTCCTGTCCCCGAGGAGGAGGAGCTCCGGCGGGTTCTCCCAGTGGTGGAGCATCTGGCCCCCCGGGTGCCGGTGCCACTGTCCGTGGACACGTACAAGGCAGCGGTGGCCCGGAGGGCCGTGGAGGCCGGTGCGGCGATCGTGAACGACATCAGCGGGCTCCGGATGGACCCGAACATGGCGCGCACAGTGGCCGAGTCCGGGTGCACGGTCGTGGTGATGCACATGCGGGGAACTCCGCGGACGATGCAGTCGGACACCCGGTACGAGGACCTCATGGCCGAGGTCCACGGGGCCCTGGCGGAGAGCGTGCGCACGGCTCGGGAGGCCGGTGTGGACGAGGATCGGATCTGGGTGGACCCGGGCATCGGGTTCGGCAAGAGCGCCCAGGGAAACCTGGTGATCCTCCAGCGCCTCAGCGAGTTGCAGGGCCTGGGGTGCCCGGTTCTCGTGGGGGCGAGCCGTAAGTCGTTCATCGGGATCACTCTGGGGATCGAAGACCCAAAGGACCGGTTGGAGGGTTCCCTGGCCGCGGCCGTGGTGGCCGTGATGAACGGCGCAGCCGTCGTGCGGGTGCATGACGTCAGGGCCACGCGCCGGGCCGTGGATCTGGCGTGGGCCGTTCGGTGCGCACGGGAGGAGGAATAGGTAGGGTGGTGGAAGTCCTCGCGGGGCTCAGGCCGCAGGATGTGATCGACATCCTGCTGGTGGCGTTCATCATCTATCGGATCCTCCTGATCGTGAAGGGGACCCGGGCTCTCCAGATGTTGATCGGGCTGGCGATCCTGGTGATCGCCTACGTGGTGAGTCAGGTGTTCGAGTTCTTCACCCTCCACTGGATCCTGAACGCCTTCTTGTCCTCCATCATCCTGGTGATCGTGGTCTTGTTCCAAAACGAGATCCGCAGGGCGCTCGCCCACGTGGGGGTGAATCCCTTTCTGTCCACCCGTGTGGGCCCCGTCTCCAGCGCCCAGGTCATCGAAGAACTGATGAAGGCCGCGGTGAGTCTGGCCAACAAGCGGATCGGCGCCCTCATCGTGCTCGAACGGGAGACCGATCTGGAGGATCACGTGGAAAAGGGCGTAGAGCTGGATGCCGTGGTGACCAAGGAACTGCTGCAGTCCATTTTCCTTCCGTATTCACCGATTCACGACGGCGCGGTGGTCGTACGGGAGGGGCGAATCCGATGGGCGGGGTGCTTCCTGCCCCTCACCACGCGGCCCGACGTGGACAAGGACCTGGGCACCCGTCACCGGGCGGCCATCGGCCTGACCGAGGAGACGGACGCGGTGGTGATCGTGGTGAGCGAGGAACGAGGGGCCATCTCGGTGGCCCTGAACGGCCGCGTGACCCGCGACCTGGACGGGGCGACCCTGCGCCGGGTGCTTCTCAACCTGTTTCCGAGGCCGGAGGGCCAGCGCAGGCCCAAGCCGGCCCGGAAGCGGCTGCGGCGAGCAGAGGCCCGGGCGTGAAGGCGGAACGGCTGCGCGCACTTGTACTGGAGAACTGGGGGCTCAAGCTTCTCTCGCTGGCCTTTGCGACGCTCCTGTGGATGTTCGTCGTGGGAGAGAAGCGGGCCGAGGTCACCCTTTCGGTTCCGTTGGAACTGGTGCGCGTGCCGGAGGACCGGGTGATCGTGAGTCCCGTTCCCGAAGCGATCCGGGTGCGCCTCAACGGTCCGCGTACCCTTTTGGCGACGATCTATCCGGAGAAGCTCACCGTCTCGTTGGACCTCCAGGACATTCGTCCGGGGATCAGCGCGTTCGAGATCCTGCCGTCCCGGCTCAACCTCCCCCGGGGGATCGACGTGACCTACATCTCGCCTTCGGTGGTTACCCTGGAGGCCGACCGAAAGGTGCGCCGGGTCCTGCCGGTGAAACCCCGGGTCCGGGGCGCGCCGGCCGAGGGATTCGAGGTGGCCGCGGTGCAGGTGGAACCGGCCGAGGTGGAGGTCGAGGGGGCGGAACGGGTCCTTCGGGGGCTTGGAGAGATCCCCACGGCTGTGGTGGACGTGACCGGGCTGGACGGGAGTTTTTCTCGGCCGGTGTCCCTGGTGATGCCCGATCCCACGGTGAAGCCCGTGGGGGAGGAGACCGTAAGGCTCACCGTTGAGATCCGCGAGGTCGTGGCCGAACGGGAGTTCTTGGAGATCCCGGTGCCGCCGCCCGCTCCGGGGTGGACCACCCTGCCGCCCACGGTCACGGTGCGGCTCCGGGGGAGTGTGCGGCGCTTGGCCAAGATCGCGTCGGATGAGGTGCGGGTGCGCCTGGAACCCGCAGAGGAGCCCGCTCCCGGTCCCGCGAGGGTCGTGGCGGACGTGCCTCCGGGAGTGGACGTAGTGGCGGTGGAACCCGGGGTGGTGGAACTGGTTCCGCCCCCTTCCGAAGAAGGGGCGGGGAAAAGCACGGGAGGCTGAAGAGATGGAAAACGGCGGTCGTCGCCTGTTCGGAACCGACGGCATCCGGGGGGTCGCCAACGTAGAGCCCATGACCAGCGAGATGATGGTGAAGTTGGGCCGGGCTGCCGCCCACGTACTCAAGGAGCGCAAGCGGGGCCGGCACCGGATCGTGATCGGCAAGGACACCCGGTTGTCCGGTTACATGTTGGAGAACGCCCTGGCGTCGGGGATCTGTTCCATGGGGGTGGACATCCTCCTGGTGGGGCCCCTTCCCACCCCGGGCATCGCATTCATCACGTCGAGCATGCGGGCGGACGCCGGGGTCGTGATCTCGGCATCCCACAATCCCTATCAGGACAACGGGATCAAGTTCTTTGACCGGGACGGCTTCAAGCTTCCGGACGAGGTGGAGGAGGAGATCGAACGCCACATCTTCAACGGCGAGCTAGAACACATCCGGCCCACGGCCGAGGAGGTGGGCAAGGCGTTTCGTGTGGACGACGCCGTGGGCCGGTACGTGGTGTTCCTCAAGTCCACGTTCCCCCCGGGATTGAGCCTGGAGGGGATACGCATGGTGGTGGACTGCGCCAACGGGGCGGCCTACCGGGTGGCCCCGGCCGTGTTCGAGGAGCTGGGGGCCCAGGTGATCCCGATCGGGGTACACCCCGACGGGACGAACATCAACGACGGATGCGGGAGCCTTCATCCGGAGTGCGTGGCCGAAAAGGTGCGGGAGACGGGGGCCCACATGGGGATCGCCCTGGACGGCGACGCCGACCGGGTGATCGTGGTGGACGAGCATGGAGACGAGGTGGACGGGGATCACATCATGGCCATCTGTGCCCGCCATCTCGTGGAACAGGGGGCCCTGAAAGGGGGGGCCGTAGTGGCCACGGTGATGAGCAACCTGGGGCTGGAACGGTCCCTGGCCGAGGTGGGCCTGAGACTCGTGCGCACCCGGGTGGGTGACCGGTACGTGGTGGACCGGATGCGGCAGGAGGGCTACAACTTCGGGGGCGAGCAGTCGGGTCACCTGATCTTCCTGGACCACGCCACCACCGGGGATGGGGTGTTGGCGGCGCTGCAGTTGCTGGCGGTGATGGTGGAAAAGGAGCAGCCCCTGTCCGACCTCGCCCGGGTGATGGAGGCCGTGCCCCAGGTGCTTTGCAACGTGCGGGTGCGGGAAAAGATTCCCCTGGAGGATCTGCCCGGGGTGATGCGGGCCGTGCGGGAGGCAGAGCGTGAACTGGGTGCCTCCGGGCGCGTGCTGGTCCGGTATTCGGGGACCGAACCCAAACTCCGGGTGATGGTGGAAGGCGACGACCCGGACCGCATCCGCGTCCTGGCAGACCGGATCTGCGAGGCGGTGGACCAGGTGATCGGAGCGGATGGGGAGGATGCGTGAGATGATCCGGCTCGGAGTGAACATCGACCACGTGGCCACGGTCCGGCAGGCGCGCCGGATCCGGGAGCCCGATCCGGTGTGGGCCGTAGTGCTCGCCGAGTTGGGTGGGGCCGACCAGATCACGCTGCACCTGCGGGAGGATCGTCGGCACATCCAGGACGAGGATCTGGTGAGGGTTCTGGCGACGGCCTCGGTCCCGGTGAACCTGGAGATGGCGGTCACCGAGGAGATGATCCGGATCGCGTGCGAGCGGAAGCCCCACTCGGCCACCTTTGTCCCGGAGCGGCGTGAGGAGATCACCACCGAGGGCGGTCTGAACGTTGCCGACCAAGAAGAGGCTGTGAGGACAGCTGTGGAGCGGGTCGCATCGGCCGGGGTCAAAGTGGCCCTGTTCATCGATCCGGACCCGCGCCAGGTGGAGGCAGCCGCCCGGACGGGGGCTCGAGCCGTGGAACTTCACACCGGGGCCTATGCCGAGGCCTGGGGGACCGCAGAGGCGGAAGCGGAGCTGGGCCGGCTTCGCCAGGCGGCCGCCCTCGCCAAGGGGCTGGGGCTCAACGTGCACGCAGGCCACGGACTCAACGTGCGCAACGTCGGCCCCGTGGCCCGGATCCCGGAAGTGGAGGAGTTGAATATCGGCCACAGCATCGTGGGGCGGGCGATCTTCGTGGGCATGCAGCGGGCGGTGGCCGAGATGAAGGAGATCATCCTGCGGGAGGCGTCGTTTCGGTGATCCTGGGCGTGGGCATTGACCTGGTCCCGGTGGCACGGGTGGATCGGATGTTGAACCGCCACGGCGAGCGGTTCCTGCGCCGGGTGTTCCGCCCGGACGAGTGTCGGAAGGAGCGCGGCCTGCTTCCGGCGGAATCCCTCGCTGCCAGGGTCGCGGCCAAAGAGGCTGCGTTCAAGGCTTTGGGTACGGGATGGGCCGGCGGAGTCCGGTGGACCGACGTAGAGGTGGTGGGGGGAGGGGGTCGTGCGCCCGCCCTGCGTCTCCACGGCGCCGCCCGGGAGCGGGCCCTGGCGTGCGGGGTGCGGCGGGTGCACGTGAGCTTGACACACCAGGGGGGAACGGCTGCCGCCGTGGTGGTGCTGGAGGGAGAGGCTTCGTGATCCCGCTTCTCACCTCGGCAGAGATGGGGGAACTGGACGCCCGCACGATCCGGGAGGCGGGGGTGCCGGGCGCGGTACTCATGGAGACCGCCGGCCGCGGGGTGTTCCGCGCCCTGTGGGACCGGTTTGCCGAGCGGGCCCGCGCCGGGGCCGTGGTGGTGTGCGGCCGGGGAAACAACGGGGGAGACGGATTCGTGGTGGCCCGCTGTCTCCTCAACAGGGGGGTGCCGGTCCGGGCCCTGCTCTTGGGGGACCGGGACCGGGTTTCGCCGGACGCCCGGGTGCACCTGGAAGCCTACTTGGGCTCCGGTGGGACGCTGACCCAGGTGGGGGCCGACGGGGCGGGCCTGGACGCGGCCGTCTCGGGGGCCTCCCTCGTGGTGGACGCCATCCTGGGCACGGGGCTTCGTTCGGATGTCCGGGGGGTGGCCGCACAGGCCATCGAGGCGGTGAACCGCGCGAAAGGCCTTGTGGTCAGTGTGGACATCCCTTCGGGCGTGGACGCGGACACGGGGAGGATCTGCGGACGTGCCGTCCGGGCGGACCTGACCGTGACGTTTGCGTGGCCCAAGCGGGGGCATTTTCTGCATCCCGGAGCGGCGGTTCGGGGAGATCTGGTGGTCGTGGACATCGGGATCCCCCCGGGGTTCCTCAATCCGGGCGAACAAACCCTGCGGCTGCTGGAAGGCGCGGACCTCGCCGGCCGGATCGTCCGTCCCCCGGACGCCCACAAGGGCACCCTGGGGCATGTGTGGGTGGGGGGAGGCAGCCCGGGCAAGACGGGCGCGCCGGGGCTAGCGGCCCTCGGGGCGCTGCGGGCAGGGGCCGGGCTGGTCACGGTGGCCCACCCAGGAGCCCTTCCGGTTGCGGCCCGCCTCCCGTTGGAGGTGATGACCGCCCCGCTGGGACCGGAGTCCGATTGGACGGCGGCCGCCTGGGGGGCCCTCCCCTCGGAGGCCGCGAAGGCCGGAGCCTGGGTGGTCGGGCCCGGAATGGGGGTCTCGGAGGGGGCCCGGGCGTTCCTCGGGCGGGTCCTGGAGCAACCGGTGCCCGTGGTGCTCGACGCGGACGCCCTCAATTTGCTCGCTGCCGGGTCTGAAAGCCTCTGGAGCGGAGCGGGTCCCCGGGTCCTTACCCCCCACCCCGGGGAGGCCGGTCGCCTGCTCGGGGTTCCGGTGCCACAGGTTCAAGCCGACCGGGTGGGGGCTGCGCGAGAACTGGCCCGGCGTTTCGGGTGCGCCGTGATCCTGAAGGGCGCGGGCACGCTGGTGACGGCACCGGGGGAAGCGGTATGGCTCGTTCCCACGGGTAACCCCGGAATGGCCACGGCGGGGACGGGAGACGTTTTGGCCGGGGTGGTCGGGGCGCTCCTCGCCCGGGGCCTTTGCGGGCTGGAGGCCGCCCTTGCCGGGGCCTGGATCCACGGTTTGGCCGGGGACCTGGCGGCGGCCCGCAGGGGGGGGGAGGGCATGACCGCAGGAGACCTCGTGGAGGCGTTGCCCGATGCCATGAAGCGGATGGCCGATCCCCCTCCTGCCGCGGACCTGGGGGGGGCGGAGTTCCCCAGCCCTGTGGAGGTGCCATGAAACGGGCCCGTGACATCATGACCCGGAACGTGTACACCGTGACGCCCGACACACCGCTCGATGCCTTGGCCAAGGCGTTCACCGAAAAGCGGGTGAGCGGTTTCCCGGTGGTGGACCAGGGGGGAACACTCGTTGGGGTGGTCACGGAGAGCGATCTCATTCATCAGAACCAGCGCCTCCACATCCCCACGACGATCGCCCTGTTCGACGCGGTGATCGTGCTGGGCAGTTCCCGGCGCCTGGAAGAGGAGGTCCGGCGAATCGCGGCCACCACCGTGGAGGAGATCATGACGCCGGATCCGGTTACCGTGGACGAAGACGTGCCCGTGGAGGAGATCGCGGCCCTCATGGCCGAGCGGCACATCCACACCCTGCCGGTGGTGGATGCCGGGGGAAACCTGGTGGGGGTGATCGGAAAGGTGGACGTGATCCGGGGCTTGGGGCGGGAATGATCGGGAGCGTCCTGTGCCCCCGGCCGGAGGATACGCTGGCCGTAGGGGAGGCGGTGGGACGGGTTGCGAAGCCGGGGCTCGTTGTGGCCCTTCAGGGGGAACTGGGTGCGGGCAAGACCGTGTTCGCGAAAGGGGTAGCCAAGGGGTTGGGGGTGAGCCGATGGAGGTACGTCACGAGCCCGACCTTTGCCCTGCACAACGTGTACCCGGGGCGCCGGGTGCTGCACCACATTGACCTCTACCGGGTGGAGAGCGCGGGGGAGCTGGAGGGGGCGGGCCTGGCGGACGTGTTGTACGGCTCCGAGGTCTACGTGATAGAATGGCCCGATCACTTTTTCTCGGAATTCCCAGACGATCGACTCACCGTACGGTTTGCGCGGGCCGGACAGGGCCGGCTCCTGGAGATGGAGGCATCAGGCGAGGTGAGCTCGCAGGTCCTGCACGACCTGGCGGGCCGGGTCCCGGGGTTTCGGTGGAGGGAGGAACGCGATGAAGTATGACGTGGCGATTCTCGGGGGCGGGCCGGGTGGGTACGTGGCCGCCATCCGGGCGGGGCAACTCGGCGCCTCGGTGTGCGTGGTGGAGCAGGACCGCCTGGGGGGGACCTGCCTCAACCGGGGATGCATCCCATCGAAGGCGTTCCACGAAAGCGCCTCTCGGGTGCTCGCGGTGCAGGGCGGCGAAGAGTTCGGTCTGCGCGTGCGCTTCGAGGGGTTCGACCTGGCCGCGTGCGTGGCCCGCAAGGAACGGGTGGTGGACACCCTGGTGGGAGGGATTCGGAAACTCCTTGCCGGGTACGGGGTGGACGTGGTCCACGGACGGGGCGCGCTGGTGGCCCCCGACGCGATCCAGGTGGAGACCCCCGACGGCTCCAAGCGGGTGGTGCGAGCCCGAAACGTGATCGTGGCCACCGGTTCTCGTCCCATGGATCTGCCCGGGATACCGGTGGACGGCACCCGCATCGTCACGAGCGACCAGATCTGGTCGCTGACCGAGTTGCCGCGTCGTATGGTCATCATCGGGGGAGGGGTGATCGGCTGCGAGGTCGCCCACATTTTCTCGGCCTTCGGGAGCAGGGTCACCGTGGTGGAGCTTCTGGACCGGATCTTGGCCACCGAGGACAAGGAGGTGAGCCGGACGGTGGCACGGAGCCTTTCGGCCCGGGGCGTGGAGGTGCGGACGGGGGTTCGGGTCTCAGGGGTCGAACCGAACGGGCGGGGGGTCGCGGTGACCCTCGAGGGGGGGGAGGAGCTCCTCGCGGACTGCGTGGTCGTGGCCGTGGGTCGAACCGTGAACAGCTCCGACATTGGTCTGGAAGAGGCCGGGGTGGCCGTGGACGAAAAGGGCCGGATCCGGGTGAACGACGAGATGGAGACCTCGGTGCCCGGGGTGTACGCGGTGGGCGACGTGGTGGGGCAGTTCATGCTGGCCCACGTGGCCACCAGCGAGGCGGTGGTGGCCGTGCACAACTGTCTCGGGAAAAAGTACTGGATGGATTACTCCATCGTTCCCTACGCCGTGTTCACCCGTCCGGAGGTTGCGGGCGTGGGAGCCAAGGAACAGGAACTGAAGGAACAGGGCGTGCCGTACAAAGTGGGGCGGTTTTCCTTCGCGGCCAGCGGGAAGGCCTTGTGCATGGGGGAGCCCGAGGGGTTCATCAAGATCCTGTCCCACGCCGAGACGGGCCGGATCCTGGGAGCCACGGTGGTGGGGGCGCGGGCCGCGGACATCATCGGCGAGATCACGGTGGCGATGCGGATGGAAGCCTCCCCGGGAGACATCGTCACCACGATCCACGTGCACCCCACCATCAGCGAGGTGATCCTGGAGGCTGGGGAGGACACCATGGGGTTGGCCATCCACAAGATGTCACGCCGCAAGCGGGGGTGAGCCGATGGCCCTGGTGGTTCAGAAGTACGGGGGCACCTCGGTCGGGGACCTGGATCGGATCCGGAACGTGGCCCGCCGGGTAGCCCGGTCCCGGGAGGAGGGCCACGACGTGGTGGTGGTGGTCTCCGCCATGGCGGGCACCACGGATCGTCTGTTGGACATGGCCCACCAGATCACGGAACTCCCCGACGAACGCGAACTGGATGTTTTGCTCGCCACGGGCGAGCAGGTGAGCATCGCCCTGTTGGCCATGACCCTCATCGCCATGGGGGTGAGGGCCCGCTCCATGACCGGTTTTCAGGCCCGGGTGGTCACGGACTCGGCCCACACCAAGGCGCGGATCTCGGACGTGGAGACCCAGGCGATCCGCCGGGCCCTGGCCGAGGGTAACGTCGTGGTGCTGGCCGGTTTCCAGGGGGTCGATCCGGAAGGGAACATCACCACCCTGGGGCGAGGAGGATCGGACACCAGCGCGGTCGCGGTGGCAGCCGCCCTGGGAGCAGACGTGTGCGAGATTTACACCGATGTGGACGGGGTCTACACCACCGATCCCAATGTGTGCCACAAGGCCCGGAAGCTTAGCCGCATCTCCTATGATGAGATGTTGGAGCTGGCCAGTGTGGGGGCCAAGGTCCTCCAGATCCGCTCGGTAGAGTTCGCCAAGAAATACGGGGTGCCGATCCACGTCCGGTCCTCGTTCAGCGACAGCGAGGGCACCTGGGTGGTGGAGGAGGAAGAAGGCATGGAGCAGGTGCTGGTGGCAGGCATCGCTTACGACCGCAACGAGGCCAAGGTGAGCATCCGGGGGGTGCCGGACCGCCCGGGGATCGCGGCAAGAATCTTCGGCGCCCTGGCCGACCAGAACATCGTGGTGGACATGATCGTCCAGGACGTGGGCGAGGGTGGGCGGGCCTCGATGACGTTCACCGTTCCGGAGGCCGACCTGAAAAAGGCCCTTTCGGTGATTGAGCCGGTGGCCCGGGAGCTGGAGGCGACGGAGGTGGAGGCCGATACCGGCATCGCCAAGGTTTCCATCGTGGGGGTGGGTATGCGCAGCCACGCGGGTGTGGCGGCCCGCATGTTCCAGGCGTTGGCCGGCGAGGGGATCAATGTGCTCATGATCTCCACGTCGGAGATCAAGGTGTCGTGCGTGATCGAGGAAAAGTACACGGAGTTGGCCGTGCGGGTGCTCCACGACGCTTTCGAACTGGACCGACCGAACGGCAGGACGGAGTGAGTCCAGAAGACGGTGGAGCCATGGTCCGCATCTACGACACCACGTTGCGCGATGGTACCCAGGCCGAGGACATCTCCTTTACGGTCGAGGACAAGCTCCGGATTGCCGAGAAACTGGACGAACTGGGGGTTCATTACATCGAAGGAGGGTGGCCCGGCTCGAACCCCCGGGACATCCAGTTCTTCCGCGAAGCTCGGCGGTTGCGCCTCGCTCACGCGAAGCTGTGCGCGTTCGGCAGCACGGCCCGGCCCGGCGTGGCCCCGGAAGACGACGCCAACGTCCAGGCCCTGCTGGAGGCGGAGACGCCGGTGGTCACGGTTTTCGGCAAGAGCTGGGATCTCCACGTGGAGGACGCCCTGCGGATCACCCTGGACGAGAACCTGGCCCTCATCGAGAGGAGCGTTGCGTACCTGAAGGCCCAGGGCCGCGAGGTGATCTACGACGCCGAGCACTTTTTCGACGGGTACAAGGCCAACCCCGACTATGCCCTCCAGACCCTGGAGGCGGCCCTGAGCGGCGGAGCCGACGTACTGGTTTTGTGCGACACGAACGGCGGGTCCCTCCCGTGGGAGGTGGGACGGATCGTGACAGAGGTGCGTGGTCGGGTGGACTCCGTGCCGCTCGGCATCCACTGCCACAACGACGGCGAGCTCGCCGTGGCGAACACCCTGAGCGCGGTCCAGGCGGGGGCGACCCACATCCAGGGAACGGTGAACGGGTTCGGTGAGCGGTGCGGGAACGCCAACCTCATTTCCATCGTGCCCAATCTGGTGCTCAAGATGGGGCGTTCCTGCATCTCCATGGACCGCCTGAAAAAGCTCCGGGAGGTGTCCCGGTTTGTGGACGAACTGGCCAACCTCCAGCACGACAAACACCAGCCCTTTGTGGGGGACGCAGCCTTTGCCCACAAGGGCGGGGTGCACGTGTCGGCGGTCCGGCGCAACCCGGCCACGTACGAGCACATCGACCCGGCCCTGGTGGGGAACCGGCAGCGTGTTCTGATCTCCGACCTGTCGGGCCGCGCGAACGTGCTGAGCAAGGCCCGGGAACTCGGCATCGAACTCGACGAAAACAGCGACGTGGCACGCCAGATCCTAGAAAAAGTCAAGCATCTGGAAGCCGAGGGGTACCTTTACGAAGGGGCCGAGGGTAGTTTCGAAGTGCTGTTGAAAAAGGGGATCGGGCGGCACCGGAAGTTTTTCGATCTCATGGGATTCCGGGTGATCGACGAAAAGAGGAAAGAGGACGAAACGCCCATCGCCGAGGCCACCATCATGCTCCGGGTGGATGGGGTGGTGGAGCACACGGCGGCCATCGGCAACGGGCCGGTGAACGCACTGGATGCGGCCCTGCGGAAGGCCCTGGAGAAGTTCTACCCGGCCATCCGCGACGTGCGCCTCGTGGACTTCAAGGTGCGCGTGCTCACCTCGGGCGGGGGCACGGAATCCAAGGTGCGCGTGCTCATCGAGTCCAGCGATGGACGGGAGACGTGGGGCACCGTCGGGGTGAGCGAAAACATCATCGAGGCATCGTGGCAGGCGTTGGTGGACTCCATCGAGTACAAGCTGATGCGCGAGGAGGAAGCCGGGACCCTGGTGCGCTCGGCGGTTCCGTAGACCGGGTCGCCGGGTTCTTCCTGTTGGCCCTGGTCGGATGGGCCGGCTTGTGGGTCCGGGGCCTTCCCGTCCCGTGGGGGCGCGGGGAGGCCCTTTCGTCACTATGGGCCGTGAAGCCCGGAACCGAAGAGGGGGGCCGGGTGTTGTGGGAGCCGCCGGGAGGTCCGCCGGTGGGCAGTTCCCTGGAAGGGTGGCGCGGACTCCTCGCCGGGTTCCCCTTGGACTTGAACCGGGCTACCCCTCCGGACCTGGAGGCCCTTCCGGGGATCGGTCCGGTGACGGCGGAGAACATCGCCAGGTTCCGGGCCCGG
>CAZBGL010000257.1:0-7958 GCA_964491375.1 uncultured Thermodesulfobacteriota bacterium | reverse complement strand
GAGGCCGTGGCGTTTGGCCTTCCGGCCGCGTGCGCGACTCCAAGCCCCTGGCGGTATGGGAACCGGCCTGTGTGTGGTATCCGAAGGCGGTGGATCGGTGACTGCCCCCCGGGGCCCGTTTCCGCTTCGGGGCCACGGCCTCGGTGGGGTTGCTGGGAGGCGGTTGTGCCGCTCGCGTGCGCGGTCGGGGAGCTCGGGAGGCGACCGTCGCCAGGCCTTCCGGCCCCTTCGCAGCCCCGGGCCCCGGGCGGCACCAACCCGAGTCCCCGTTGCGACCGTGGCGATCGTTGCGCGAGCCGAAGAGAGGCCGGTTGAGCCGTGGCGAGGGGGCGAGGGCCCCGGGGCGCTGCCCATCCCCTGCCCGGCCCGAAGGGCCACCAGCTGATAGCTGCCAGCCGACAGCCGTCAGCCGCTTCCGGCCCGGGCCCTGGCCTCCAGGACGAACCGGTCCACGGCCGGCCGGGCGGAGCCGTCCTCCACGTGCCGCCGGCGCACGGCCAGGCCGCCGAGAACGCGCACCCCCGTGCGGCGGAGCCGGTCCTGCAGGCGCCGGAGGTAGCGATCCTGGTCCCAGCCCCCGCAGGTCACGAGAACGGCCGTGGGCGGAAGGCGGGCACCGTGCCGTGCGAGAAAGGCGTTTGCCGGCGGGCAGGCGAACGTCCACTTGGGAAGGGCCAGGATGCACACGCCGTGTTCCGGCCGGGGTGCCGGTGCATCGGCCAGGGGCACCCGGCAGCCGGGCACGAAGGAGAGGGCGAGCCACAGGGGATAGGGAAGGTCCACGGCGGGGCGAATGTCACCCCGCTCCACCCGGACGCCGGCGCGCAGCAGGGCGGCGGCCGCCCACCGGGCCGCGGCGCGGGTGGTGCCGGTGCGGGAGTACACGGCGACGAGCGCGGTCAGGACTCGCCCTCCGCGCGGGAACGCCCGGGCAGGAAGGCCCGGCGGTCCAGGCGGTACTTGCGCATCTTCCGCTCGATGGTGCGCCGCGACAGGCCCGAGGCCAGGGCCACCCGGTGGATCCGCCCGCCGAACCGCTGGAGCATGCGCTCCAGGTACGCCTTCTCGAAGGCCTCCACCACGCGGGCCAAGGCGTCCGCAAAGGGCGCCTCGGCGATCCGGCCGTCCTCCTCCATCCGCTCCAGGAACCCCGCGTCCATGGCCTCTTCCAGGTGCGAGGGCCGCAGCACCCGGCCCCGCCCGATCACCACGGCACACTCGATGATGTTCTCCAGCTCCCGCACGTTCCCCGGGTAGTCGTACGCCTGGAGCATGCGGGCGGCCCGGGGGTCGATCTCCTCGAACCGCTTGCCGTACTTTTGCGAGTACCGCCGGAGGAACGCGTGGGCGAGCAGCAGGATGTCCTCGCGGCGTTCCCGGAGCGGCGGGATCTGGATGTGCACCACGTGGAGGCGGTAGTAGAGGTCGCTGCGGAACGCACCCCGCCGGACCTCCTCGAGCAGGTTCTTGTTCGTGGCGGCCACGATCCGCACGTCCACCGGCCGGGGCCGGGTCTCGCCCACGCGGGTCACGGCCCCTTCCTGGAGCGTGCGCAGGAGCTTCACCTGGAGGTGGGGGGCCATCTCGCCGATCTCGTCCAGGAACAGGGTGCCGCCCGAGGCGGCCTCGAAGTAACCCTTCCGTTCCTGGACCGCGCCGGTGAAGGCGCCGCGGGCGTGGCCGAAGATCTCCGACTCCAGGAGCTGCGCCGGAATGGCCCCGCAGTTGACCGCCACGAACGGCCCGCCGGAGCGCGGGGACTCGGCGTGGATGGCCCGGGCGAACAGCTCCTTGCCGGTACCCGACTCCCCCTCCAGGAGCACCGTGGCGTCGGTGCGCGCCGCCCGCCGCACCCGCTCGAAGATGCGGCGCATGACCGGGCTGCGGCCCAGGATCTGGCCGTGGATCCGCCCGTCGCCCCGCTGGCGCCGCAGGGCGCGCACCTCCTCGCGCAGCCCCTTGATCTCCAGGGCCCGGCGGACCACGTGCACCACCTCCTCCGGGAGCACGGGCTTGCGGAGGTAGTCGAACGCCCCCTGTTTCATGACCTCGATGGCCGACTCCACCGAGGCGTAGGCCGTGATCACGATAATCTCGGTCTCCGGGTGGTCGCGCTTGGCCGTGCGCACCACGTGCTCCCCGCCCCGCCCGCCCATCACCAGGTCGGTCAGCACGACGTCGAACGGCCCCTCGACCAGCTTGGCGTCCGCCTCCTCGGCCGAGGCCGCGCACTCCACCCGGAAACCCTCGGCCTCCAGGACCCGGCGCAGGAGGTCCAGCATGCCGGGCTCGTCGTCCACTACCAGGATGCGCGCCGCCGGGCCTTCGGGGGCGACGGCGCGCGGTCGGGTCTGCATGGCCACGGATCCTCCTCGCGCGGTCCCCGCACCGGTGCGGGGACCGCGCCCGTTGCGTTTCGGGGGCCGTCACGCCGCTGGGGCCCCGGTGGAATAGGGTGGGTCCTCCCACCAGGATTCCAGACGGTAGGCCACGGGCACCCCGTCGAGCCGCACCCGGGCCCCTGCGCTGTCCACGGGTACCTCCAGGGTGCAGGTGGACAAGGCGGGGTCCCGCAGGTTCCGCCACCGGGACCACACCCCGGGCTCCCGGCTCAGGGCGAACACCGCCGGCCCCACCGAGCTCATGCCCACGATCTCGGCACCGGCCTCGTCACGAAGGCGGCGCATGAGGTCGCGGATCTCCCGGCCCCGGTTCCCGTGCAGTTCCACCTCGGCCCGCTTCGACCCCATGGACGAGATCTCCGCGACGACCCGGCCCACGGTGCGCAGATCCCCCCGCAGGGCGGCGGGCACGAGGTCGAGGAAGACCTTGTGCGCCTTGGCCGGGGCGTCGCGCCGGTCCAGTTCCCGGGCGGTCCCCAGTAGGGCACGGGCCTCCTCGGTGCCGGCCGTCCGGGGCCCCACCGGGGGCAGCAGGAGCAGGGCGCGCATGGTTTCGGGCAGGGGGATGCGGCACACCAGTTCGCAGCCGTCCGAGGCCACCACCATGCCGCCGTGGAGGGCCACCATGGCGCCCACGTTGGTCTCGAACGCGCGGCTCAGCACCGCGGGCGTGCGGCCCACTTCCTCGCAGTAGTTGTGGGCCACGAGCTTCCGCAGGTCCCTCAGGCCCAGGGGCCGGCCGAAGGCCTCGTTCAGGGCCACGGCAGCGGCCATCATGGTGCCGATGGACGAGCCCAGCCCCATGTGCCGGCGGCCGTGGTCCCGGACCTCGATCTCGACGCCGGCCGACCACCCGGTGAGCGACCGGAACAGGGCCCCCAGGTGGTGGGCCAGGGCCGGCCGGTCGCCCGAGGCCACCACGGGCCCCGGCCCGGTGATCACGACCCGGGAGGAACAGTATAACCCCACGCCGAACCCGATCCCCCCGCCGCCGGGCTTCCCCAGGTCGAACCGGGTCATGTCCAGAACCGAGGCGTGGAGGCGGCAGGGTACCTCGGCCTCGCACACGGTGCCGGGCCGGGGCGGCTCCACCGCGCGCACGGTCCCGCCCCAGCGCCCCGGGAGCACGAAGGAGTCCGGATCACCGGGCGAAAACCGGGACGGCGCCCCCCTGACGTCCGCCGGGGTGGACGGGTGCCGGGTCACGGCCGCCACCCTCCGGGGGCGCCGGCCGCACCCGCCGGATGAAACACCGTGTTCGATGTGCTACGGTACAAGAACCGAGCCATGGCCGTTTTCGCAGGAGCTGGAACGCACGATCGGTGCGTCCGGAGACATCGTTTGGTCTGAACGTTCGGAACATGCGACAAGGATGACGCACCCGGGCGCGCGCCTCCTAGCGTGCCCCACGACCCGATGGCGTCAAACGGCATTGTAGCACAACGGGCCGCCGGCGTCCGAGCCGGCGGCCCAGGAGGCCGGGGCATGGACATGGAGGGCCGGTTCGGGGGGCGCCTTCAGGATCCGTTCGCCGCCCTGTCCGAGGGGCTGGCGGAGGGCTGCTTCGTGACGGACCTGGATGGCCGGGTCTGCCACTGGAACCCGGCTGCCGAGGCGCTCACCGGAAGGGCGCGGGCCCAGGTGCTGGGCCGGCCCTGGCACGAGGCCCTGGGTGCGCCCCCGGGCGAGGACGTGGCCCCGCCGGGCCCGGGCTGGTGCGAGTGGGTCTGCCGGGGTACCCGGGCCAACGGCCAGCCCCTGGCCGTGAAGGGCCGGGTTCGCCTCCTGCTCGACGCGGCCGGCCGCCCGGCGGCCCGCCTGTGGCTGTTCTCCGACGCCACGGTGCGCGACCGGATGGGCCGGAAGATGGTGGCCTACGAGCGCCTGGCCAGCCTGGGGGAGCTCACGGCGTCCATCGTGCACGAGGTGGGGAACCCGGTGTCCGTGATCCTGGGGTTCGCCCGGCTCCTGATGAAGGGCGACCCCGACCCGGACGGAGCGGTGCGCCGCCGGATCTACGAGGAGGCGGCCCGGTGCCGGGAGCTGATCGACCAGCTCCTCCGGTACGCCCGGTCGGCCGGCGCCGGCCGGAGCCCGGGCCCGGTGCCCCTGAGACCCGTGGTGGACGAAGTGGTGGCCCTGCTCAGCTACCGCATGCGCCGCAAGGGGGTGGGGGTCGAACAGGTGTGGGACGAGGGCGTGCCCCGGGTGTGGGCCGATGCGGGCGAGCTCAAGCAGGTGGTGCTGAACCTGCTGCTGAACGCCATCGACGCATCGCCCCCGGGGGAGCGCATCCGGGTGGAGGGGGAGGCGTTCGAGCGGGCCGTGCCCAGGGGAGGGGACTCCCTCCTGGACCCGGTGCTGCGCACCGAGTCGGAGCGGTGGGTCCGGTTGCGGGTGGGCGACCGGGGCCCGGGGCTGGGCGACATCCCGCCCGAGCGGTGCTTCGAGCCGTTCTTCACCACCAAGGAGACGGGCGGGGGCCTGGGCCTCACGGTGTGCCGCCGGATCGTGGAGGCGTGCGGGGGCCGGGTGTCCCTGGAACCCCGGGAGGGCGGGGGGGTATGGGCCGTGGTGGAGCTGCCGGGACTGAAGGAGGGGTGACGGAGCCGGGGCCCGGGTGGCCTCAGGACTTCCCGTACAGCATCTCCCGCAGCCGGGCCACCACCTCCGGTACCCGTTCCGGGTGGCGCACCGGGCACGTCCGGGTCCAGCCCGGCCAGGGTCCGAGCACGGCCTCGTACGGGTCGGAGCAGCCGCGCGAGACGAACACGGTGCGGCCCGGGCAGTGGGCGTCCACCACGTGGCGGAGCATCCCCTCCAGTTGGTCGCGGCGGCCGGCGTCCTCGGTGTGGAAGACCAGGGCAGCCGTGTCCCGACCCGGACGCTTGCCGCCGAGCTTCCCGTAGCAGTACTCCCCCGGGAACGTCTCGGCGAACCGGGCCAGGAGCTCCATGGCCTCGGCCTCGTCCCGGACCACCGCCACCACCTTCCAGCAGTCCCACGCGTGGGTCAGGTTCACCTGGGCGGGGTTGCCGCGCAGTTGATCCAAGAGGCCGGTCAGGCAGGGGAGGCACCGCTCGTAGAGGCGCGCCTTGGTGCGCGCGAGCCGTGGATGGGTCTCGAAGCTCACCCATCCCTCCCGGGACCGGCGGTGCCCGAAGTACACGGCGCCGGCTTCACCCTTCACGGCCGCCCAGTACCCTTGCCAGTTCGTCGAACTGGGCGCGGAGCACCCCCAGGGTGCCGCGCATCCGGATCACGTTGCGCTCCACGGCCGGCACGCCCTCCCCGGCCTCGGACAGGGCCCGGAGCGCCTGTTCCACCCCTTCGAGCGCCCTGCGGATCCGTTCCACCCGGTCGTTCATCGGCCCTCTCCCTTGCGCAGATCCCGGAAGCGCCTGGCCTTCACCTGGTAACGCGGAAGCGACCCGTAGGGCACGGGCTGGATGTCGAAGTTGAGCTGGGTCTTCCACCTGAGGGCGCTGGCCAGCCGCTCCACGAGCTCCTTGCGCCCCTCCTCCGCCATCCCGTCCGGCACCTCCACCCGGAGGGCGATGTGGTCCCGGTCGCCCCGCTTGGACACCGTGATCTCGAACTCCCCGTCCAGTTCGGGGAACGACCGGACCACCTCCTCGACGGTCACCGGGCTGAACAGCACGCCCTTCACCTTGGTGATGTGGTCCAGGCGGCCCTGGACGCCCCCGGCGAGCACCCGCCAGGTCCGGCCGCAGCCGCACGGCCCGTCGGCCCACATGCCCACGTCCTTGGTGTCGAACCGCACGCACGGCTGGGCCCTCCGGTCGAACGCCGTGATCACGATCCGGCCCAGCACCCCGGGCCCGGTCACCGGGTCGTCGTCCTCCAGGCCCAGCAGCTCCACCAGGAACATGGGCTCGATCACGTGCAGGCCCCCGGGCCGGTGGCGGCACTCGAACGACCAGGCCCCCACCTCGGTGGCGCCCACGTGGTCGTACACCCCGCACCCCCAGGCGTCCTCCATGCGCTTCTTGGTGCTGGGCACCAGGGCGCCCGGTTCGCCCGCGCACAGGATCCGCTCGATCCCCCACTCGCGGGGGTCGGCCCCCAGCTCCTTCCGGGCCACCTCGGCCATGCCCAGCACGTACGTGGGGGTGGCCATGAACGCGTTGCACCGCAGTTCCCGCATCTTGAGCAGCCGCTCCCGGGTGCCGAGCACGCCTCCCGGGACCACCTCGCACCCGATCTTCTCGCACGCGTAGTGGCCGGCCCAGTAGGCGACAAAGATGTTGTACCCGAAGGGCACGAACACCCGGTCCGAGGGGCGGAACCCCTGGGCCCACAGGATCGTGGCCCAGCACTCGCTCCACCACTCCCAGTCCGCCCACGTGTCGGGCTGGTACACCGGGGTGCCGGTGGTGCCGCTCGTCTGGTGGAACTCGGTCACCTCCTCCAGGGGCACGCACAGGGTGTCGCCGTACGGGAACGGGTCTTTCCCCTGGCATCGGTAGTCGTCCTTGGTCACCAGGGGGACCCGGGCCACGTCTTCCCAGGTGCGCACGTCGTCCGGCCTGAGCCCCGCCGCCTCGTACTTGCGGCGGTACATGGGGCTCCGCTCGTACACCCAGGCCAGCACGCGACGGAACTTGGCGAGCTGGAGCTCCCTGAGGAGCTCCGGGGCCAGGGTTTCCAGCACGGGGTTCCAGTACTCGGTCGGGTTCCGCTCCATGGGCCCTCCTCGCGTCCACGGCCGGCTGGCCTCTCCGCACGCCCCAACGGGGCTGCGGCCCGTTTTACGTCCTCCCGGGCGGATAGAGCAAGGGGTGTGCCGGGGGGTTTTCCCAGCCGGGGCACGGGCGACGGGCCCGCGCCCGGGGGAAAGGGACCCGGACGTGTCCCGGGATGCGACACCGGTGTCGCACCCCGGGACACGCCTCACAGCCGGAAGAGGTGCGTCATCTGGTCCAGCAGGTACTCGGTGTCGGCGCGGGCGTCCCGGCGGGTGTAGCGGGCGGGCCGGGTCTGCACCCACACGATGTTCTCCGGGAACGGCAGGTCCCGGTCCACCACCCACTCCATGTCCTGAGGCGCACCGAAGTGGCGCTCCACGTTCAGGGCGATCCGGGCGATCTCCAGGAGCTCGCGGTCCTCCAGACAGGGACGGTCCTGGAGCCCTGGGGGCACCTCCGCCAGGGCGGTTCCGTCCGGGGCGAACACCACTTGCCTGGTCTTCCGGTTCAGATGTTTCTCGATGCGCCAGGTCCTCTTGTCCACCACGAAGCGGTCCGGGTTGATCTCGCCGCTGACCACGCTCTCGCCCAGCCCCCAGTTCCCCTCGATGATCACCTTGTCGAGGTCTCCCACCGTGGGCACCACGGTGAGGGCCACGCCGGCGCTCTTGGCGTTCACCATCTTGAGCACGGCCACGCCGATGGGCGCTTCGTCCACCCTCAGGCCCTGTTCCAGGCGAAAGGCGATGGCCCGCGCGTTGAACGTGCTCTCCCACACCTCCCGGACCTTGAGCACGATCTCCGGCTCTCCGCGCACGTTCAGGTACGTATCCATCTGCCCGGGCAT
>CAZBGL010000256.1:0-3933 GCA_964491375.1 uncultured Thermodesulfobacteriota bacterium | reverse complement strand
CCACCCCGGCCGCCAACCGACCCACGCTCTCCAGCCGCTGGGCCCGCTGGAGCTGCCTCTCCAGGGTCCGCCGTTCCGTCACGTCCTGGGCCACCAGGATCATGTTCGCCCCCCCTGCCACTGGGGTGGCGCTGAGCAGGTAGACCCGGCCGTCCTTCTCCACCTCCTGCTCCCCGCCTCCCGGGTGGCCGCAAGGGCATCCCATCGCCCAGAGTTCCTCGCAACGGGTACCCACCGTGGCCCCGAAGTGCTCCCGGGCGGTCCGGTTGGCGTAGATCACCCGCTGATCCGCATCCAGCAGGAACACCGCCTGGGGCATGCTCCGCAACACCGTGTCCAGGAGCCGGCGCTGCTGGTCCAGTTCCCGGGTCTTTTCCCGCACCCTCTCGTCCAGGATCGCGTTGGCCCGGGCCAGTTCGCGGTTCTTCGCCTCCACCTCCTGAAGGGCCCCCTCCAGGCGTTCCACCAAGTCCGCGAAGGACCGGGTCAGAACCCCCACCTCGTCCTCCCGGGTGGGCTCGGGAGGGGGCTGGGGACGGTCGGGATCGAACGTTTCTGCCCACGCGGCGAGCTGCTCCAGATCCCGCGTGGCCCGGTGCACCACCCCCCAATAGAGGAGGGCGAACAGCGCGAAGCACAGGAACAGCGCGGCCAGGTGACCCACGGCCGTCCGGGTCAGGAGCGACCGAAACGCCTCGGCAGGCAACAACAGCACCGCCGTTCCCACCACCCTCTGTCCGATGCGCAGGGGAATGGCCCGCGCGTTGTAGAGCACCCCGGCCAACCGAACCGTGCCCGGGGGATGGATCGACAGCCCGCGGGTCTCGGAGAGGTTGGACACGAGGAACCGCCCGTTCCGGTCGAACAGGGCCACCTCCGCCCCGGTATGGTGGGCCATGCGGCGGAGCGCTTCGGCCTCCAGGGGAAGGGCGGTCACGATGACCTCCTCCACGCCCCCCATGCCCTCGCGGGGGGTGGCCGCCAGAAGGAGGGGAGGGCCCGACTCGGGCACCAGCAGGTCCAGGCCCGGCATGCCCGAAAAGGCCCGGTCCACCACCGGGCTCCCCAGTCGCCGTCGTTCCCAGAAGGAACGGGGGCCCATGCCCAGGACCTCCAGCCCCTCCCGTTTCAGCCACCGCAAGGTGAACAGCTGCAGCTGATGGACCGTCCGGGATGCCGAAGCGCCCAACGCCTCGATCCGGGCCACCTGGGCGAGCACCCGGGTCCGGAACAGCATGGAATCTTCCACTTCTTTGAGGTGGGCCTGGAACCGGGCGGCCACCCGGCGGAACTGGAGCTCCGTGCCTCCCCGGTACGTGAGGGTGAGCGCCACGACCGTGGCCGTTGCGCTCAGGGCCCCGAGGCCCAGGAGCAACCCTGCGAACGATACGAAGAACCGACGGCGGAGGCTCGTTCGGGGTGCAGACATCATCGGTAGTGGAAATGATCCGCGAGTTGGTCCGAAACCACAGAGATCATGTCCCTCAGGTTGCGATAGTCCCGGTCCGTCGTGGAGACGAACCGGGTCGCGCCCAGGGCGGCCAGGGCCCTGCGCCCCTGGGGGGACTGGTCCATCTCCAGAAGGATCGTGCGGATGTGCTCCCTCAGGGCCGGCGAGAGGAGCGGCCCGGCCACGAAGGCGTTGGACGGAACCGGAGGCGAGACCGCGAGGGCCCGCAGGAGGCGGCGGATCTCAGGTACTTCCCGTGCCATCTCCTCGAACACCAAGTCCTTGGCCGCGGCCGCATCGGCCCGTCCCTCCAGCACCGCCCGGATGGCCGCCTCGTGGGATCCGGCGTCCACGAACGAGGCAAAGAACAGTTCCGGAGTCGGAAGCCCGCGAGTCCGCAGCAGGTAGAGGGGAAACACCTGGCCAGCGGTCGTGGCGTGCCCGGCGTGCACGACCCGGGCCCCCTTCAGGTCCTCGACGGAGTGGTACGGAGAGTCGGCCCGCACGTAGATCACGCCGCGGTAGTGGGACACACCGCCGTAGTCCGGCCGGGCCAGCGCCTCCACGCCGGCCTCCACGTGGGCCACCACGTAGGCGAAGCTTCCGGCGAAGGCCGCGTCCAACTGGTTGGTCCGGAACGCCTCCGTCAGATCCGGATAGGTGGCTTCGTGCACCAGTTCCACCGGTCGCCCCAGGCGGTCGGCCAGATACCGCACGAGGGGGCCGTACTTCGCCTCCAGGGCCACGATGTTCCGCATGGGCGGAACCCCGACCCGGATCTCCCGGCGCACGGGCACCATGGCCCGCGCCTCGGCCAGGTCCCGAGCCCGGCTCCCGGCCAGGAACTCCAAGAACCGTTTCACCCCGGGGTGGGGGCCCCGCCGCACCACGAACGAAACAGGCCTGGCCAGACGGTACCGGCCGGAGCGAACGGCCTCCGGCCCGGGCACGGTCCCGTCCAGCTTGAGTACCACCACCCGTTCACCCAGCCCTAGGGCGGCCCGGAGGGACGTATACCCGATGCCGCCCGCGTACACGGTGAGGGCCTCGTCCATCAGGTCGGGGCTCTCCAAGACGAGGGCGTCCGGTGCGATCTCCAGTTCGGAAAAGATCGTGCGGCGGAGCAGCCGCTTGGGCGACGTGTATTCCGGGCGGTCGAGCCGGAACACCGGCAGGTCGTTCCCGCCGACCTGCTTCCAGTTGGTGACCCGGCCCGCATAGATCCATCGCACCTGCTGGGTGGTCACCGCCCTCACGCCGGCGCTGGGGTGTACGGCGAACACCAGGGGATCGAGAGCGAACGGGTATACCGCCAGCCCCTCCCGTTCCTGCCGGGAGGGTTCTCGGGTGACGCAGGCGACGTCCAGTTCGCCGCTGCGCAGGGCCACCAAGGCGGCGCCGGAATGGGTGAAGGGGAGAAGGTCCACCTCGGTGTCCGGGCGCTCCAGACGGAACGCCTCCACCAGAGCCTCCACCACGTCCCTGGCGGACGAGGATCCCCCGATACGCACGGCGCGGGGGAGTTCCCCGCCGGGTTCCTCGCACCCGGTCATCCCTGCCCACGTCGCCGCAAAGGAGACGAGCAGGAGCGCCCATACTCGCACCCGACGCGGATCCCTCTTGAGATTGCTCGCCATCGTCGAGCCAGATTAACACACGTCTTATTGGACTTGCATGGGTAAACCCCTCCCACGATGCGGCCGGGGCACGGCGAGCAGGCGCGAAACCGTCCCGGCCTCAATCTTGGAAACGACCAAATGTGGGGTTCATCTTAGTGTGAATCCGTTGTGCTTGAAAACGGGGAGGGGTTCCGCTCTCCCGTTCGCAAAAACGAACAAGCCTGCGAGGCAATTCCCCTTAGGGGTGCGCCGGATGAGGACGAAGGACAGGTCGGGCCCCAAGATACTGCCAGGAGACCGGTCGTGTAGTTCATCGGGTTCCTGCCCCGGACTGGACCGTCGGACCTCAATGGAAGCCCTGTTGGGAAGCGGCCCTTACCGTGTAGGTTGATGGAAGCGACGCGGACCGATAGGTATTTCACGGTGTTGTTCTGAACTTTTGGAATCATGTCTTGATGCATCTCCATCGAAATGTGCTTTTTGGGTGTCAACAACGGATGTTCCTGTTTCGAACTATTTTTGTCCCGCTCGAATCATTGATTTCTTGATCGATCCTTTTTGGGTCCTGCTCTGTTCGAGGAAGATGTCCAGTTTTTTGCCCGTTTTTAAATCGTGGTCGTCTTTGACGTGATGGCCGAGATGTCGAAAATAAGGTGCAGTTGTGCCTCGGCGCGGACATCGGAAGTGCGGCCGGTCCTACACGGACAGTGCAGGGGGTGCCCCCACCGTGAACGAAGCGGTGGGGGCCGGTGGGCAATACCACGAACCTCCCTCAACGGCGGTAAGTACGCCCCACCGTGAACGAAGCGGTGGGGGCCGGTGGGTGGGGCGTGTGGGGGTGGCGTCGGGCAGTGGTAAGGTGGC
>CAZBGL010000255.1:0-5225 GCA_964491375.1 uncultured Thermodesulfobacteriota bacterium | reverse complement strand
CGTCGAAGTCCTCGATGGCGCGCACCTTGTCGTCTGGGTCTCCGCTGTGGGCCGCCTCGTCCGGCGCCTCCACGTGCAGGTACACGAAGTCCCCGCGCTCCAGCGCCTGGAGGGCGGCCCTGACCTTGGCGGCGTAGTCCGTGTCCAGGAACCCGGTGGCACCCGGAACGCGGGGGGCCTCCAGTCCGGCCAGTCGCCCGATCCCCCGAATCAGGTCCACGGCGGCCACCACCGCCCCATCCAGGCCGAAGCGCTCCGCATAGGGCTGGAAGCGCGGCCTGCGGCCCTGTCCCCAGAGCCACACCGAGTTGGCCTCCTTCCGGCCCCGTTCCCGGCGAGCCGCATTGACCGGGTGGTCCTTGAACAGGATCTGGCTCCCCGTGATCACGTGGAGGAGCCGGTCGGCCCCCTCTCCAGAGGGCAGGTGTTCGTGGATCGGCTGGCCCTGGATGTCGTGGGGCGGCACGGTCCGAATGTCGTCCCGACCTCCCCGCCATATGAGAAGGTGCCGGTAGCCCACCCCGGTGTAGTACTCGAACCCGTCGTCCGAGAGGTGCTGGGAGAGGGTGTGTATCAGTTCCCGGGCCTCTTCCGTGGAGATGTGGCCCGCGGAGAAGTCGTCCATGAACACCTGGGTCATGCCCACCAGAAGGGTCACCAGGTTCATCCGGTAGGCCACGTCCCGGGGACCCAGGTCCACCCCCATGGCGGCCGCCTCGAGGGGTGCCCTGCCGGTGTACCAGCGCCGAGGATCGTACCCGAACACCGACAGGTTGGCCACGTCGCTGCCGGCCGGCATCCCCTCCGGAATCGTCCGGGCCAACCCCAGCGAACCCTCACGGGCCAGGGCGTCCATGTGTGGGGTTCGGGCGGCCTCAAGGGCGGTCTTCCCGCCAAACGCCTCGTGGGGGCGGCCGGCCATGCCGTCCCCCAGAAGGATTGCCACCTTCACGGTCAACCTTCGATCCGGATCAGGGCCGGCCGGCCCAGCGTCACGCCCAGGGTCCCGATCTCACCCAGGGCATGGCGCACGTCAGCCTCCCGGGCCTCGTGGGTCATGATCACGAGCGGCACGGCCTGGCCCGCGTCCCGCCCCTTCTGGACCACGCTCTCGATGGAGATGTTGTACTCCCCCAGAACGCCGGAGATCTTGGAAAGCACGCCGGGTCGGTCCAGTGCCATGAAGCGGAGGTAGTACTGGCACACCACCTCCTCGATGGGCTTGATCCGCACCGCCGCGAACCGGTCCTCCTGGAACGCGCGCGGCGGAACCCGCCAGGAGACTCCCTTGAGGAGGTTCCGGGCGGTTTCGATGACATCTCCCACCACCGCGCTGGCCGTGGGCCGCCGCCCCGCGCCCTGGCCGTAGTAGAGCGTCGGACCCAGAAAGTCCGCGTCCACGTAGATCGCGTTGTACACCCCTCTCACGTCGGCCAGCAGGTGGCTGGACGGGATCATGGTGGGATGCACCCTCACCTCCACCGTGTCCCCGTCGCGCTTGCCCACGGCCAGCAGCTTGATGTCGTACCCGAACTCGGCGGCGTACTGGATGTCCTGGGGGGTGATGTCCCGGATCCCCTCGGTGTACACGGCCTCGAACGGAACCCGGCACCCAAAGGCCATGGAGGCCAAGATCGCGATCTTGTGGGCCGCATCGATCCCGTCTACGTCAAAGGTCGGATCCGCTTCGGCATATCCCAGGCGTTGGGCCTCCCGGAGCACCCGCTCGAAGGACTCACCCTTGTCCTTCATCTCGGTCAGGATGTAGTTCGTGGTGCCGTTGAGGATCCCGAACACCGTCCGGATCCGGTTGGCCGCCATCCCCTCCCGGACGGCCCGAAGTATCGGGATCCCCCCGCCCACGCTGGCCTCGAACCCCACGTCCACTCCCTTGTCGCGCGCCGCCCGGAAGATCTCCTCCCCGTGCACCGCCAGAAGCGCCTTGTTGGCCGTGACCACGTGCTTGCCCCGCTCGATGGCCCGCAGCAGGAACGTCTTGGCCGGCTCGTATCCTCCGATGAGCTCCACCACGATGTGCACTTCGGGATGGGTGATGACCTCGTCCGCGTCCGTGGTCAGCAGGGACGAGTCCAGACGCACGCCCCGGTCGGTGTCCCAGTCCCGGTCCGCCACCTTGACCAGGCGCAGCCGGGCCCCCAGGCGGCGTTCGATCTCCTCCGCATTTTCCAGGAGCACCTGGACCACACCGGTGCCCACGGTGCCCATTCCGATGAGTCCGACCCCGATCTCCTCCATCGAACGTCTCCCTCTCGAACCGCTCACCCGGCCAGGCGCCGGAACATCGACCGGATGCCGTGAACCGCCTGGAGGATCCGGTGCTCGTTTTCCACCAGGGCGAACCGAACGTGCCCGTCTCCATACTGCCCGAATCCGATCCCAGGGCTCACGGCCACCTTGGCCTCCTTGAGCAGGAGCTTGGCGAACTCCAGGCTTCCCAGGTGCCGGAACGGCTCCGGGATCTCGGCCCACACGAACATGGTGGCCTGCGGGCGCTCCACCGGCCAACCGGCGCGGTTCAACCCGTCCACGAGCTTGTCCCGCCGGCGCTCGTACACGGCGGCGATGTCGCGCACGGTTTGGTCCGGCGTTTCCAGGGCGATGATCGCCGCCACCTGGATGGGGGTGAACATGCCGTAGTCCAGGTAGGACTTGATCCGGACCAGGGCGTGGACCATCTGGGGGTTGCCCACGCAAAACCCCACCCGCCAGCCGGCCATGTTGTAGCTCTTCGACAGGCTCACGAACTCCACCCCGATCTCCTTGGCTCCCGGCACCTGGAGGAAGCTCGGGGCCTCGTACCCGCCGAAGCAGATGTCGGCGTATGCCAGATCGTGGATCACCAGGATCCGGTTCTCCCGGCAGAAGTCCACGATCCGCTCGAAGAAGGCCAGGTCCACCACCTGGGTGGTGGGGTTGTGGGGAAAGTTCAGGATCAGCAGCTTGGGCCGGGGCCAGACCGTCTTCACCGCCCGCTCCAGCCGGTCCACAAAGTCGGCGTCGGCCCGCCCCAGTTCGATGGCCCGGAGGTCGCCGTCGGACAGCACCACCGAGTAGGAATGGATGGGATAGGTGGGATTGGGCACGAACGCCACGTCGCCCGGGGCCAGAATCGCCATGACCAGGTGCGCGAGTCCCTCCTTGGCGCCCATGGTGGCGCAAACCTCGGTCTCCGGGTCGAGCTGTATACCGTACCTGCGCTCGTACCACTTGGCGATCCCCAGCCGGAGCTTGTAGATGCCCCGCGAGACGCTGTAGCGGTGATTCTTGGGCTTCCGCACCGCCTCCACCAACTTGTCCACGATGTGCGGCGGGGTCGGCCGGTCGGGGTTGCCCATGCCCAGGTCGATGATGTCCTCACCCCGCCGCCTGGCCTCCATTTTGAGCTCGTCCACCACCTTGAACACATAGGGGGGAAGGCGTTGGATCCTGTGAAAGGTCCGTTCGTCGATAAACATGGAACTCGTTTCTCCTCGCACCGGCAGGGGGTCACGCACGCGCAACGGAAAACTGTATGCTACTTGAGCGCCGGGGCCCGGTCAACGCAACGGGCGTGGACCTGCCCCGGCCCTTGGTGGTGCTCATCGCCCCGCCCAGGCACGTTTGACCGATGGGGGGATTTCCGTTACCGTTACCTCAAGCCGATCGTAGAAGGGGCGCGTCGCGTATGGAACGGTTTCCCTGGCAAAAGGCGCTCGGTCTCCTCCTTCTTCTGCTCCTTCTGAGCGTTCTGTTCGAGAACCTCTCCAGGACCCCCGGTTCGCCGTCACAGACCGCTTCGTATTCGACGTTCAAGCAGCAACTCCGGGAGGGCAACGTCCGGCAGGTGGTCCTGTCCGAGGACGATATCGTGGCCGTGTTGTACCGGGAGACCGTGATCCCCGGCACAGGACGCAAGACCGGCACCCTCCGGACCGCGCTGCCCCCGTTGGAGGACCCGGAACTGATGCCCCTGCTGGAGAAGCAGGGAGTGGAGATTCGGGTGCGCCGCAAGACCCAGACGGGGTACTGGTGGATGTTCCTGGCCAACAGCCTCCCGTGGCTGCTCCTGCTGGGTTTCTGGGTATGGACCATGCGCCGGGCCCAGAACCCGAAATTCGGCCCGTTCGGCACCTTTGGCCAAGTGAAGGCGCGGGTGTACGAGGGCCGGGTTCCCCAGGTGACCTTCCGGGACGTGGCCGGGCTCGAGAACCCCAAGCGGGAACTCTCGGAGGTGGTGGACTACCTCAAGGACCCGGAGAAATACCAACGGATCGGGGGAAAGGTCCCCCGGGGCATCCTCCTCATGGGCCCCCCGGGTACCGGAAAGACCTTGCTCGCCCGGGCGGTGGCCGGCGAGGCGGGCGTGCCGTTCTTTTCCACCAGCGCCTCGGAGTTCATCGAGATGTTCGTGGGGGTGGGCGCGGCCCGCGTGCGGGACCTTTTCGAAAAGGCCCGGAACAAGGCGCCGAGCATCGTGTTCATCGACGAGATCGACGCGGTGGGGCGTTCCCGGGGGACCGGCCTGGGGGGGGGGCACGACGAACGGGAACAGACCTTGAACCAACTCCTGGGCGAGATGGACGGGTTCGAGGGACACGAGCAGGTGATCGTGATCGCGGCCACGAACCGGCCCGACGTGCTGGACCCGGCGCTCCTCAGGCCCGGACGCTTCGACCGGCACGTGGTGATCGATCTGCCCACCCTGGAGGAACGGGTCCAGATCCTCGAGGTGCACACCCGCAATCTTCCCCTGGGCCCGGATGTGGACCTGCGGGTGATCGCCCGGTCCACCCCGGGCATGAGCGGGGCCGACCTGGAGAACCTCTGCAACGAAGCGGCCCTGTTCGCAGCCCGGGACGGAGTCCAGACCGTGACCATGCACCACTTTGAGCGGGCGAAGGACAAGGTGTTGATGGGGCTGGAGCGGCCGGGACTCACCGACGAAAGGGAACGCCGCATCACCGCGTACCACGAAGCGGGACACGCGGTGGTGGCGCGCCTGATCCCGGGCATGGATCCGGTGCACAAGGTCACCATCATTCCGAGGGGACCGGCGCTGGGCGTGACCCAGATGCTCCCGGAGGGGGATCGGCACTACTACCCGAAGCGGTACCTCCTGGGGAAGATCACGGTGAACATGGGGGGGCGGGCCGCGGAACAGCTGGTGTTCGACGATCTGTCCACCGGGGCCCAGAACGACCTCAAGCAGTCCACCGAACTGGCTG
>CAZBGL010000254.1:0-14280 GCA_964491375.1 uncultured Thermodesulfobacteriota bacterium | reverse complement strand
CCCGGAGCACCAGGGCCCGCCCCTCGGTGAGCGCGGAGGCCACTTTTTTCCGGGCCGAGGCCAGCAGCCTCTGGATCGTGCCACGGGACACCCCCATACTGCGCCCTGCCTCTTCTTGTGTCAGACCCCGCGCGTCGCACAGACGGAAGGCCTCCAGTTCGTCCAGTTCCAGGATCACGGGCTCGAGATCCCTCAAGGGGATCCCTGCGGGCTTGTACACCCATTCGGCAGCCAGGCGTGCGGGACACTCGCAGCGCCTGGGCTTGCGGGGTCTGGGGCTCACGGTTTCCCGTGGGCGCACATGTGCCGGTGCCGGTGGGCATGGCCCGCCCCGCCGTGCCCAGCGCAGGCCGTAGTGGGATCCCATTCGGAGAGCTGTCCGTCCTTCCATAACCTGAGGTTCTCCTCCACGGTGCCGGGGCGGGCTTGATACACCCGGATTCCGTACCGGGTGAGCCCGGCCAGCGCGCCGGGGCCTATGCTGGACACGACCACGGCGTCCACCGCCTGGGTGCCCAACGCGCGTACCGGGCGGCACTGACCATGTCGGTGGTGGACGTCCCGGTTCGGTACCGTTTCCCACGTGTCGCTTTCGGTGTCGACCACGACAAAGGCGGGCGCCGAGCCGAAGTGTTCGTACACCCGGCTTTTCAACCCTTCCGGATGGCTCACGGGAAAGCATACGCGCATCTCAGACCTCCTCCAGAATGGATTTTGTGCATATACACAATAACATCCAGATTGTTGCATGACAACCGTGAAATTTCGGCGAAATGGGACACGAAAAAAGGCCACGGAGTGCCGTGGCCCTTGGGGGATCCGGGAAGAACGGCCGGCTCACCCGCTCCGGAACGACCGGGCGAACAGCTCCTCAATGGCCGCCCGACCCGCCTCGTTCAGATTCCGGGTGCCGGTGCCGCAGAGGGTCCGGTGGCCGATCACCGGCCGGCTCTCGATCCATGTCTCGTTGCGCCACGTGAACCAGTGGCCCTTCTCCTGATCGAACACGTGGAGGGGCCGGTTCCACATCTTGGCCAGTTCAGCGGCCCAGCCCGTGCCGCCCTTGACGGTGCCATCGTTCTGGATCACCCCCACCACGAACACCTGCACCCCGTTGTTCACCTGGTGCCAGATGCTCTGGAGGATCCGGCGCATCCACGGACGGTCGGAGTAGTCCCGGCCGAGGCGCCGGGCGACCTCGGCCATGCTCACGTCGCCCTTGGCCAGCTCCTTGGGCGTGAGGAGACGGGTGTTCCGGGTGCGCTCGATGTGGTGGCCCTCGAAGGTGAAGTTGACCTCGGCCACGCCGTAGCGCTCGGCCGTCTCTCCGAACGCGGCCTCGGCCCCCCGGGCGCCGCCGCTGTACAGGGTCACGTCCTCGGGTCGCATGTCGTCCTCCGTTTCCGGCGGCCGGTACCGCCTGGCGGAATGGTTTCCTTTCCGGGGCGAAAAAAGGGGCGCGTTTATACAGGACCGGCCGGCGCCGGTCAAGGGAGATCCGCCCGCAGGGTGTGGCGCCCGCCCACCCGCGGGTTGGCTTGACACCCCGAAAATCCCGCGGGTATGGTACCCTGCCTTGCAGGTTCCGCAAGGAGGCCCGGTGCGCGCCGTCGCTGTGATTCCCGCCCGATCCGCGTCCTCCCGTTTTCCGGGAAAACCCCTCGTGCCGCTCTTGGGACGGCCCCTGATCGCGTGGGTGGTGGATGCGGCGCGTTCGGCCCGGCGGATCCAAGAGGTCTACGTGGCCACCGACACCGAGGCCATCGCCCGGGCGGCAGAGGCCGCCGGCGCCAGGGCGGTGATGACCCGGCCGGACTGCCCCTCGGGAACCGACCGGGTGGCCGAAGCCGCCCGTCGGATTCCTGCGGACGTGTACGTGAACCTCCAGGGGGACGAGCCCCTGGTGGACGGCGCAGACCTGGACGCCCTGGTGGCGGTGTTCGAGAGGGACCCGGAGGTGGCCATGGCCACCCTGAGCCGCCCCATCACGGAGTCCCGGGACCTCGCCTCCACCGACGTGGTCAAGGTGGTGTGCGACCGGGCTGGGAACGCCCTCTATTTTTCCCGGTCGCCGGTTCCCTACTACCGGGACCTTTGGGACCGATCCGGACCGGGCCCGGTTCCGGAGTCGGCGCCGTGGACCCCCAGGAGACACCTGGGGGTCTACGCGTTCACGAGGAGGGCGCTCCTGGCCTTCCCGCAACTCCCTGCCGGCGGACTGGAACGGGCCGAACGGCTCGAGCAGCTCCGGGCTCTGGAGGCCGGGTGGAGGATCCGGGTGGTGGAGGCCCGGGGGGACACGGTGGGCGTGGATCGTCCGGAGGACGTGCCCCGCGTGGAGGCCCTGCTGCGCTCCCGCACGGCCGGGCCGGGATGACGGGGGACGAGAATCAAGGGGACCTCTGCGCCTGGGCAGTGCCGTCAAGGGCCTGTTTTCGCTTCGGGCCAGGACGGCGAACGGTTCACAGCCTACATCTGTCAGCGGACGGCCGATCACCGCTGCCGGCCCCGGTCGTGGGTGCAGCGTGAACGTGTGCCCGGGGGGACGTCCCTTGGAAGACGCAGGAGCCGGAGGAACCGACGAGTCGCGGGGCCGGGCGCCCCGGGGGAGTGACGTCGTCCATGCGAACCAAGTTCATCTTCGTGACCGGAGGGGTCCTTTCGAGCCTGGGCAAGGGCATTGCCTCCGCGAGCATCGGAGCGCTCCTCGAGGCCCGGGGGCTTACGATCACCCTGGTGAAGATGGACCCGTACATCAACGTGGACCCCGGCACCATGAACCCCTTCCAGCACGGCGAGGTGTTCGTCACGGACGACGGCGCCGAGACCGACCTGGACCTGGGGCACTACGAGCGGTTCACCCGGGCCCGGTTGAGCGTGCGCAACAACTTCACCACCGGCCAGGTGTACGACACGGTGATCAGCAAGGAGCGCCGCGGCGACTACCTGGGCGGCACGGTGCAGGTGATCCCCCACATCACCGACGAGATCAAGCGCCGCATCCGCGAGGCCGCCCAGGGTGCGGACATCGCCATCGTGGAGGTGGGGGGCACGGTGGGGGATATCGAGAGCCTGCCCTTCCTCGAGGCGATCCGGCAGTTCCGGGCCGACGCCGGGAGCCGGAACGTGCTGTACGTGCACCTCACGCTCGTCCCGTACATCGCGGCCGCGGGCGAACTCAAGACCAAACCCACCCAGCACAGCGTCAACGAACTGCGGCGCATCGGTATCCAGCCCGACATCCTCATCTGCCGCACGGACCGGATGTTGCCGGCCGACATCAAGCGCAAGATCGCCCTGTTCTGCAACGTGGAACCCGACGCGGTGATCACGGCCAAGGACGTGGACAACATCTACGAGGTGCCCCTCAACTTCCACGACGAGGGGCTCGACGAGAAGGTGGTGGAACTGCTGAACATCTGGACCGGCCGTCCCAAGCTGGACCCGTGGCGGCGCATCGTAGAGGTGCTGCGCCACCCCAAGCACGCGGTCCGGATCGCCCTGGTGGGCAAGTACGTGGACCTGAAGGAGAGCTACAAGAGCCTCTCGGAGGCCCTGGTCCACGGGGGCATCGGCAACCAGTGCCGGGTGGACGTGGAGTACGTGGACTCCGAGGAGATCGAGGCCGACGGCGTCCCCGAGGTGCTCCGGGCGGTGGACGGGATCCTCGTGCCCGGCGGGTTCGGCCAGAGGGGCACCGAGGGCAAGATCCAGGCCATTCGCTACGCCCGGGAGAACCGGGTCCCGTTCTTCGGGATCTGCCTGGGGATGCAGCTGGCCGTGGTGGAGTTCGCGCGGAACGTATGTGGCCTGGACGGGGCGGGGTCCTCGGAGTTCGAAGAGGCCTGTGCCGACCCGGTGATCGACCTCATGCCCGAGCAGCGGGGGGTGACCCAGAAAGGGGGGACCATGCGCCTGGGGGCCTATCCCTGCCGGCTCATGGAGGGGACGCGGGCCTACGAGGCGTACGGCGAGAAGGAGATCAGCGAGCGACACCGCCACCGCTACGAGGTGAACAACGCCTACCGCGAGGTGCTCCAGGAGCACGGCATGGTCCTTTCGGGCCTGTCCCCGGACGGTCGCCTGGTGGAGATGATCGAGATCGCCGACCACCCGTGGTTCGTGGGATGCCAGTTCCACCCGGAGTTCAAGTCTCGGCCCATGGAGCCGCATCCCCTGTTCCGCGCGTTCATCCGCGAGAGCCTGCGGCACAAACGGGAGAGGTCGGAATGAGGGGAGCGGCCGGGGGAGGCAGGGCGTGATCGTCCGGCCGGTACGGATCGGCGGCGTCACCGTGGGGGGCGGGGCGCCCCTGGCGCTCATCGCGGGTCCTTGCGTGATCGAGAGCGAGGAGCTCGTGGAGGAGACCGCCCGGGAGCTGCGCCGGATCGCCGGGCGGCTGGACCTTCCGGTGGTGTTCAAGAGCTCCTACGACAAGGCCAACCGCACGAGCCTGGGGTCGTTCCGGGGCCCGGGCCTGGAGGCCGGGCTGGAGATCCTGGAGAAGGTTCGGCGGGAGCTGGGCCTTCCGGTGCTCTCCGACGTGCACACCCCCGAGGAGGCCGTGCGGGCCGGCCGGGTGCTGGACTGCCTCCAGGTGCCCGCGTTTCTGTGCCGCCAGACGGATCTGCTGGTGGCTGCGGGCCGCTCGGGCAAGCCCGTGAACATCAAGAAGGGCCAGTTCATGGCCCCCGAGGACATGGGACAGGCGGCGGAGAAGGCCCTTTCGGGCGGAGCGGCCGGTGTGCTCCTGACGGAGCGGGGCACCACGTTCGGGTACCGGTACCTGGTGGTGGATTTCCAGGGGCTGGGGCGCATGAAGCGGTTGGGATGGCCGGTGGTGTTCGACGCGACCCACAGCGTGCAGCAACCCGGCGCGGCGTGCGGGGCCTCGGGGGGGGACCGGACCGCGGTGCCGGACCTGGCCCGGGCGGCCGCGGCCGTGGGGGTGGACGCCCTGTTCCTGGAGGTGCACCCGGATCCGGACCGGGCCCTGTGCGACGGGCCCAACTCGGTGGCCCTTGAGGATCTCGAGCCACTGCTCCGGTCCGTGCTGGCCGTGGACCGGGCGCGGAGGGGCGAGACGTGAGCCACGTGCCCACCGCCCGCACCGTGCTCCACACCGAGGCCGAGACCATCCGGCGGCTGGCCGAGCGCCTCGGTTCCGAGTTCGACCGGGCCGTGGAGCTCCTGGCCGGGTGTCGGGGCAAGGTGGTCCTCACCGGCATGGGGAAGAGCGGGATCATCTGCCGCAAGATCGCGGCCACGCTGGCTTCCACCGGGACGCCGGCGTTCTTCCTCCACCCGGCCGAGGGGATGCACGGCGACCTGGGGATCCTGGCCCGAGGGGACGTGGTGGTGGCCGTGTCCAACTCCGGCGAGACCGAGGAACTGGTCGAGATCCTTCCCGTGATCCGGCGGCTACGCCTGGGCCTCGTGGCCATCACCGGGAACCCGGCCTCCACGCTGGCCCGCCGCAGCGACGTGGTGCTCCACGTGCCGGTGGAGCGGGAGGCGTGCCCCCTGAACCTTGCCCCCATGGCATCGACCACGGCCACGCTGGCCCTGGGAGACGCCCTGGCCGCGGCCCTCATGGAACGCAAGGGCTTTTCGGCCGAGGACTTCGCCCTGTTCCACCCGGCGGGTACCCTGGGCCGAAAGCTCACCCTCCAGGTGGACGATCTCATGCACGAGGGCGAGGCCATCCCCCGGGTGGGCCTGGACACGCCCATGCGGGAGGTGCTCCTGGAGATGACGAGCAAGCGCCTGGGGTTCACCGGGGTGTTCGACGCCGACGGACTCCTGGCCGGGGTGATCACCGACGGCGACCTGCGCAGGGGGCTCGAGCGCCTTTCCGGCTTCCTGGACCTGCCGGCGGGCCGGGTGATGACCCCTTCGCCCAAGAGGATCCCCCGGGGGACGCTTGCGGTGGAGGCGCTCCGGACCATGGAGCGCCACGCCATCACCAACCTGTTCGTCGTGGACGCCCCGGGGAGCCGGCGGGTGTGCGGGGTGATCCACATCCACGATCTGGTCAAGGCAGGACTGCGATGACCCTGGAAGAACGCCTGGCCCGGGTGGAATTGCTGCTTCTGGACGTGGACGGGGTGCTCACGGACGGCCGGGTGGTCCTGGACGACCGCGGCGTGGAAACCAAGGCGTTCGACGTTCGCGACGGCCACGGGCTCAAGCTGCTCCAGCGGGCCGGGGTGGACGTGGGGTTCGTGACCGGCCGCCGCAGCCGGGTGGTGGAGCACCGGGCCCGGGAGCTCGGGGTGCGGGAGGTCCATCAGGGGGTGCGGAACAAGGTGGAGGTGGTCCGGTCCATCCTGGGGCGCCGGGGGCTCGCCCCCGAACGGGTGGCATACGTGGGGGACGACCTGGTGGACCTGCCGGTGCTCACCCAGGTGGGCGTGGGGATCACGGTGGCCGATGCGCCCGTGTACGTGCGCGAGCGTGTGCACTGGGTCACGAGTCGTCCCGGGGGCCGGGGGGCCGTGCGGGAGGTGTGCGAGGCCATCCTCAAGGCGCGGGGGGCGTGGGATGCCGTGACCCGCAAGTACTTCGACCCCGAGGCCCTGGGATGATCCGGAGGGGCACCCTGGCGGCACTGGCCGTGTGGCTGGCGCTCGGATGCGGCGAGCCGGAAGGGGGCGCCCCCGGCGCTGCGGCCCCGGCCGCCCCGTCCGAGTTCGAGGGCGTACGGATGACGGCCCGGGAGCCCGAGGGGGCGGTGTGGGAACTGAGGGCCCGGTCGGGCAGCGCCCGCGAGGCCGAGGGTTTCGCGCGGCTCCGGCAGGTGCGGGGAACCATCCGGAAGGGAGAGCGAACGGTGCGGTTCGCGGCAGGGGCCGCGACCGTCCGGGAGGGGGCGAAGATCCTCCTGGAGGAGGGCGTGCGCCTCGGTGTGGACGGATACGAGGTGCGTACCTCCCGCGCCCGCTACGAAAAGGGCGGCTCCATCGTGTCCGAGGATCCGGTGGAGGCATGGGGGCCGGGACTGCGGCTCACGGGCCGGGGGGTACGGGTCGATGTGGACCGAAGGGTGGCCCGCATCGGGGGGCCGGTGCGGGCCGTGGTGTGGGGTCGGCTAGACGGCCCCGGGGAGGCCGCGCCCAGATGAACCCCGTGGGAACCCGCGCGCTGAGAGCGGCCTGGATCCTGCTCCTGGCCGGGATCCTCGCCGGACCTGCCCTGTCCGCCGACCCGGTCCCTGGCCTGTGGTCGGGGGGCAAGGAACCCCTCCGGGTGGACGCGGACTCCCTGGAGATCCGGGGCGCGGAGCACCGCGTGCTGTTCCAGGGGCACGTGAGGGCGGTGCAGGGGGAGATGGAACTGGAGGCGGACGAACTGGAGGTGCGGGTGGATCCCCGAACCCGCGAGGTGCAGCAGGCCGTGGCCCGGGGCGGCGTCCGGATCCGGAAGGGCGAGGTTCTGGCCGCGGGCGACCGGGCCCGTTACGATGCAGCCCGGGGGGTGGTCGTGCTGGAGGGCGCTCCTAGGGTGTGGCGGGGCAAGGACGTGGTGGCCGGACAGCGCATCACGCTGTACCTGGCGGAGGACCGCACGGTGGTGGAGGGGGCCCGGGCCGTGCTGTATCCCGGGAAGGGGGAGGAGCAGAAACCGTGATCGGACCGGGCCGGCTGGAGGCCCGCGGCCTGGTCAAGCGGTACCGGGGCAAGGCCGTGGTCCGGGGGGTGGACCTGGTGGTGAACCGCGGAGAGGTGGTGGGCCTCCTCGGGCCCAACGGCGCGGGCAAGACGACCACGTTCTACATGATCGTGGGGCTCGTGCGGCCGGACGAGGGATCGGTGCGTCTGGACGGCACGGACCTCACCCGGCTGCCCATGTACCTCAGGGCGCGCCGGGGGATCGGTTACCTGCCCCAGGAGCCGAGCGTGTTCCGGGGGTTGACGGTGCGGGAGAACGTGTTCGGCGTGCTCGAAGCTCGGGGCGTGCCCCGGGCCGAGGCCGAGGAACGCACCGAGTCGGTGCTCGAGGCCCTTGGGATCCGCCACCTGGCGGACCGCAAGGCCCATCTCCTTTCGGGGGGGGAGCGGCGGCGCGTGGAGATCGCCCGGGCGCTGGCCATGGATCCCGCGTTCATGCTCCTGGACGAGCCGTTCGCGGGCATCGATCCCATCGCGGTGGGCGAGATCCGGGACCGGATCCTGCAATTGAAAGGCCTGGGCATTGGTGTCATACTGAGTGACCACAACGTCAAGGAAACGCTCGGCGTGTGCGACCGGGCGTACATCGTGAGCCACGGAACGGTGCTCGTGGAAGGTCCGCCGGATTCCGTGGCCCGGGACGACAGGGCCCGGGCCGTGTATCTGGGCGAGACCTTCCGACTCGACTAGGCGGCATGGCCCTTGAGATCCGTCAGAACCTGAACCAGCAGTTGCGCCTGACCCAGGAGCTGGTGATGACCCCCCAGCTCCAGCAGGCGATCAAGCTGCTCCAGCTCTCGCGGCTGGAACTGGCGGAGCGGGTCCGGGAGGAGATGGAGGAGAACCCGCTCCTGGAGGAGGTGAGAGAGGAGCCGCTGCCGGAAGAGTCATCGCCCAACGGCGAGTCGGGAGACGACCGGAAGGGCCCGGAGATCGACTGGGAGCAGTTTCTCGCCCACTACAACGTCACCGCCACGCCGGACGCGCCCATCGACGTCCCCGAGGACGTTCCCTCCTACGAGAACTACCTCTCGCCCGAGACCACCCTCCAGGACCACCTGATGTGGCAGCTGCGCCTGAGCCATCTGGACGAACGCCAGAAACGCATCGGCGCGTTCATCGTGGGCAACGTGGACGAGGACGGGTACCTGCGGGCGACCGTGGAGGAGATCGCATCCCAGGCCGAGGTCTCCCCGCAGGACGTGGAGCGGGTGCTGGCCGTGATCCAGGACTTCGACCCGGTGGGGGTGGCCTCCCGCAGCCTGGAGGAGTGCCTCCTCAAACAGGCCCGGGAGAGCGGCCTCGACGAACTGGTGGTGCGCGTGATCCAGTGCGGGCTCAAGGCCCTGGAGACCAAGAACTACAAGAAGCTGGCGGCCGACCTGGGGGTCTCGTTCGACGATGTGGTGGAGGCGGCCCGGCAGATCGCCGAGCTCGAGCCGCGGCCCGGACGCAACTTCGCCTCCACGCGCGTGGACTACGTGGTCCCCGACGTGTACGTGGTGAAAGAGGGGGACGACTACGTGGTCCGGCTCAACGAGGAAGGAATCCCGAGGCTTCGGATCTCACGGTACTACCAGAGCATCCTCAAGGACGACAGCCCCGAGTGCCAGGAGGCCCGCAGTTACATCCAGGAGCGCATGCAGGCCGCGATGTGGCTCATTAAGAGCATCCAGCAGCGGCAGCAGACCCTGTACAAGGTGGCGTGCTCGATCGTGAAGTTCCAGCGGGAGTTCCTGGACAAGGGCATCAACTACCTGCGGCCCCTGATTCTCAAGGACGTGGCGGACGACATCGGGATGCACGAGTCCACGGTGAGCCGGATCACCACGAACAAGTACATGCACACCCCCCAGGGCACGTTCGAATTGAAGTTCTTCTTCTCGAGCGGGATCCAGAGCCGGGACGGCGAGGACCTGGCCAGCCGCAGCGTGAAGGCCCGGATACGGGAACTGATCAGCAAGGAGGACCCGCGAAAGCCCCTGAGCGACCTCCAGATCGCACGGCTCCTGGCCGAACGGTTCGGGCTCAAGATCGCCCGGCGCACCGTGAGCAAGTACCGGGAGAGCATGGGGATTCTGCCCTCGTCGGCCCGCCGCCGCTACTTCTAGGAAGGGCTCCGGGGCCTTGATTGACACCCCCCGGGAGCTCTGATACAGTCCACCGCTTGCGTTTCCGACCCGGATCAGGAGGAGTCCATGAACCTCAACATCACCTTCCGGCACGTGGAACCTTCGGACGCCCTCAAGCAGTACGCGACCCAGAAGGTGCAGCGGCTCCACAAGTACTTCGACGGCATCGTGGAGGGCCACGTGATCCTGGGACAGGAGAAGATCCGGCACACAGCCGAGGTGACGCTCCAGGCCAACGGCATCCGGATCAACGCCAAAGAGGAGAACGCGGACTTCTACTCGGCCATCGACAACGTGGTGGACAAGCTCGAGCGCCAGCTCAAGCGCTACAAGGAAAAGCTCAAGCGGCGCAAACCCCTGCGCAGCCGCGAGGCCCGCGCCCTGCGCGAGAGGGTGTTCGCCTACGAGAGCGTGGAGGAGACCCCCCGGGTCATCCAGACGGAACACTATCCGGCCCACCCCATGACCGTGGACGAGGCCGCCATGGAGATGGATCTGACCGACCGGCCGTTCTTGGTGTTCACCGATGTGGACGGCCGGGTGAAGGTGATCTACCGCCGGGAGGACGGCCACTACGGCCTGATCGAACCCGAGTGAGGCCGCGGTCCCCCGGGACCGCCAGGGAGACGGTCTGAATGAAGCTCCTGGAATTCCTGACCAAGACTCGGATCCTTCCCCACCTGACGGCCCGGGACAAGCCCGGAGTGCTGGCCGAGCTCGTGGAGGTCCTGGTGGCCGAAGGAAAGCTTCGGGACCCACGGCAGGCCGTGGACGTCCTGCTGGAGCGCGAGCGGCTCGGGAGCACGGGCATCGGCGAGGGCATCGCGATCCCCCACGGAAAGCTCCGAGATCTGGACGAACTGGTGGCCGTGTTCGGCCGGAGCCCGGAGGGGGTGGAGTTCGACAGCATGGACGGCGCTCCCGTGCACCTGTTCTTCCTCCTGATGGCGCCGGAGAACTCCGCCAGCACGCACCTCAAGGCTCTGGCACGGATCTCCCGGCTGCTCAAGGACCGGGCGTTCCGGGAGGAACTCCTGCGGGCGGACACCCGGGAGGAGCTCTACGAGGTCATCGCCCGCGAGGACGAGAAGTACTGACAGGGCCGGCCGGATGCCTTCGCTCAGGGTTTCCGAGCTCCTGGAAGCCCGGCCCTACCGGCTGGAACTGGAACTGCTGGCAGGAGCCGACGGCCTCGCCAACGAGGTCCGGGTGCCCCGGATCCAGAAGCCGGGGCTTGCGCTCGCCGGCTATACCCGCCAGATCCGCCCCCACCGCGTGGAGATCCTGGGCCAGACGGAGATCGAGTACCTGGGGACGCTGGAGCCTCCCGTGCGGGATGCCAACGTTCGCAAGGTCTTCGAGGCGGGCGCGGCCTGTTTCGTGGTCACCAAGGGCCTGGAGGTGCCCGAGGTGATGGTCCAGGAGGCGGACCGTACCGGCACGCCCCTTTTGCGCACCCCGCTTCGCAGCTCGGTGTTCATCGAGCGGGTGGGCCGGTTCCTGTGGGACCGGCTGGCGCTCACCGCCACGGTTCACGGCGTACTGGTGGACGTGATCGAGGTGGGCATCCTTCTCGTCGGGGAGAGCGGCATCGGAAAGAGCGAGTGCGCCCTCGACCTGGTGCGGCGGGGGCACCGCCTCGTGGCGGACGACGTGGTGAGGATCCGCCTGTATCCACCGTTTCGGCTGGTGGGTGAGGGCGAGGAGCGGATCCGGTACCACATCGAGATCCGGGGGATCGGGATCCTGAACATCCGGGAACTGTTCGGGATCACGTCGGTGCGGGACGAAAAGCAGGTGGAGCTCGTGATCGAGATGGTCCCCTGGCGGGAGGACGAGGTCTACGAGCGGCTGGGGATCGAGGAGCGCACGTACGCGATCCTGGGCGTGGAGGTCCCGTACCTGCGGATCCCGGTGGCGCCCGGCCGGAACATGGCCTCGGTGGTGGAGGTGGCCGCGCGGAACCACCTGCTGAAGCGGGCCGGGGTGCACAGCGCACTCCGGCTGTCGAAACGGCTCGAGGCCGAGCTGCGGAGGAAGCCGTGAGCCGGGTGCGGCTGGTGGTGGTGACCGGGCTTTCGGGCTCGGGCAAGACGTCGGCCCTCAAGGCCCTGGAAGATCTGGGGTTTTTCTGCGTGGACAACCTGCCCGCGGTGCTCCTGCCCAAGTTCCTGGAACTGAGCGTGCTGGCCGGGGGCGAGATCCAGAAGGTGGCCGTGGGCATGGATCTGCGCGAGCCCCATTTCCTGGAAGACTACCGTGACGCCTTCGCCCAGGTGGAGCGGCTCGGCATCCGGACGGAAGTGCTGTTCCTGGAGGCCTCGGACGAGATCCTGGTGCGCCGCTTCAGCGAGACGCGGCGGCGCCATCCCCTGGCAGGGGAGGGCCCCCTGGTCCAGGGCATCCGGAGGGAGCGGGAGCTGTTCGGCGAGGTCAAGGAACGGGCGGACCGGGTGATCGACACGTCGGGCATGACCGTACACGACCTGAAGCGGGCCCTGTGGCAGTACTTCCGCCGCGGCCTGGAGGACGGCACCCTGCAGGTGCACCTGATGAGCTTCGGGTACCGGTACGGGATCCCCTTGGAGGCGGACCTCCTGGTGGACGTGCGGTTTCTGCCCAATCCCTACTTCGTGCCGGAACTCAAGGGCCGCACCGGGATCGATCCCCGGGTGCGGGACCATGTGTTTTCCTTCGACGAGGCGCGGGAGTTCCTGAGACGGTTCACGGACCTCCTGGAGTATCTGATTCCCTTGTACGAAAAGGAGGGAAAGACGTCCCTCACGGTGGCCGTGGGATGCACCGGGGGCAAACACCGTTCCGTGACCGTGGTCGAGGAGATGGCCCGCCGCCTGGAGGGGACGGGGAAAAGGGTCCAGGTGCTGCACCGGGACGTGGAGCGATGATCGGAATCGTCGTGGCCGCGCATCAGAACCTGGCCCAGGAGCTGGTTCGGGCCGCGGAAGGGATCGTGGGCCGTGCGGAGCAGGTCCGGGCCCTCACCCTGAGCTACGACGAGCCCACCGAGAGCGCCCGCCGCCGCCTGGAGCGGGCTCTGGGCGAAGCGGACACCGGGGACGGGGTCCTCCTGCTGACGGACCTGTTCGGCGGCACGCCCACGAACCTGAGCCTGCCCTTCCTGGAGCCGGGCCGGGTGGAGGTGCTGGCCGGGGTGAACCTGCCCATCCTGGTCAAGGCCCTGACGGCCCGAAACGAAATGGATCTGGTGTCGCTGGCGGCGTTCCTGCGGGACTACGGGCGGCGCAACATCGTGCTGGCCAGCGAGATCTGGAACCAGAGGGCGGGGACGCGAACATGGCGGTGATCCTGGCGCGGGTGGACAACCGGCTGATCCACGGCCAAGTGCTCGAAGGGTGGGTCCCCCACCTGGGAGTGGACCTGATCCTGGTGGTGGGCTCCCGGGAAAGCGCGGATCCCATGCAGCGGGCGTTGCTGGAGGCGCTGGCCACCCCTGCGTTGGGCGTCCGGGTGGTAGATCCCCGGGAGGCCGCGGACGTGGTGGCGGCCGAGGACAGCCGACACCGGATCCTGCTGCTGTTTCCGCAGGTGGACGACGCGTGTGCGGCCTACGAGAGCGGGCTTCGGTTCCGCCGCCTGAACCTGGGCAACCTGCACCCCCGCCGGGGAAGCCACGCGGTGACCCACAGCGTGTTCCTGACCGCAGAGGACGAACGGGAGCTCCGGATGCTGGCCCGGAAGGGCGTGGAGATCGAGGCCCGCGCCGTGCCCTCGGACCGGAGCCCCGCCCTGGTGGAGATCCTGGGTTCGGAGGAGGTGCGGTGAACCCGGCCCAGATGGCGATCCTGGTGTTGCTGGGGGGCGTGGTGTTCACGGACCGTACCGCCCTGATCCAGTCGATGGTGTCCCGTCCCCTGGTTTCCGGGCTCCTGGCCGGTGCGGTGCTGGAGGACCCCTGGGCGGGGCTGTGGTGCGGGGCCATGCTGGAGCTCCTGTGGTTGTTCGACCTGCCGGTGGGTGCCCGGGTGCCGCCGGACGAGAGCGTGGCAGGACTGGCTGCCGCGGTTGCCGCCGCGTTCCTGCCGGCCGGGTGGAGCCTGCCGGCGAGGGTGGGGCTGGGGGTGGCCTGGGGGCTCGTGGCCGGGGCGGTGGGCGGGCGCGTGGACGCGGCCGTGCGGCGGTGGAACGGAGACCTCGTGGCGCGTGCCCGGGCCGCGGACGGTCCGGTCTCCCTGGCACGGCTGCACTGGCTGGGCATTCTGCGTTTCTTTGGCGCGGGGGTGGTATTGGCCCTGGGTGGCGTGGCGGGGGGCCTGGGGGCGGCGCGTGTGGCCGGGGCCGTCGTGCCGGCGGCCGGATTCGAGCTGGTTTTCGCCGTTCTCCCCCCGTTGGGGGCGGGTGCGTGTCTCGGGGGACTGCGGTTTCGCGGCGCTGCGGCGTGGCTCCTGCGGGGGGTGCTGCCGGGTGGGGGTTGGGCCCGGGGAGCCAGGCGCGACACC
>CAZBGL010000253.1:0-3237 GCA_964491375.1 uncultured Thermodesulfobacteriota bacterium | reverse complement strand
CGCTGCCAAGACGACCGCCACGAACCAGATCCTGCACATGCCCGTCCTCCTCGTGTCCCCTTGACCCTGTGGCCGGGGGGTTGGTAGGTTTCGAGACTCCGCAGCAGAGCCCGTGTACAGAGGGGAGTGGTCATGGAGCGCTGGCACCACTATTCCACCCGCTACCTGGGGGATGCAAACCCGCACCGGAAAAAGCACGTCCACGACCTCGCCAACGAGAAGCCGAGCTGTGCGATCCACGCCGTTGCGTGGGCGCACAACGCCGTGCCCTTTGCCACCAAGGAGGAGGCGTACGCCCAGGGCTACGCCCCCTGTATTTTCTGCATGCCCTATGAGCCCGGGGCGGACTGACCGGCAGGCGCCGATACGGAGGTGACCCATCGATCGGACCATCTTGAAGGGGCAGTTCCTGGTGGCCATGCCCCAGTTGACCGACCCGAACTTCAAGCGCACGGTGGTGCTCGTTTGCGAGCACGGGGAGGACGGTGCCCTGGGGCTGGTGGTGAACCGTCCGACCCCCTTCACCCTGGGCCAGATCTACGAGGGGCAGGGCATCGAGGGAGAGGGCGGTGCCGACGAGCCGATCCACTACGGGGGCCCGGTGCAGCCCGAGATGGGTTTCGTGTTGTATCAAGGGCAGCCCTACGAGGGGTCGCTTGCCGTGCTGGAAGACCTCCTGCTCGGGACGTCCCTGGAGATCCTGAAGGACATCGCGGCGAACCGTGGGCCGCATCGGTTCCTGTTCTTCCTGGGGTATGCGGGGTGGGCGCCGGACCAGCTCGAGGGAGAGATCGCGCGCAACGACTGGCTGGTGGTGCCGGCCTCGGTGGATCTGCTCTTTTCCGTCCCGGCCGAGGACCGGTGGGAGCAGGCGGTGCGGTCCCTCGGGATCGACCCCGGTCTCCTTTCGCAGGGATTCGGCACGGCCTGAGCCGGGTCAGTTGGTCAGCATGACCACCAGGGTCTGGCCGGGATAGATCGTGGTGCGGGGGGTCAGCCCGTTCCACTCGCAGAGCTCGGTCAACCTCACCCCGTGGCGCCGGGCGATTCCGATCAGCGTGTCCCCCCGTTTGACCCGGTAGAAGATCTTTTTGGGTTCCGGATGCTCCCGTTCCCATGCCGCCAGGCGCTCGAGGAACGCGGAGGCCCCTGCCCTGGGCACGAGCACGCGGTACCGCCCTCGGGGCAACGCCTTGCCCACGATCCACGGATTGAGTTCCAGGAACCGGCGGTAGGACACCCCGGCTGCCCGGGCCAGGGCCGTGACCGGCATGCTCCTTCTGTCCACGTTCAGGAGCACCTCCGCCGTGGCCGGTGCCGGATAGATCCTCGCCCCCTCCAGCTCGATGCCGTAGCGCTCCGGGTGCTCCAGCAGGAGCTTGGCCGCCATCACCCGGAACACGTACCGCTCTGTCTCCCTCGGGAGGCGCAGCCCGTAAAAGTCGGTTTCGCCCTGTTGCTCCATGGCCCGCAGCACCCGCCGCCGGCCGGCGTTGTACGCCGCCAAGGCCAGGGTCCAGCTGCCCAGATCGTTGCGCAGGTCCCGCAAGTGCTCCAGGGCGGCCCGGGTGGCCCGCGCGCAGTCCCGTCGCTCGTCCCTTGCGCCGTCGCACCGCAGCCCGTACTGGCCCGCCGTGCCCCGGAGGAACTGCCATACGCCCACGGCGCCGGCCCGGCTCACGGCGTCCGGCCGGAGGTTGCTCTCCACCAGCGCCACGTACTTGAGGTCCCGGGGGAGGCCCATCTCCCGGAGGGCCTCCTCGATGATCGGCAGGTGCCGAGGCCCCCGTTTGTACCACAGGGTAAGGCTCACGGGGTCGCCCAGGACCACCACGAGCTCCAGGTCGAGGCGCTCCAGCACGTCGGGCCGTTCCAGGGGCACGGGCTCGCCGCAGAGGGCCAGTTGTCCGGGAATCCACAGCCGCAGGAGGTGGTTCACCCAGGTGGCGGCCCCATCGGAGGCCAGGGCTGCCCCGTTCCATACGGCTCCCAACAGACACAGGGCTGCGAAGAGGCGGGCCACGGGTGCCTCCGGTGGATGAGGAGTCCGTAAAGACCTTTCGGCGCGCAGGGGGGAGGTCTTGATCCACTCAGGCGGCCGCAGCCTTCCGCGCCACGAACACCTTGTGGATCCCCAGGTTCACCCGGACGGCCCGTTCCACCTTGAGATCGGCGGCCTCCAGCACTCCGGGCACGTCCAGGTCGGTTCGGAACCCCACGCGCTCCATCCAGGGCGACAGCGCCGTCTTCACGGCGCCCAACATCCCCTGTTCCCGCGTGTTGCTCACCACCACGACCTTGCCGCCGGGGCGGCAGACCCGGCGCATCTCCGCACACAGCCCGTGGGGGTCGCCCACCGTGGTGATCACATAGGGGGCGACCACCACATCGAACGCGTCGTCCGGAAGCTCCAGACGGGTGGCGTCCATGCACCGCAGCTCCACCCGCACCCGGGTCCCGTCCATGAGGGCCCGCCAACGGGCCCGCCGGAGCATGCGCGGGCAGATGTCCACCCCCAGCACCCGGCAGCCCGGCGGATAGTGGCGCAGCCCGAGCCCCGTGCCCACGCCCACCTCCAGGACCCGGTCGCCGGGACGCACCTCCCGGGCCGCCACCCGCCGTCCCTGCTCCATGGGCAGGCCGAACACCCAGTCGTACACCGGGGCCACGGCCGCGTAGAACCGTTTGGAGTATTCCTGGTCCATCCACGGCTCCTGCGGAACGGGTTCCGTGCATTCTAGCGGGCCCCGGGGTCCTGTCAACGGGGGCCTTGTGCGGCCGCGCGCGCCCGGCCATACTGCCCCTCCGGTGGACCCGAAAGGAGGTGCACGGGAATGCCGCAGGACGGCCGGGCCCCCTTGTGGGTGTTGCGCATCCGGGGGGCCCGGCAGAACAATCTCAAGAACCTCGACCTGGATCTCCCCCACAACCGCCTGGTGGTGGTGACCGGGGTCTCGGGGTCGGGCAAGTCGAGCCTGGCGTTCGACACGGTGTTCTGCGAGGGGCAGTGGCGATTCCTGGAGTCGCTGCCCGCATACGCCCGGCTGCTCGCCGAGAAAGGGGTTCGCCCCTCGGTGGATGCCATCGAGAACGTGCGGCCGGCGGTGGCACTGGAACAGCGCAACACCGCCCGCACCGCCCGGTCCACGGTGGGCACGGTTACGGAACTCTACGACCTTTTTCGCGTGTTGTACGCTGCCGCAGGCCGGGTTCACTGCCCGGGATGCGGCCCGCCCG
>CAZBGL010000252.1:0-3438 GCA_964491375.1 uncultured Thermodesulfobacteriota bacterium | reverse complement strand
GTGGAAGGGATCCGCCACCTCGAGTACCCCGTGTTCAGCGTGCAGTACCACCCCGAGGCGAGCCCCGGACCCCACGACGCCGCCTACCTGTTCCGCCGGTTCGTGGACATGATGGAACGCGCGCGGTAGCCGCGCGCCCGTCCCCCTCCCCCCTCTCTGGCGGAAGGGAGACGGGCGGGGGGGGGAACGGCGCGCGCAACGACGCCACGGCAGACTGGAATGCTGGGGCTAGAACGTTGGAGGATTCGGTTGTGGGAGCGGCTTTCCGGCCGCGATCGCGATCGGTAGCCGGCTCCCGCAGCCGCCGGAAGCCAGTGACTAGGCGGGTAACCGGGCAGCCCTCCCCCCTTGCCTGGCGGGAGGGGGACAGGAGAGGGGGATTGGGCCGAAGGCCCAACCGCGGACAGCCGACCGGTCGGTGACGCGGTGACCGGGGGGGTGGCGAGTCGGTCAGGGGCCCGTTTCCGCGCGGGGCCACGGCCTCGATGGTGCTGCTTGGAGGCAGTTGTGCCGCTCGCGTGGGGGTTCGGCGGGGCTCGGGAAGCGGAGGCGTCCGGCCTTCCGGCCCCTTCGCGGCTCCGGCCCCCTGGCGTTGGGGGAAACACCAGCGCAGGCGAGGTCGGAGGGCGGGAGGCCTGATTGGGGGAGCGGCCATCCGGCCGCGATCGCGACCCGGAGGTCGTTCCCACAGGGGAAGGGTGGAAGGTTAGAGCGCGGGAAGGCTGTCGGGTTCGGCCGCGCGCGTTGCGATCGCATCGTGGGGCCCTAAACCGCAGGCAACCGATAGCCTTGGCCATTAGCCGATGGCCGTTCGCCGCCCCCGCAGCGGCAACATCGGGAGAATACAAGGCCCTCTAGGTTTCCGGCCAAACGCACAGGGAAGCCGTTGGCCCCCGGCCGACGACCGAGGACCCCAATCTGGAACCGAACATGCCGAAACGCACCGACATCGAGAAGATCCTGATCGTGGGGGCGGGCCCCATCGTGATCGGGCAGGCCTGCGAGTTCGACTACTCGGGCAGCCAGGCGTGCAAGGCCCTCCGCGAGGAGGGCTACACCGTGGTGCTCCTGAACTCCAACCCGGCCACCATCATGACCGACCCCGAGATGGCCCACCGCACCTACGTGGAGCCCATCACGGTGGAGGTGCTGGAACGGATCCTGGAGAAGGAGCGGCCCCAGGCCCTGCTCCCCACCCTGGGTGGCCAGACCGCCCTCAACCTGGCCGTGGAGGCGGCCCGCCTGGGCGTGCTCGACCGCTTCGGCGTGGAACTCATCGGCGCCAGACTGCCGGCCATCCAGAAGGCCGAGGATCGGGCCCAGTTCAAGGCGGCCATGGAGCGGGTGGGCCTGGAGGTGCCCCGCTCGGGCTACGCCCACAGCCTGCCCGAGGCCCTGCGGGTGGTGGACGAGGTGGGCTACCCGGCCATCATCCGGCCGTCGTTCACTCTGGGCGGGGCGGGCGGCAACGTGGCGTACAACCGCGAGGAGTTCGAGCGGTACGTCAAATGGGGCCTGGAGCAGAGCCCGGTCAACGAGGTCCTGATCGAGGAGTCGGTCCTGGGCTGGAAGGAGTACGAGCTCGAGGTGATGCGCGACGGCAACGACAACGTCGTCATCATCTGCTCCATCGAGAACTTCGACCCCATGGGGGTGCACACGGGCGACTCCATCACCGTGGCCCCGGCCCAGACCCTGACCGACAAGGAGTACCAGATCCTGCGGGACGCGGCCATCGCCGTGATCCGGGAGATCGGCGTGGACACCGGCGGGTCCAACATCCAGTTCGCCGTGGACCCCCGCACGGGCCGGATGGTGGTGATCGAGATGAACCCCCGGGTGAGCCGCAGCTCGGCCCTGGCCTCCAAGGCCACCGGGTTCCCCATCGCCAAGATCGCGGCCAAGCTGGCCGTGGGGTACACCCTGGACGAGATCCCCAACGACATCACCCAGGAGACCCCGGCCTGCTTCGAACCCACCATCGACTACGTGGTGACCAAGATCCCGCGGTTCGATTTCGAGAAGTTCCCCAGGGCCGACGCCACCCTCACCACCCAGATGAAGAGCGTGGGCGAGGTCATGAGCATCGGCCGCACCTTCAAGGAAAGCCTCCAGAAGGCCGTGGCGAGCCTCGAGAAGGACATCCACGGGCTGTCCTCGCGGCTCAAGAACGGCTCGGGCCTTTCCGACGAGGAGCTCCGCGACCGCATCGCCGACCGGCTCCGGGTGCCCAACTGGGAACGGCTGTGGTACATCGCCGACGCCTACCGCCGGGGGTTCACCACCCACGAGATCCACCGGCTGAGCGCGATCGACCCCTGGTTCCTGGACAACATCCGCCAGATCGTGGAGTTCGAGGACGAGATCCGCACCTTCCGAAAGTCCGCCGGACGGGGCCGGCTGCCCGGGGCCGTGCTGCGCGAGGCCAAGCAGTGGGGCTTCACCGACCGGCGCCTCGGCGACCTCCTGGAGGTGAGCGAGGCCGAGGTGCGCCGGTGGCGGGACGAGGCCGGCATCCACCCCGTGTACAAGCGGGTGGACACCTGCGCGGCCGAGTTCGAGGCCCGCACCCCGTACCTGTACTCCACCTACGAAGACGAGTGCGAGGCCGCCCCCACCGGCCGCAAGAAGATCATGATCCTGGGGGGCGGGCCCAACCGGATCGGCCAGGGGATCGAGTTCGACTACTGCTGCGTGCACGCCGTGTTCGGGCTGCGCGAGGACGGGTTCGAGACCATCATGGTCAACTGCAACCCCGAGACCGTGTCCACCGACTACGACACGGCGGACCGGCTGTACTTCGAGCCCCTCACCCTGGAGCACGTGCTGGGGATCGTGCGCGCCGAGCGGCCCGACGGCGTGATCGTCCAGTTCGGCGGGCAGACCCCCCTCAAGCTGGCCCGGGCGCTCGAGGCCGCGGGCGTGCCCATCATCGGCACCTCGCCCGACTCCATCGACCTGGCCGAGGACCGGGAACGGTTCCAAAGGCTCCTGCACGAGCTCGGCCTCAAACAGCCCGACAACGGCATCGCCCGCAGCCCCGAGGAGGCCGAGGCCGTGGCGCGGGCCATCGGGTACCCCGTGGTGGTGCGGCCCTCCTACGTGCTGGGCGGCCGGGCCATGGAGATCGTGTACGACGAAAAGAGCCTGCGCGACTACATGGCCGAGGCCGTGGAGGCGAGCCCCGAGCACCCGGTGCTCATCGACAAGTTCCTCAAGGACGCCATCGAGATCGACGTGGACGCCGTGGCCGACGGCCGGCGGGTGGTGGTGGCCGGCATCATGGAGCACATCGAGGAGGCCGGCGTGCACTCGGGCGACTCGGCCTGCTCGCTTCCGCCCTACAGCCTGGGGCCCGACCTGGTGGAGGAGATCCGTCGGCAGACCGAGTCCCTGGCGCTCGCCCTCAACGTGGTGGGGCTCATGAACGTGCAGTTC
>CAZBGL010000251.1:0-4389 GCA_964491375.1 uncultured Thermodesulfobacteriota bacterium | reverse complement strand
GCCGTGCTGGAAGGGCTGATTCTGGGCGCCTACGCGGTGGGGGCCCGCGAGGGGTACGTATACGTGCGCCAGGAGTACCCATTGGCCGTGGAGAACGTCACCCTGGCCATCGAGCAGGCCGAGGCCCGGGGCCTCCTGGGCGACGACATCCTGGGCTCGGGGTTCTCGTTCCGGGTCACGGTGCACCGGGGGGCGGGCGCGTTCGTGTGCGGAGAATCCACCGCGCTCATGACCGCGCTCGAGGGCCGGGTGGGGGAGCCCCGGCCCAAGTACATCCGTTCCAACGTGCGGGGCCTGTGGAACCGGCCCACGGTGCTCAACAACGTGGAGACGTGGGCCAACGTGCCCCTCATCATCCTCAACGGCGCCGACTGGTTCACCGGGCTGGGCACGGACGGGAGCAAGGGCACCAAGATCTTCTCGATCGTGGGCAAGATTGCCAACACCGGCCTGGTCGAGGTGCCCATGGGGATGACCCTCCGGGACATCATCTACAAGATCGGGGGCGGCATCCCGGGGGGCAAGGCGTTCAAGGCCGTGCAGACCGGCGGCCCCTCGGGGGGGTGCCTGCCCGAGGACATGCTGGACCTGCCCGTGGGGTTCGACGAGCTGACCCGGGCGGGGTCGATGATGGGATCGGGCGGCATGATCGTCATGGACGAGGACACCTGCATGGTGGACGTGGCCCGGTACTTCATCGAGTTCCTCACGGACGAGTCGTGCGGCAAGTGCGTGCCGTGCCGCGAGGGCCTGCGCCAGATGCTGGCGATCCTCACCCGGATCTGCCGGGGTGAAGGGCAGGAGGGTGACCTGGAGACCCTGGAGGACCTGTCGGTGGTGGCGGCCGAGGCGGCCCTGTGCGGGCTCGGCAAGACCGCGCCCAACCCGTTCCTGAGCACGTTGCGGTACTTCCGGGACGAGTACGAGGCCCACATCCGCGACAAGCGCTGCCCCGCGCTGTACTGCAAGGACCTGGTCGCCTTCTACATCGACCCGGGGGCCTGCCAGGCCTGCGGACGGTGCCGGCGCAACTGCCCGGCCGAGGCCATCTCGGGGGGCAAGGGCGTGGTCCACGTGATCGACCAGGACCGGTGCACCAAGTGCGGCACGTGCCTCGAGGTGTGCCCGGACCGTTTCGGGGCGGTGCGCAAGATCTCGGGGGAGCCGGTGCCTCCCCCCCTGCCGGAGGACGCGCGGGTGATCCAGCGGAAAGGCGGAAGCGATGGGTGACGTGCGGCTGGTGATCGACGGTCAGGAGGTCCAGGCCCCCGAGGGATCTACCGTGCTCCAGGCGGCCCGGAGGGCCGGCATCGCCATACCCACCCTGTGCCACCACGACGACCTGGAGCCCTTCGGGAGCTGCCGGTTGTGCACGGTGGAGGTGGAGCGGGGCGGCCGCAGGCAGCACGTGGTGGCCTGCGTCTATCCGGCCCAAGAGGGGCTTTCGGTGCGCACCCGCACCCCCACGGTGGACCGGATCCGGAAGGTGATCCTCGAGCTGTACCTGGCCCGTGCGCCCGAGTCCCCCCGGCTCCGGGAACTGGCCGAGGAGTACGGCGCCGACCCCGAGCGGTTCGACAAGGACCCGTCGTTCTGCATCCTGTGCGGGTTGTGCGTACGCTACTGCGCCGAGGTCAAGGGAAAGCACGCCGTGGGATTCGTGAACCGGGGCACCCGCAAGGAGATCGCCTTCATCCCGGAGATCGCGGCCCGGGAGTGCTGGAACTGCAAGGAATGCTTCCCCCTGTGCCCCACGTCGTGGCTCCAGGCCGCCTACGTCCTGGTGGAGGGGCTCGCGTTCCCCCGTGAACGGGGATAAAGGCCACCCCGGGGCCGGGTCACCGGATCCCGAGCACCCGGAGGAAGCACCCCCCTCCCCCTCCACCCCCTGCGGTTCCTTCTGGGGCCCCGCTTGCGTCCCCTCCGGGACTGGTCCCGCTGTCGCCGGCTCCGGTTGCATCCCCGCCGGTTCCCCCGCCACCTGCCGTGCCCCCGGTTTCTCCCCCGGTGCCCGGTGTGCCCTCCCCGCCCATCGTCACCGTGGCCCCGGGCAGGTCCGGGTCCGCAAAGGTAATGCTCAGGGTGGCCGTGGCCGGGCCCTCCTCGGCCGGTGCGAACCGTACGGCGACCACGCACGAAGGGGTCTGGGGGTCGAGCCACGGGGTCTCGGACCCGCAGTAGCGATCGGTGGCCCGGGTGACCAGGGCGAAGGCGTCCGATCCGGTGAGGGCCATCCCGCTCACCCGGCGGGCATAGGGCCCCCGGTTCTCGATCGTGATCTCGGCCTCGGCGGCCTCCCCCGCGGCCACGGTCCCGAAGTCCACCGAGGCAGGGGACACGCTGACATCGGAGGCGGTCGAACGGGCGTACCGCAGGGTGCCGGCGCCCCGGTCCTGGAAGGCGATGTGGACCGTTCCGTCGCCTCCCACCGCGATCCGGGCGTAGTAACCGAGACTTGCCCCCTGGGCCACGGTCTCGTGCCGCCACACCCCCGAGGTGTTGTTGGCGTACCGAAGGGAGGAGCGGCCCAGGTCGGCGCCCCATGCCTGGTACACGGCGTGGAGGTGCCCCCGGGCGTCGACCGCCAGGTCCACGTAGAGCCCCGCGTATCCCTCCGCGTCCGCGGTCTCTGAGGACCACGCCCCGTCCTTCCGGGAGGCCACCCGGAGCACGTCCCGATCCCCGTCGAAGTAGGCGATGTGCGGCGTCCCGTCCGGGTCCACGGCCAGGGCCGCGTACTCCCCCGCCCGGGGCCCGGCGTCCACGGTCTCGAACCGCCAGGCCCCCCCGCTGTATACGGCGTAGCGGAGCTCGAACCGGGTGCCGTCCGCGCTGGATCCCAGCTCGTGGACCATGTGGGCCACGTGCAGGCTTCCGTCCGGGCCCGCGGCAGCGGACACCCACCAGCCCGAATAGTCGGCAGGGAATCTCCCGTCCGGATCCTCGGGGACCTCCTCGGCCGCGTCCACCGTTGCGTCCGAAAGGGTCACCGTTGCGTGCGAGAGTCGGACGGCATCCTCGTCCGAGTAGAAGACGTGGATCGACCCGTCCTGAGCCTGGACCAGATCCGCGAACCGGCCGGTGCGGGCGGTGTGCGTGACCTCTCTGGACGCCCATCCCCCGCCGGACGACCGCCAGGCGATGTTCAGCGTCTCCCCGGGGTCCTGATAGGCCACCACGAGCCGCCCGTCCGGAAGGGTCCCGAGACCCGTCCGTTCGGCCTGGGGGTGGGCGTCCGCCACGTCCTCCACCTGCCAGCCGGCCCCGGTGCGCCGTGCGTGCCGGAGTTTCCGGGTGATCTCGTCCACGTACACCGCATGGGGCGCACCGTCGGCGTCCAGCAGGAGCGCGGCGGCCCGGCCTCCCATGCGGGCCGGCTCCACCGACCGGGGATCCCGCCAACCGGGCGTGGGCGCGCCCATGACCTCCTCGTAAGCATAGCCCTGGCTCTCCAACGCCCCCTGGCCGTTGGCATAGACGAGCAGGCGCTCCTGTCCGTAGGCTGCCGGGTAGAGGACGAGCGACACACCGCGGCCCAGCGCGCCCCCCGTGGTCTCCACGCGCTTCTCCCGGGTCCATCCGCCCGGGCCTCCCAGGGCGTAGCGCACCGACCACAGGATCCGGCCCTTCTCCTCATCCGTTTCCGGATCGGTCCACGTCTCCGTCCGCCAGGCCCGGTAGGCGAGGTGCAGCGTGCCGTCCGAACCCACGGCCAGCACCGGATACTCGCCCGCCCCGGCCCCGGTTTCGGTCGGCGCGTCCACGGCTTCGATCTGCCACGAGCCGGCCCCGCCCCAGGCGATGCGAAGCTCGGTCCGGTAGGTGTTCTCGCCCGTGGAGATCCGGGCGGCGTACGCCACGTAGGCCGTGCCGTCCGGGCCCACGGCCAGGCACGCCCACCGGCCCGCGTCGTCGCCGGCATCCACGACCTCGCTCGTCCATGTGCCGTCCGCACCCCGCCAGGCCGCGCGAAGGTCGCCGTTTTCCGTGTCGTAGTAGGCCACCAAAGGCGTTCCGTCCGCGTCCAGGGCGAGGGTGGCGTACCGGCCCCTGCCGGCGTTGTCGTCCGGGCTTTCGAACACCCAGCCGCTCCCGCCGTTTCGCGCATACCGGAGTCTCCGGTTGGTGGCGTCGTAGTAGGCCACGTGCACCGTGCCGCTCGCGTCCACGGCCGCCGAGGGGTAGCGCCCCACGTCGCCCGTCTCGTCCACCACCTCCACCTCCCAGGCGCCGGAGCGGTTCGTGGCGTGGCGCAGGTCCCCCCGGGAGCGGTCGTAGTACACCGTGTGGAGCGAACCGTCAGGGCCGACGGCGGCCGCGGCGAACGAGCCGGTGCCGGCGTCGGCGTCCACCACCTCGGGGTCGCTCCACCCCCCTCCGGCGTGGCGC
>CAZBGL010000250.1:0-11830 GCA_964491375.1 uncultured Thermodesulfobacteriota bacterium | reverse complement strand
CCGCCGACCCACGAAGAGGTCCTCGGGATCTTCGCGGCCCAGGTGGCCAAGTCCATCGAGGCCGCCCGGTACTTTCGCCAGATCCGGGAGGAAAGGGACCTGAGGGACGGCATCCTCTCGGGCACGCCCAACGGCGTGGTGGCCCTGGACCGCTCCCGCAGGATCGTGCTCATGAACCCGGCGGCGCGGCGCCTGCTGGGGGTGTCGGAGCCCCCGGAGGGCAACGCCGTGGAGCGCTACCTCACCGAGCCCGCGTTCCAGGAGGCGCTGCAGCGGGTCTTGGAGGGGAGGGCGGGCCTGGAGCAGGTGACCCTGGTGCGGGGCCGGGGAAGCGGGGCCCGGCACCTCCAGGTGAGCCTCTTCCCCCTGGGGGAGGGAGCCTCCCTGGGAGCCACCTTGATCGTGCAGGACCTCACGGAGCGCAAGCGCCTGGACGAGCGGGTCCAACGGATGGCGCGGCTGGCGGCCATCGGGCAACTGGCGGCGGGCGTGGCCCATGAGATCCGGAACCCGCTCACGGGCATCGCCATCAGCCTGGACGTGCTGCGCGAGGAGGAGGGCCTGGACGAGGCCGGCCGGGGACTCGTGGAGGACATGCACCGGGAGATCGACCGGCTGGAGGCCTTGATCCGGGGGCTTCTGGACTTCGCCCGGCCCCAGCCGGTGGAGGCCCGGCCGATGCGGATCGCCAAGGCCCTGGAGTGGCACCGTACCTTCGAGAAGCAGTGCCGGAGCAAGGGGATCGACTTCGCCATCGATTTCGGCCCCAACCCCAAGCTGCGCGGCGACCCCGAGAAGCTCAAGCAGTTGTTCCTGAACCTGGCGATCAACGCGCTCGAGGCCACCCCTGCCGGTGGACGGATCCGGGTGCGGGCCGAGCGCCGGCCGGGTCGGTGGGTGCGGGTGGTGGTGGAGGACACGGGGCCCGGCATGGACGAGGACATCCTGGCCCAGATCTTCGACCCGTTCTTCACCACCAAGAACGAGGGCACCGGCCTGGGCCTGAGCATCGCCCACAGCATCGTCGAACAGCACGGCGGGCGGATCGACGTGGACTCCGCGCCCGGGGAGGGAACCCGGTTCACCGTGGAGCTCCCGGGCATGGAGGAGGACGGGGGCTGACCGGGGCCGCCCAACGGCCCGAACGCTCAGATCCGTCGAGGTGTTGGCGCAACATGATGAGTTCACGAGGCTTTTGGCCGTTTAGCAGTCTGGCTTTCCAGCCTTCCAGCCTCCTGTCGGAGGTTCCCGGGAAGCAGGGAGACGGAAATGGGTGACCGCATTCTGATCGTGGACGACGAGGCGCTGATCCGCAAGTCGCTGACCCAGATGCTGGGCCGCAAGGGGTACGAGGTGGTCACCGCGGCCACCGCGGCCGAGGCCCGGGAACGGTTCGCGCCCGGGGAGTTCGCCCTGGCGCTCCTGGACCTGCGGCTCCCCGACGCCTCGGGCATCGAGCTGCTGCGCGAGTTCAAGGCGGCGCAGCCGGATCTGCTGGCGATCATGATGACCGCCTACGGCAGCGTGGAGACCGCCGTGGAGGCCATGCGGCTGGGCGCCTACGACTACGTCAACAAGCCGTTCAAGTCACGGGAGATCGAGGTGATCGTCCGGCTGGCCCTGGAGGCCGGCCTCCTCAAGCGCGAGGTCCGGGAGCTGCGGGAGGAGGCCCTGGGGACCCGCGGGCTGGGGAACATCGTGGCCCGGGACCCGTCCATGCTCAAGGTGTTCGACATGGTTCGCAAGGTGGCCCAGAACCCGGACGTCACGGTGCTCATCCAGGGGGAGAGCGGCACCGGGAAGGAGATGATCGCCCGGGCGATCCACGCGGAGAGCAGCCGTGCGGAGCGGCCGTTCGTGGGCATCAACTGCGCGGCCATCCCGGGCAATCTCCTGGAGAGCGAGCTGTTCGGGTATGAAAAGGGGGCGTTCACCGACGCCAAGGCCCGGAAGATCGGGCTGATCGAGAAGGCCCAGGGGGGCACGCTGTTCCTGGACGAGATCGGGGACATGGACGTGGGGTTGCAGGCCAAGCTCCTGCGCGTGCTCGAGGAGCGCACCATCCGCCGGGTAGGGGGGCTCGAGCAGATCCCGGTGGACGTGCGCATCATCGCGGCCACGAACCAGGACCTGGACGAAAAGCGCCGCCTGGGAACCTTCCGGGAAGACCTCTATTTTCGGCTCAAGATCATCCACATCGACCTGCCGCCCCTCCGGGAGCGAAAGGCCGACATCCTTCCCCTCGCCCAGCACTTCATCGAGGATGCGAACCGACGGTTCCACAAGCACGTCCAGGGGTTCACCCGCGAGGCCGAGGAGCTGCTCCTGGCGTACGAGTGGCCCGGAAACGTCCGGGAGCTCAAGAACACGATCGAGCGGATCCTCATCTTGGAGGACACGGACACGATCCGGCCGGAACACCTGCCGCCCGAGATCCTCCGGGGGCAGGGCCCGGAGGACGGCCGGGTGTGGATCCCGCAGGAACCGGAGATCCGCCGGGGGGTCTCGTTCGACGAGGTCATGGACGAGGTGGCCCGATACCTGATCGGAGAGGCCCTGCGCATTTCCGGGGGGAACAAGGCCCAGGCGGCCCGGCTGCTGTCCATGGACCGGGGCACGCTCCGCTATCAGATCCGGCGGTTGGGGATCGGGGGATGAGCGGGGGGGCGGGGAGCCCGGTCCGCAACCGGCCGGAACTCGGCGATCCGGCGCGCGTCGTGCGCACCGTGTTCGGGTGCGCCCCCGACGAGGTTTCCGAGCGGGTGGTGGTGACCCCGTTCATTCCGCTCAAGAACTTCCGGCGGCACGTGGACGGGCCGGTGACGGAACTGGCTCCCCCTTTTTTCTACAAGGGGTTCACGGCGGCCTTTTCCGGGGCGCGGGTCACCGTGGTCCACACGGGTGTGGGGCCGTCACGGGTGGGGGATTGCCTCGCGTTCCTATCGCTCACCCCGGCCCGGCGGGTGGCGTTTGTGGGGGCCGTGGGGGGGCTCGCCCCCGAGCTTGCGATCGGCGACTGGTTCGAGCCTGTGGAGGCGGCCGACGGAGAGGGGTTTTCGCGGTACCTCCGCGAAGGGTTCGATGCGGTGGTGTCGGCAGCCCCTCGGCACCCCGTGCCCGAGGCCGCCCGGGGTGCCGTAAGGCGGCTCCTGGAGGCCCGGGGGTTTCGGGTTCGCCAGGGCTCGGTGTTCACCGTGGGGTCCATCGCCGCCGAGTGCCCGGGGCACCTGCGGGCGCTGCGGCGGGCCGGGTACGATGCCGTGGAGATGGAACTGTCCGCTTTCCTCGCGGCCGCCTCCCATCACGGTCTGGAACCCGCGGTGTTCACCTATGTGAGCGATCTGCCCCTGGAGAAACCGCTGTGGGCGCCCCTGCCCGCAGAGCAAGCCGCAGCGCTCCGCGCGGCCTACCGGGCCGCACCGCTTCTGGCCCTGGAGTGGGCCGCCTCCGGGGAGAGCCCCTGAGCGGCTGCGCCGCAGGGAGGTTCAGGAGCGCTGTTCGCCTGCCCGCCCCCTCACACAGCAGCACACGAACATGCACCCCGCCACCACGAGCACGGCGATCCAGGTGGCTGCGTTCCACCGGGCGGGCGTGTACCCGAACACGAGCCCGGTGATCACGAGGGCCACGAGCAGCAGGAGGGCGATCCCCGATACCACCCGGCACGGCTTGGACTCCCAGAACCCCATGGCGAGACCTCCTGCGGTGGTGGGTTCAGCCGTTCAGAATAACGCCGCATCGGCATGGGGCAACCCCTTTCCGGGTGGCACGAACCGTGCATGCAGCCCGTTTCGGGCCGGGGCAGCCCCCCAGATCGGCCGGGGTGTGGGAAATGGCCCGCAAACGGTGCGTGCTTTGCTCCAGCCCGACGGGAGGCAAGGGCATGGACGCGGGGCCTCCAAAGCGCCCGTACGTCCTTCCGGACCCGCCCAGGGGCCCCCTGCCTCCCGGCCCCAGGGGACAGCCCAGGTGCCGGCTGCCCGTGCGCGTGGAGTGCCGGCCGGGCGAGGCGGCCGCGGTGTACGACATCGGGCCCGGCGGGGTGTTCGTGGCCACCCCTGCGCCCCTGCCGCCGGGCACGGAAATCGAACTGAGCCTGCATCTTCCGGGGGAACGCTGCATCATCCGGGCCGAGGGCCGGGTCGTGTGGACCAATCTGGTGGACACCCCGTCGCTTCCGTCGGGCATGGGGATCCGGTTCCTCCGGATCGACCCGGCCGACCGGGTGCGCCTGGAGCGGCGCCTGCGCGCCCTGGACCGGGAAGGGGCTTCACCGTAGGCGCCACACCCGGTTCCCGTGCTGCACCCGCACGGTGAAGCCCCGGAACGGCGGAAGGAACGTGAGCGACGGGGGCTCCTTCCGGTGTCCGCTCTTCTTGCGCAGGAGCACGCTGCGCCCGGACAGGTCGTAGGCCGCCTCGTACACGGCGTCGCCCACGGCCACGATCCGGGGGAACCGGGCCTCCATCCATCGGACCGTGTCCTCCGGAAGGGCGGGGGGCGTCAGGTCCTGCGGCGTGAGGAGCGGCAGGTCCTCGCCCGACTCCAGCCCCACGTCCCGGAGGCGTGCGTCGAGCCAGGCCTCCGGATCGGTGGCCCCGGGCTCCACGGCGTCGGCGGGCAGGGCCGGCGCGATTCCGGCGGCGCGCAGGCGGCGGTACAGGGCCCAGGCGGAAAGGCGCTCGCGCACGGTCTCGTGCAGCCCGGAGAACAGCCGGCCCTCAAGGACAAGGCGGACGACGGCCTTCCGGGCCAGGGCGCCCGCGGGAACCTCCTCCCGCACCGCCAGGCACCGCCCCGCGTGCCACACCTCGGTCCGGCAGACCGCCACGCCCCCGCGGATGTCCGCCCCCGCCACCCTGGGCTCGCCGAGCCCGGCCTCCAGCAACCATGCGGACGGCACCGGCATGGCGCAGGTGATCACGATCGAGGTCCGCCTGGGGCCGGTGCCCACCGCGCGGGTCTCGAGCACCACCAGGGCCTCGGTCCCCGAAGGGTCCACGGCGCTCTCGCGGCCGAGCACGGCCTCGGTGCCCCCGGAACTCCAGGCCACGAGCCTTTTCCGGCGGCGGGGCACGTGGCCGCACCGCGGATCCGCCGCGAGGGCGGCCAGGGCCAGCCTCTTGCGGTCGGAGGGCCCTCCCCGCGGGCCCGGCCCGGCCAGCCCCCAGGCCTCGCGCAGGCGCTTCCGGATCGCCCGGGCCTCCCCCAGCAGGTGGGGGTGAAGGCCGTGGCGTTCGGGCTCCCCGTGGCGCACGGCCCGGATGAGCGCCACGGCGTCGCATCCCGCGTCCCGCAGATCCTCGCGCGCCCCCCCCGGCGGGACGGCGAACAGGGGCCGGCCCACGGCCAGGGCGGCCACCAGGTCCACGGCGTCCTCCAGGCAACCGTGGCGCTCGGCTTCCAGGAGCAGGGCCCCCAGGGGGGCGTCCAGGGGCAGCCCGAACAGCCTCAGTCCCCGCGCCGTGATCCGGCCGTCCCCGTCCAGGGCCCCCAGGGCGCGCAGGTTGTCCCGGGCGGCGTCCACGGCATAGGGTCTGGGCGGGTCCAGGAACGGCAGGTCCTCCACCCGTTCGCCGCAGGCCGCCGCGGCCAACACCAGGGGGTCCAGGGCCTCGCGCCGGATCTCCGGCGGGGTGGTCTCGGCCAGCCGGGCCTCGGGGCTCCACAGCCGGTAGCACACGCCCGGTGCGGTGCGCCCGGCCCGGCCCGCCCGCTGCTCCGCGCTGTCCAGGGCCACGGGCATGAGGGTCAGGAAGCCCCGGCCGTTGTGGTAGCGGGTGCGGCGCACGAGCCCGCTGTCGATCACCACGCCGACGCCGGGCACGGTGAGCGAGGTCTCGGCCACGTTGGTCGAAAGCACCACGCGCCGCCCCCGGGACGGGGCGAACACCCGGGCCTGGTCTTCCAGGCTGAGCCCGCCGTGGAGCGCCAGGACCTCCAGTGCCGGCCGCCCGCGCAGGGCCCGGGCGGCCGAGGCGATCTCCGCCTTGCCGGGCAGGAACACCAGCACGTCGCCCGGGTCCGCCGCGGCCCGCTCCAGGGCCTCCAGAAGGCGCTCCTCCAGCCCCCGCACGTCGGGCAGGAACGCCCGGCCGGGCACGTGGCGCACGCGCACCGGGAACGTCCGGCCCTCGGCGCGCAGGTGCACCCCGCCGAGGGCCCGGGCCACGCGCTCCCCTTCCAGGGTGGCCGACATGACCACCAGGCGCTCGGGCGAGCGCCTCCTGAGCAGGGCGAGCACCAGGTCCACCTCGAGGCTCCGCTCGTGGAACTCGTCGAGCACCACGGTCGAGAACGCCTCCAGCGGCCCTTCGCGCAGCCAGCGCAGGACCACGCCGGGTGTGGCGAACACGATGCGGGAGCCGGGAGAGGCCCTTGCCTCGTCCCGGACCACGTACCCCACCTCGGCGCCCAGGGCGACCCGCTCCAGGGCGGCCACCCGGAGGGCCAGGGCCCGGCACGCCACCCTGCGGGGCTCGACCACGAGCACCCGGCCCCTTTGGGCCGCCCACCGGGGCACCTGGGTGGACTTGCCCGACCCCGTGGGGGCTGTGACGATCACGGGCTGTCGGCCCAGGGCCTCCAGGAACCGCCCCTCCAGCAGGTCGATGGGAAGGCGGTGCACGGGTTCCAAGGCTCCCTCCTCAGGTCCGGCGGGAGGTTCCCACCCGGGGAGGAGGGGCCAGCTCCCAGCGGCCCGCCACCCCGGCCTGCCGGGCCCCCAGCTCGAAGTGGAGCGTGGCGATGCCGCAGTCCAGGCGCTTGGGGATGCGGTAGGTGTCCCGGGGGGAGTCCTGGAGCAGGAACACCCCGCCGTGCTGGAACGCAAACCGCCAGGGCTGGCGGTTCATGGCCGAGGGGGCGAGCCGGGCGAGTTCCGCCCCCCGCCGGGCCCGCGGGGGCCATGTCCCGCAGCCCGGTGCGATCGTGTACGGGTCCTTCCTCCGGCGGGAGCGGGCGAGGGCGGCCATGGCACGCTCCCCCCACGTCTTGGCTGCCGGCACCCGGCCCACGGGTGACACCGCGAACACCCGCTCCCCGGGGGCCAGGTCGGTCGGGTCCCGGGGCACCGCCTCCGCCCACGATCGCCACGCAGGTTCGCGCACGGGCCTCTCCTCCCACCCCTGGGGGGCCGGTCTCCAAGCTACGGAAACCCGCCCGGCGCCGTCAACGTCCGGACGGTTCGCTGGCCGATCCTGGGGAGAGCCGGTGCACGGACGAGGGCTGTGGGCGCCTGTACCGGTCCCGGAGGGGCCCAAGAGAGCCTCCGCGTTCCAGGGGCGAAGGGAGGAAAAGGGGCTCCCAGCGGTCAGGGCCCGTTACGGGGGCCGGCGTCGAACTCCACGATCCGGGCGAATCCCCGGTCCACCCCCGGGGCCGTGACCTCGTGGTACAGGGGGCTTCCCGGGCCGACCCGCCCCCCCATGTCGTAGGTGAACGCCCGAACGGCCCGGTGGGCGATCCAGAAACCGACGCGGGCCGGGCCGTTGCGGGTGTAGCAGGAGTGAAAGTGCACGAAAGCGTCCCGCGGTTCGGGCCGGGTGGCCAGCCAGGCGGCCGGCGCGTCCGGGAAGAACACGGGCCGGATCCGTTCGGGGCCCGGCGGGATGCCGCCCTCGTCGGGCAGCCGCACCCGCACGGCCTCCCCTTCGTAGAGGAGGGCGTTGACCGGCGCATCCGAGGCGTAAAAACCCCGCTCGTTGAAGCACACGAACCGCACGCGCCGGGGATCCTCCGGGTCGTCGGGCAGGAAGTAGTACCCCACGAACGGTCCGAACCCCAGGAGCACGCCGTTGTGCACGAACTCCAGCCGGCTCTGGTATCCGTGGGGGACCTCCAGGGGGACCCGGCCCGGCCCGGCCGAGCACCCGGCCAGGGCCAGGCCCCCGAGGAGCGCGAGGATCGCCGTCGTCCGGCTCATTCGTCCCCCCAGAGCCTCCCCATGACCCAGCCCGCCCCGCCGAACGCGGCGGCCAGGATCCCCGCGGCCGCCAGGGGGTTCCCGATCCAGTCGGTCAGGGTGAGGGGGCCCTGGTTCGTGGGCAGATAGAGGGCCGGGATCAAGACCTCGTGGAGGTGGGCGAAGGCCGCCGTGCCGGCAAGCCCGCCCAGGAGCGCGAACACCGCGTCCATCCGGCCCTCGCCCGCGGCGGCCCAGGTGGTGCCCGGGCAGTACCCGCTCAGGCCCCAGCCCACGCCGAAGATCACCCCGCCCAGGCCCGTGGCCACGAGGCTCGTGGGCAGCACCATCGTTCGTCCCACCCCCGCGGCCTCCAAGCCCACCAGCCCCAGGGCGGCCAGGGCGACCGCCGACACCATGAACCGCGGGATCCGGCCGTTTAGCATCAAGTGGGCCCGGGCCATCTCGTCGGCGTCGGTGGCGCCCGCCCGCTGGACCACGATGCCGAAGGCGATTCCCGAAAACAGTCCCAGCAGCACCTCTGTCATCGGTAACCCTCCCGGAGCAGCCGGCCGTACACGAGCCGGGCCGTGATCATGGCCACCGCAAAGATCACCGCCCCGAAGTACAGGCCGCTCACCGCCAGTTGCGTGGAGCCCGAGATGAACAGGCCCAGGGTGCATCCCCCGGCGAGCCGGGCGCCGAACAGGATGAGGAAACCTCCCACGAACGTCGCCAGGTACCGCTTGGCTCTTCCGGGCCCGAAGCGGCGTTCCCAGATCCGCGGAACGTCCCGGACCGGGATACGGGTGGAGCGCCCCGCCAGGAACCCGCCGACCGCCATGCCGACCACGAACGCCATGAGCCACGATCCGGGTCCGGGCATGGCCCGGTAGTGGGCCTTGGATGCCGCGTACTCCGGAGCCAGGTGCTCCAGAAATCCCTTCAGGGTGGTCACGAACCCGCTGGAGGACGCCGGCGGACCGAACGTGGCAAAGATGAACAGCACGATCCCGGCCAGGGCGAACGCCGAGGCCGACCAGGACCAGTGGGACGGATGTGCGTTCCTCATGGCCCACCTCCTACCCGCCGCACGAGACGTACCCGCCCTTGGCCGGGGCCTTCCTGCCGGCCGCCCCCTTGGCGGGAAGCTTGAGCGCGGCCTTGCGCACCGGATAGGGCAGCGCGCCGGTGAGCTTGCGCTCCTCGAGCTCCACCGGGAAGTACAGCTCCGGGTTGCCCCATTCGTACCAGCTCGCCTCGTACAGCATCACGTCCTGGAACCCCATGAGCCGCAGCACGAAGTACGCGAACGAACCGCGACGACCGGAGTGGCAGTACACGATCACCGGCCGGGCCGGGTCGAGTCCCCGGTAGAGCTCGAGGAGCTCCTTCATGGGCTTGAGGGCTTTGGTCTCTTGGCTGGCCCAGTTGAGCTTGTAGTTCACGTTGTACGCGGTGGGGATGTGCCCGGGTTTCAGCGCACCGCCCCGGAGGGCCTTGTTGAGCTTCTCGCCCAGGTACTCCTCGCGGCTCCGCACGTCCAGGATCTGGTACACCGGGTCACCGAGCCGCGCCCGGATGAACGCGCCGGTGGCCCACCGCCGCAGGTGGATCTCGTCGGACGGTGCCCGGTAGGCCACGGGCTCGCGCCGGGCCGGCTCCGAGGCGACGTCCCCTCCGGCCTCCACCCAGGCGTCGACGCCCCGGTGCAGGATCTTCACGTTCCGGTGGCCCAGGAGGTCGAGGATCCAGAACACGTACGAGGCGGTGGCGCCTCCGTCGCGCTTCACCGAGTCGTAGAGCACGATGGTGTCTTCGCGGGAGATTCCGTGCTGGCCCAGAATCTGCTGGGCCCGCTCGACCCCCACGAACACCCCGCCCACGCCCCGGGCCCGGTCGTTGTACCGGAACACCTTCCACGGCATCCGGATGGCGCCCGGGATCACCCGGCCGTCAAAGTACTTGTCCGTGCGCACGTCCACCACCACCAGGCCCGGGTCCCCGAGGTGGGCCTTCAGCCACGTGGCCGACACCAGGAAACGCCCACCCGGGTACTCCCTCGTGGTGCGCGCCGAGGCCAGGGTCCAGCCCACCGCTGCCGCCAGCACGGCGGCGATGACCACGTACCGCAATGCGCGTTGTCCGACCATGGTCGTCCTCCCTTTGTCTGCGGAATTTCCGGATGAAGACCTATTTTGTATTTTTTGATGCGCGCCCACCAGCACGGTCACAGCCTGGAAAGGGTCGAGCGCGCCGCTGGAGGCGGATAAGGTTAAGGGAGGCCGCTTGAGGCGGTCACTTGCGGCCCGGGAACCGGACCGGCCACGCACGGGGAGGGGCGGTGTCGCAGGCCCGGCTCACGCGCTCCAGCAGCTCTTCGCGGCCGGACACGTCGGTCTTGGCGTAGATGCGGCGGGCGTAGGTCTGGACCGAAGAGGGCGAGATGCCGAGCCGTTCGGCGATCGCTCGGTTGCTCAGCCCCTGAATCAGGTACCGGAGCACTTCGTATTCTCGGCAGGAAAAGGGGACCGACGACAAGCGGGACAGTCCCGGCTCCCCGGGAGGCTCCGGCCGGGACGCAGAAGCCGAACCCTCTGAGTCGGCCGAGATGGCATACAGCACGAGCAGGGCGCCGTTGAGGAAAAAAGCCCCGATGAGGGGTATGGATGTGCCGGAGGGCCCTGCGACATGGACCGCCATACACCCGACTCCCAGGCCCGCACACACGGCCCCGATCCCCAGAGCGAACGCCCGGAGTGGGTCCGGCTGGTTCAAGCACAACAACACCACGAAAGCGTCCAGAAAACCAGATGCACCCTGCATGAGCCACATGCTTCCGTAGACGTGCAGCGGATCGGAACGGTCGAAAGCGGCCAGGGCCAGAAAGCCCAGGGCGATTCCGGAGAGCAAGATGTTCTTGAGGCGTTTCCGCGCCAGGTACAGGCTGACTCCGGCCGCGGCCGCGTAGGGCAGTACCTCGATCCCGGGAAAGGACACCACCGCGGCGTAAGCGGGAAACAACTGCTCGTAGAACACACCGTTCAACCCATACATGGCGAGGAGGAACCAGAAATAGGACCCGTGTTCCACATGGGATCGCGGTACCGCGGGAAGGGGACGCCCCCCCAGGGACGGGAGCAGCAGCCCGGCGATACAGGCGGCGCGGACCACCGGGGGACCGGGTAAATGGACGAAGAGGGGAAAAGCCAGGTTGGCTGCGACGAGGCCCCCCACCCCAGCGTGCCCGGGACGTCTCGCCCGGGCGAGCCCGGATGCGGCCCGGAGCGCCACGGGGGCGCTCAGCACGCCCACCAAGCCCAGCACGGTCGTGTGGCCCGTTGTCAGCAGAGGCCAAGCCAACGTCAGGACCGCACAAGCGATGGCTCCCCCCGCCGACAGGATCCCGAGTTTCCGGCGAAGTGGCTCGGACAAGCCGAACGCGCCCAGCACAGCAGCGTGTGGGAGGAGGAACAGTCCGACGGGGGGGGGCGGAGTGGGAGGGGCGGCGTACAGCAAGGGGCCTTGCAAGGGGAACAGAAGGAGCCACAGGACGAACGCGCCGAACGCGATCCAGGGTCTCTGTTTCGCCACCATAAACTCAAGTTTAGCTCAAAGTGCTCCGCGAGGGCAAGCCGGCCAATGGATTCCACATGACACGTTGAACGACAAAAAGAAAGGGTGCGTGACACGGTGAACGACTTTTTGAAGGACCGCGGCCGGGAGAAAATCGCCGGCACACGAAACGGGGGCCGATCGTTTCCTCACCCACGGAGGAGGGACGCACCATGGAACGCAGCAGGGGCCGGGGTGGCGGGATCCGGCGAAGGGGCCGACGGCTCCGGGGTACACCCGCAACGGTGTGGAGATGGGGCCTGGTGACGCTTCTTTCGGTGGCGCTCGTGGGGACCGGCGGTGGATGCGGGG
>CAZBGL010000249.1:0-13818 GCA_964491375.1 uncultured Thermodesulfobacteriota bacterium | reverse complement strand
GCGGTCCCCGCCCAGGTACACCGGAGGCCGCTCGGCCCACGGCCCCTCGGGCCGGATGCGCCGCACGTGGAGCCCCTCGGGCTCGGTGCGTTCCGGCTCCAGGGCCTCGTGCGGCACGCCGTCCGAGGGGCGCACCCCGATGGCCGCGTACACCGCGTCCACCTCCACACACACCTCCGGATGACCCGAGGGAACGACCCGGGCGCGGCCGCCCCCGGCTTCCTCCACCACGGCCATGGGCCGGAGCGCCAGCCGCAGCCGGCCGTCCTCCACGGGGTCGATGCGCGCCGGTGCGAGGAGCGCTCGAAAGGGAACGCCCTCCTCCCGGGCCTCTCGAATCTCCTCGGGCAGTGCCGGCATGTCCTCCAGGCGCCGGCGGTAGTAGACCACGGGTTCGGCCCCGAGCCGCAGCAGGCAACGTGCCACGTCCATGGCCGTGTTCCCGCCCCCGATCACGGCCACCCGGCCGTGGACCTCGGGCGGGCGGCCGCGTCGGATGGCCTCGAGAAGGGCCAGGCCGTCCCGGGCGTGGTCCTCGCCCGGCACGCCGAGGCGCGGCGCGCCCCAGGCGCCCACCGCCAGGAACACGGCGTCGTACCCGGCCAGTTCGTCCCAGCCCAGGTCCCTCCCGAGGACCCGGTTCGGGTGGAACCGGACGTCCCCGGACAGGATCAGGTCCACCTCCCAGGCGAGCGCGTCCGCGGGCAGGCGGTACTCCGGGATGCCGTAGCGGAGCATCCCCCCGGGTTCGTCCCGGGCGTCGAACAGGTCCACGCCGTGCCCCATGCGACGCAGGAAGTACGCGGCGGAGAGCCCGGCCGGCCCCGCGCCCACCACGGCCACCCGCCGGCCCGAATCGGGGGCGGAGCACGCTCCCGGCGAGAACCCGAGACGCCACGCCTGGTCGGCCAGGAAGCGCTCGAGCGAGCGGATCGACACGGGCTCGTCGTACTCGCCCCGGTTGCACGCCGCCTCGCACGGATGGAAGCACACGCGGCCGCACACCCCCGGCAGCGGGTTTTCCTCGCGGACGCGGCGCCAGGCGGCCTCGAACTCGCCCTGCCCCACCAGGATCTGGATCCGGGCCACGTCCTCCCCGGCCGGGCACGCCTCGGCGCACGGTGCCACCTTGTCCTGGTACCGGGGCCTCAGGAACCGCCACGAGCCCGTGCGGTTCCACAACATGGTGTCGAGCGAGCGGGAGGACAGGGGGAGCTCCCGGGCCGAACGGAACACAACGGGACTCATGCGCTCGCCTCCGCGGCCGGATCCGGAAGCACCACGGTGTGGAACGCCTCGCGGGCCGCGGCCATGTTGGCCTCGTGATGGGAGGGAACCTCCTGACGGATCGCCTCGCACACGGCGTCGATGGACACCACGCCCGTGGTGCGGGCGAAGGCGCCGAGCACGGCCGTGTTCACGATGGGATGGGTGCGGCTTCCCAACCGGTGCCTCAGGGCGATGCGGCTGGCGTCCACGGTGGCCACCCGGAAGGCCCCGAAGCGATCCCCGAAGTCCCCGGGGAGCCGGTCCGTGTTCAGGAGCAGGGTTCCGCCGGGCTTCAGGCCCCGGGTCACGTCCACCACCTCGACGAGGGTCGGATCCAGCACGATCACGTGGTCTGGGGTGTAGACATTGGTGCGCAGATGGATCTTCCGGTCGTTCACCCGGGTGTAGGCCTCCACCGGTGCGCCCCGGCGCTCCACCCCGAACTGGGGGAACGCCTGGACGTACTTCTCCTCGAGGAAGCACGCCACGGCCAGGATGTTGCTGACCACCACCGCGCCCTGGCCCCCGCGCCCGTGGAACCGGATCTCGACCACGGCCTACCCCCGCTCCCCGGTGTACACCACCACCAGCGCCCGGGCGGGTTCGCTCCCCAGCGCCCGAAACGCGTGGGACACGTCGGATTCGAAGTACAGGCAGTCCCCGGGCTTGAGGGTCCGCACCTCGTCCGGCGTGCGGAACTCCACCTCCCCTTCCAGCACGAACACGCACTCCTCGCCCTCGTGGGAGTAGAACACCATCTCCTTCTTCTCCATGGGGGGGAACGTCACGAGGAGCGGTTCCATGTGCTTGCGGGACTTGTGGAGCTCGAGCGACTCGTACAGGTAGCCCACTTCGCTGGCGTCCTGGTGGGCCCGTCGGGTGAACTTCTTGCGCTCGCTCGCCCGGGTGACCGCGATCTTTTCCTCTTTCTCCTCTTCCTGGAAAAAGTAGGAGATGTTCACGTCGAGGGCCCGGGCGATCTTGAGCAGCGTGGCCACGGGCGGCATCACGTGGCCGTTCTCCACCTGGGACAGCAGCGGCTTGGACAGGCCCGTCTTGGCCGAAAGGTCCTGCAGGGTGTACCGCCGCTTCTGGCGCAGCTCCCGGATCTTCAAGCCGATGCCCAGGTCCTCGAGTTCAGGGTCGATGCGCTTGGCCATGGGTGCCTCTCTCCTTGCACGTACACGGGAAGGTACCGGACCGACTGTTTGGTGTCAAGAAACTTGTTTTGGTCGAACCAACCCCTGCGGTTCCGCTTCGCCTCGCCACCCCAGTATACTCCCCGTTTGAAACAAAGAAACCCTTTTGCCCCGCCGGAACCCGCGGGAAGGCACCGGTCTTCCTCGCCCCTGCGGGGCCGTGTTATCTTTATTCGCCCTGCGACCGGTTTGGAACGACCGAACGCTTTTTCACCCGGGGAGGTCTGCCATGGCGCTTTCGAAGAGCGAGCTCTATTTCAACCAATGGAACGAGTCCGAGGCGATCGCAACCGAGATGTTGCCGATCCTCAACAGGCTCCGCCTGGAGCGAGGGGTGCTGGTGCACGTGTTCGGCCGGTCGATCGCCAAGGTGGGCTCCATCGAGATCCTCAAGGTCCACCGGCACGCGCGGCTCATCCTGGGCCGGGAGCTCACGGTGCAGGACACGTTCCCGGTGCTCCAGGCGCTGGCCAATCTGGACCTGGGCCCCTGCCGGATCGATCTCGGGAAGCTCGCGGTCCGGTACCAGGAAGACCAGGATCGGTACGCCTCCCTCGACGCGTTCGTGGCCGAGGAGCTCCGGTCGGTCACGACCGGCGTGCACCCCGTGCTGGAGAAGCCCCAGGACGTGATCCTCTACGGTTTCGGCCGGATCGGCCGGCTGCTGGCCCGGATCCTCGTGGACAAGACGGGCCGGGGCGACAAGCTGCGGGTGCGGGCCGCGGTGGTCCGGCCCCCCAAGGAGCCCGACCTGCGCAAGCGCGCCGCCCTGTTCCGCCTGGACTCGGTCCACGGTCCATTTGCCGGCACCACGTTCGTGGACGAGGAAGAAAACGCCATCGTGGCCAACGGGAACATGATCCGGATCCTGTACGCCGAGGGCCCGGACAAGATCGACTATACCCGTTACGGCATCGAGAACGCCATCCTGGTGGACAACACCGGCAAGTGGCGGGATCGCAAGGGGCTTTCCAAGCACCTGGAGGCCCCGGGCGTCAAGAGCGTGCTCCTCACCGCGCCGGGCAAGGGTGACATCCCCAACATCGTCTACGGGGTCAACCACCACACCCTGGACCCGGAGGAGCGCATCGTGTCCGCGGCCTCCTGCACGACCAACGCCATCGTGCCGGTGCTCAAGGTGATCCACGACCGGTTCGGCATCGAGAGCGGCCACGTGGAAAGCTGCCACTCGTACACCAACGACCAGAACCTGATCGACAACTTCCACAAGCGCCCCCGGCGAGGCCGCTCGGCCCCGCTCAACATGGTCATCACGTCCACCGGCGCGGCCGAGGCCGTGTCCAAGGCCCTGCCCGAACTGGAGGGCAAGCTCACGGGGAACGCCATCCGGGTGCCCACCCCGGACGTGTCTCTGGCGATCCTCCAGCTCCGGCTCGAGAAATCCACCACCCGGGAGGAGATCAACGAGTATCTCCGTCAGATCGCCCTGGACAGCCCGCTCCAGAACCAGATCGATTTCACCACGAGCCCGGACATCGTGAGCTCGGACATCATCGGATCGCGCCATGCGGGCGTGGTGGACGGCGAGGCCACCATCGTGAACGGCCACGACGGCCGCAACGTGGTGCTCTACGTCTGGTACGACAACGAGTTCGGTTACGCCTGCCAGGTGATGCGGCTGCTCCAGCACATGGCCGGCCTGGAGCTTCCCGAGTTGCCGTAACCTGCGGCGAAAAAGGGCGCCCTCGAAGAGGGCGCCCTTTCGGGTGCTTCGGGGTTTTCTCTACTCCACCTTTTCGAACCGGCTCGCGGGAGCGCCGCACACCGGGCACTTCTCGGGGGCCTCGCGCTCGTGGGTGTACCCGCAGCCCTGGCACACGTAGTAGTCGAAGGTCTCCCCGTCCTTGCCCAGGTTCTCCAGGGCCCTCCGGTACAGGGCCTCGTGGATCTTCTCCACCTCCCACGCCCACTGGAACGAGGTCAGGGCGGCCTTTTCGCCTTCGGCCTCGGCGTCCCGGATGAACTCGGGGTACATGTTCACGACCTCGTGGTTCTCGCCCTGGATCGCGGCCTCGAGGTTCTCCTTGGTGCTCTTCACCTTGCCCATGGTGCGGAAGTGGTTCAGGGCGTGCACGGTCTCGGCCGCGGCCGCGGCCCGGAACAGCTTGGCCACCTGCGGGTAGCCCTCATCGTCGGCCTTCTTGGCGAAGGCCAGGTACATCCGGTTGGCCTGGGATTCCCCGGCAAAGGCGGCCTGCAGGTTGTCCAGCGTCTTTCCCATGGCTGATCCTCCTTCTCGGATTGCGGGAGATGTGGGATTGGCCCAAAGCTAACCGAGATAGTAAGCTTTGTCAAGGCCACACGTCGGTTCGCGCCGAAATGTATCACCGCCGTGCGGGGGCGCAAGGCGGTTTGACAGGGCCCGTGCGTAGGGCTAGATTTTTTGAACCGTTTCAATCCACCTTTGCGAGAGGAGATACGAGACATGTCTTCGGTCGAGGAAAAGGTCAAGGCCGCGCTGGACCGGGTCCGGGTGAACCTCCAGGCCGACGGGGGGGACGCGGAGCTCGTGGAGGTCACGGAGGACGGCGTGGTGAAGGTGCGGCTCAAGGGGGCGTGCTACGGGTGCCCCATGAGCCAGATGACCCTGAAACGGGGCATCGAGCACGCCATCAAGTCCGAGGTGCCCGAGGTGAGGTCGGTGGAGGCCGTGGACTGATCCGGAGACCGGCCGTGTACAAGGTGAAGTCCTTCGGCACGGACCTGCGGGTCTTTCACGTGCACGAGGAGCTCGAACGCCTGGACCACGAGGTGAACCGGTTCTTTGCGTCCCGTCCCGACGCCCGGCTCGTAGGGGTGAGCGACATGCCGGTGACGGACGACTCCGGCGCCACCGTGGGGCTCGTTCGGGTGGTGGCCTACGAGGAGTAGGAGCCGGTGTACGGCCTACGGGCCACCAGGGCGGCGAACGAACCGTGGCTCCCGGCCCATTCGGCGTAGCGCACGGTTTCGAGCCCGACACACAGCCGGGGCAGTTCACCGGACCCCAACAGGTGTGCCGGGTTCCGGGGGCGGGTGCGCGGGGGACGCAGGGGATGGGCGAGATGGGTCTTGACCAGCAGGAAGCCCCCTGGCCGCAGGACCCCGTATACCCGGCCCAGCAGGGAGCGGTCCAGGAAGTGGAGCACGATCACCGCGCCCCACGGCCCGGGAGGAAGCCCCTCCCGCTCCACGTCCCGCACAGCGAACCGGGCGGGCAAGCCGTGCCGGATCGCTTCGTCGCGTGCCCGTTCGACCGCCCCGGGCGACACGTCCACGCCCAGCACGGGAATTCCCGCTGCGGCCAGCCACAGGGCGTTCCGCCCCTCCCCGCAGGCCACGTCGAGCACGGAAAGGGGCCGCGCCGTGCGCAGCAGAGCTCCCTGGGCCGCCAGCCAGGGATCCGGTGCGGGCAGACGACGGTTCGGCTGCGCGTCCATGGGCCGCATTTTAACCCCGGTGGACCCCGCGTCCAGCGGGTTCGCCGGGTCTTGGGAGGAGAGCCATGAACGGACGAACAGACCGGCTCGCGGTCTGGGTGCTGGCCGCGGCGCTGACAGTGGCCGGATGCACCCGTTACGAGCAAAGACCCCTGCCCGTCCGGCTTCCCAGCGCCTATCCGAATGCGGTCACCGTGTTCGGGGCCACGGTGGCTGCCGAGGCCCATGCCGACCCGGACCGGGCCAAGGAGCTGTTCGGATTCGACATCGTGGGGGCGGGGGTTCTGCCCGTACAGGTGGTGTTCGATAACCTGGGCAGCGACCCGATCCAGATCGTGCCGGACCAGACCTTTCTGGTGGACGCCCAGGGCCAGCTGTGGAACATCCTGGACCAGGAACTGGCCTACAAGCGCATCCGCGACAAGACGGAGTGGGGCGAGATCGGGCCCGAGGCCGGGAAGGGGGCGCTCTTGGGTGCCGCGGCCGGGGCGATCGTGGGCGCGGCCATCGGCATCGTCACGGGTGAGAACGTGCTGGAGACCACGGGCAAGGGCGCGGCCGTGGGGGGGGCCGGCGGGGCGGTGCTCGGGGGCAGCAAGGGTCTGGAGGATCCGGAGGTGCGCCGCTCGATCCGGGACGACCTGAGGAACCGCACCTTGGAGAACCGGCCGATCCCGCCCGGGAAACTCAGCCACGGTGTGCTCTACTTTCCGGCCGAGGCGAAGAGGCCCAGGCAGCTCCGCCTCCGTGTGCGCAACACCCGGACGGGCGAGGAGCGCACCGTGATGCTCGCCCTGTAGCCGGCCGGGGTCGGTTTTTCCGCCTGCCGCGGCGTCCATGTCCCCTTCCCCCCTGCCCGGCCACCTTCGCCTTCCCGGCCCCGGAGCGCTGGAGGATCTCGCCCGCCGGGTGGGACCGGACCGGGTGTCGGTGCGGCCGGAGACCCGGGAACGGTACGCCCGGGACGAGTCCACCGTGCTCGTCGCCGTGCCCACGGCCGTGGTCCGGCCCCGGACCGCGGGAGAGGTCTCCGAGATCCTGCGCTGGGCCTCCCGTGGGAGGCATCCCGTGGTCCCCCGGGGCGCGGGGACCGGGGTGGCCGGCGGGGCCGTTGCCGTGGGCGGAGGCGTGGTCCTCTCCCTGGAGCGGATGGACCGGATCCTCGAACTGGATCCCGAGAACCTCACCCTCACCTGCGAGCCGGGAGTGGTGACCCAGAGGGTCCACGACGAGGCCCGGCGGGCGGGGCTGTTCTACCCTCCGGATCCGGCCAGCGCGGCTTCGTGTTCCATCGGGGGGAACGTGGCCGTCGGGGCGGGCGGGGCGCGGGCCTTCAAGTACGGGACCACCCGGGAGTACGTGCTGGGCCTCGAGGTGGTCCTGGCCGACGGCACGCTCCTGGAACTCGGCGGAAAGAACGTGAAGGACGCCTCGGGGTACCATCTCCGGGACCTGTTCGTGGGGAGCGAGGGCACCCTGGGGGTCATCACCCGGGTCACCCTGCGCCTGGTGCCCCTTCCGGGGCGGCAGGTGTGCCTGCTCCTTCCGTTTCCCGACATCCACCGGGCCGCCCGGGCCGTGACCCGGATCCTGCGCAGCCGCATCACCCCTTCGGTGGCCGAGTTCATGGACGAGGTAACCATCGAGGCCGCCCGCAGGTACCTGGGCCGAGACCTGCCCGGGGGCGAGCGGGTGGGCGCGTACGTGCTGGTGGAGCTCGACGGGGACCACGCCCCGGCCCTGGAGGCGGACATGGTCCGGGTGGCCGAGGCGGCCCAGGCGTGCGGTGCCCTGGACGTGCTGGCCGCCGAGGACCCGGGCCAGCAGGAACGGCTGTGGGAAAGCCGGCGGTGCCTGGGCGAGGCCCTGAAGGCGTGGGGCGGGCCGCTGGGCAAGGCGGACGTGGTCGTCCCCCGGGCTCGGGTTCCCGAGCTGGTGGAGGGGGTCAAGCGGGTGGGCGAGCGGTTCGGGGTGCGCGCGGCCTGTTTCGGGCACGCGGGCGACGGCAACGTGCACGTGAACCTGCTCGGGGCCGGTCTGCCCCGGGAGGAGTGGGAACGGGTTCTGCCCCGGGCCCTGGAGGCCGTTATGGAGGTCACCCGCGACCTCGGGGGGCTCCCCTCGGGGGAACACGGTATCGGGGTGCTCAAACGACCCTACCTGCACCGGTTCGTCCCCGGCCGGGCGCTGGAGCTCATGCGGGCCGTCAAGGCCGCCTTCGATCCCCTGGGGATCCTGAATCCGGGAAAGGTGGTGTGAGGGCGCGGCGCGGCGCGGCGGTTCTGCTCTCGGGGGCGGTGCTGGCCGCGGCCCTGCCGGCTGCGGCGTGTTTCGGCACCCGCCTGCGTGTGGGGGTGCCGGCGGACCGGACGTGGGCCCTGGCCGCCTACGCCACGGGGTACTACGTGGAGGAGAAGGCCGGGGTGGAGCCGGAGTTCGTTCGCGTGGAAGACCCGGCCGCGGCCCTGGGGAAGGGTCGGGTGGACCTGGTCCTGGTGCCGGCCGGGGGGGGCGCGCCTCCAGGGGCGGTGGCGCGGCCCGCGGGTGAGGTGCCCGGGCTGGGGAGGATCCAGTTCTGGGTGCGGGAGGCCGTGTTGGAGGATCTGCGCTATTCCCTGGTGGACCGGGCCCTGGGCCGGGTGGGGGAACTGTTTCGTTCCCAGGCCTATGCCGACGCGTGGGCCGGGCACGGTCCCCCCCGGAGGGCGGCCCGGCAGGCGGTTCTCGATGCGCTGTGACCGCTTCCGGAGGGCCTGGGCGCTGGGGCTCCTGGCACTGGCCGCCGGTTTCCCCGGGGTGCTCTCCGGAGGGTGCCGGGGCGCCCCGCCCACCTTCCGCATCGGCTACATGATCTGCAACTCGTTGCAAGAGACCCGGGAGCGGTTCCAGCCCCTCACGGCCTACCTCTCCCGGGCCACGGGTGCCCGGTTCGAGGCGGTCTACCTCGACACCGTGGACGTGGAGGACGCGCTGCGCCGCGGGGACCTGGAGTTCACCCACACGAACTCCCTGCTCTACGTGGTGTTCCGCGAGCGCTACGGGGTGCGGCCGGTGGCTGCCGACAAGCGGGGGGCGTTCGGCGTGCGCACCCGGGGCACGATCATCGCGCGGAAGGACTCCGGGATCCGCTCGCTCGAGGACCTGCGGGGCAAGCGGTTCGCATTCGGACCCCAGTGGGCGCCGTTCGGGTTCCTGGCCCAGTACGCCCTGCTCCTGGAGGCGGGCATCGACCCGGAGACCGACCTGGGCTACTATGCCATCCCTCGGGGCTCGTGGAAGCACGAGAAGGTGATCTACGCGGTCCTGTACGGCGCGTTCGACGCGGGGGCCGCCCCTTTGATCGACCTGGAGGAGATGGCCGCCGAGGGACGGATCAGCCCGGACGACTTCGTGGTGCTGGCCCGGAGCGACCTGGCGCCGTACTGCACGGTGGCCGCCGTCCCCCGGGTCCCCCAGGAGTGGGTGGACCGTGTCCGCAGGGCCCTGCTGGACCTCGCCCCGGGCACCACGGCCGAGGTGGACGGGGAAAGGGTGCGGGTGCTCTCCCGGGCGCGGATCTCGGGGTTCTCCCCGGTGACCGACGCGGCGTACGACCCGATCCGGCGGTGGGCCCGGGCGGCCCGGATGCCACCCTACGAGACGTACTGAAGCGTTGGGTCGTCCCGCTTCGGACGCCGTGTGTGAGGGCCCCGCACCCCACCGGCCCGGATGTCGCCGGGGCTCGTCTCCGCTCGGGGTCAGGGCCTCGTGTTGCTGTGAAGGAGCCCACCGTCCCATGGACCTGAGAAGAGCCGTGTTCGCCGCGCTCGCGCTCGCGTTTGCCGGGTGGGCGGCGGTGGAGGCCCGGCACCTTCCGGTTCGTGACACGCACGGGATCCGGCGGTGCGGGCCGTCCCGGGCCGAGGTGGAGGCCCGGTTCGCCCCGATCCGGCGACAGATCGAGTCCGGGCGGGTGGAAGAGGCCCTCCTGTCCTTGCGGCCCATGGCCGAGAAGGGCGCGTACCGCGGCTACGCCCGGTTCTGGCTGGGGGAGATCGCCTTCCGCCAGGGAGCGTACGCCCAGGCCGTGCGGGCCTACCGGCGGGCCGTGGAACAGGCGCCGGATCTGGGCGATCGGGATGGGCCGTTCGGGGCCCGCCGCGCCCTGGAGGTCCGGCTGGCATTCCTCCGAAAGGGCCCCTGGGCCCGGAACCCGCCCCGGGAGGTCCGGGACCTCTACTACCTCCAACGGCGGCTGGCCGGGGGATGCGAATGAGGGGCGGGGGCCGCTGGGGGCTCGTGGGCTCGGGGCTCCTCCTGGGGGCGGTGGGGGCGGCCCTGGCCTGGTTGGGCAACCCGCCGAACACCGGGATCTGTGTTTCGTGCTTCTTCGAGAACGCGGCCGGCGCGTTGGGGCTCCACGCAAACCCCCGGATGCAGTACATGCGGCCCGAGCTGCTGGGCTTTTTCCTGGGGAGCGCCGGAGCGGCGGTGGCGGCCCGGGAGTTTCGGGCCCGGAGCCGAGGGCCCGGCGTGCACCTGCTCGGGCTGGGCTTCCTGATGATCGTGGGGTCGGCCGTGTTCATCGGGTGCCCCATCAAGGCGGTGCTGCGGCTCGCCGGAGGTGACCTCACCGCCGTGCCCGGCCTGGCGGGGCTGGTGGCCGGGGTGTACGCCGGGATCCGGCTCCTGGAGGCCGGGGAAGCGGGGCTGGGCGGGCGGACCCGCCCGGCCCCGGCCGCGCTCGCCTGGGGTGCGGTGCTGGCGGCCCTGGTGCTCGTGGCGCTCCTGTTCGTTCCGGGTGCGCTCCTCGCGAGCCGCTCCGGCGGAGGGGCGTTGCGCGCGCCCGTGTGGGCCAGCCTGGGCGCGGGCGTGCTCCTGGGGACGGTGTGCCAGCGGTCGCGGTTCTGCATCACGGGGTCGGTGCGGGATGCGATCCTCCTCCGGAGCCCGTGGCCGGCCCTGGCCCTGGGGGCGGCCCTGGCCGGCGGTGTGGCGGTGAACGCCTTTGCGGGGCTGTTCCACCTTGGCTATTATGACCAGCCCGGCGCCCACCTGGAGGCGGGCTGGAGCCTTCTGGGCATGGGCCTGGTGGGCATGGCCGCGGTGGTGGCCGGCGGGTGCCCGTTCCGGCAGATCATCCGGGCCGGGGAAGGAGACCTGGACGCCCTGACCGTGGTGGCCGGCATGGTGCTGGGTGGGGCGGCGGTTCAGAACTGGGGCCTGGGGGCCACGGCCGCGGGCGTGCCCCCTGCCGGACGGGTGGCGGTTCTGTTGGGCCTGGCGGGCCTGTGCGTGCTGGGACTCGCGAGCGGGGAGGGGGATCCATGACCCGGCGGAGGATCGCAGCAGGAGCGGTTGCCCTGGCGCTGGTCGCGGCGGGTTGCGCCGGGGTGTCCCCCCCGGCGCGGATCCGTGTTCCGGAGGGGGCCCGCACGGTGGAGCGGCACATCCTCTACGAGTCCACCACCTGGCGGGGCGACGTGCGGGTGGTGCGGCCGGTCATCGTGACCCGCAACGCCACGCTCACCGTCCTCCCGGGCACGCGGGTCTTCTTCGACCTACCCGACCCCCGACCGGGGGAGCGCCGGGACCCGTGGATCCGGATCCTGGGGACCCTGGTGGCCCTGGGCACCGAGGAGCAACCCATCCTGTTCACCTCGGTACCCCTCCGGAACAACGAGCTGGACAACATGGTGGACCTGGACCGGGCCAAGGAGGCCCACTTCCGCTACTGCACGTTCGAGCGGGGCCCCTGGGGGGTACACGCCCACGAGACGCCGGTGGAGTTCGAGCGGTGCACGTTCCGGGGCAACTACGGGGGCCTGCGCTTCCAGGGCGGCCGGGTGGTGGTGCGCAGGTGCCGGTTCGAGGGGAACCGGATCGGCATCCGGTGCCTGAACGCCTCGCCGGTGATCGAGGAGAACGAGTTCCTGAACAACCTGACGGCCGTCTTCTTCCGGCAGGGGGTTCGGGGCGCGGTGGTGCGGCGCAACAACTTCGCCAGCCGTGAGTACGATATCAAGCTGGGCGAGGCCCAGACCGAGGACGTGGAGGCCCGGGAGAACTGGTGGAGGGCCGCCGCAAGGGGACGCCTGTCCGAGGTGATCTTCGACGGCGCGGACTCGCAGGGGGTGGGGCGGGTCGTGGTGGACCCGGTTCTGCCCCAGCCCTGGGGCCGGCCGGGGAAGGGACGCTGATGCCCGCGCTGCGGCGCAGCCCCCGGATCGCCTGGCGCGAGGAGCCCGAGGAGAAGGAGCGGATCCTCGCCGCCCTGGAGCGGGGCGAGGACGTGGGCGACCGGGGCTGGGTGATCCTGGTGGACGGGGGGCTCATGCACCGGCTGAACCTGGTGGCCGGCGAGATCTGGTGTCTGGCGGACGGCTCCCGCGGACCGCGCGAGATCGCCCGGATCCTGGCCGGGCGCTACGACGCCCCGGTGGAGGAGATCGAACGGGACGTGGAGCGGTTCGTGGGGGAGTGCCTCCGAAGGGGCTGGCTCACGGCCGAGGACGGCTGACGTGGATCTGTCCGCACCCCTCACGGTCAACTGGACCCTGTCGTACGCCTGCAACTTCTCCTGCCGTCACTGCTATTCCCGGGACATCCGGCGCGCGGAGCTCCCCCTGGAGCAGGTGCTTCGCATCGTGGACGAACTGGCACGGTGCCGGGTGCTGTTCGTCAACCTCGGCGGGGGCGAGCCCCTGCTCTATCCCCATCTGCTCGAGGTGGTCCGGTACGCGAGCCGCCGGGGCCTGCGGGTGAGCCTCAACACGAACGGGTGGCTCCTGGACCGGGAGAGGGCCCGGGCCCTGAGGGAGGCCGGGGTCGTCTCGGTAGGGGTCAGCCTGGACGGAGCGACCCCCGAGGTCCACGACCGGTTCCGGAACCGGCCCGGAAGCTTCGGGAGGGCCTTGGAGGCCCTGGAGCACCTGAGGGACGCGGGCGTGCCCTCCACGGTGTCGGCGGTGATCCACCGCCACAACGCGGAGACCTACCGGGAGATCGTGGCGTTGGCCGCCGCGCGCGGTGCCGGCACGGTGTACCTCCACAACTTCAAGTGTGCGGGCCGGGGCGCACGGAACCGGGCCGATCTGGACCTTTCCCCGGAGGAGTGGCGCGCCTTCTACGAGGAGGCCCTGGCCTACCGGGAGCGGGCGCCGGTGAAGATCGCGTTCGACGACCCCATCTTGGCGCTTCTGGGCGCGTCGGAGCCAGGGGCCGTCAAGGGGAGCACCTGCGGGAAGCTCTCGGTCCACCTGGAGCCCGACGGCGAGGTCACCCCCTGCGGGTTCATCCCGGTATCGGCCGGCAACGTGCTGGAACAGGGCCTGGACCGGATCTGGCGGGAGTCCGAGGTGCTCCGACGCATGCGCGAAAAGACCCCGCAGGGCAAGTGCCGCTCCTGCGGGGTCTACGGGGAGTGCCTGGGGGGGTGCACGGCCCGGGCGTTCGCGGCCACGGGCTCGTTCGACGCGCCCGATCCCCACTGCTGGGCCCGGGACTCCGGGTCCTGAGCCCCGGGCGCCGCCGTCCTAGCCGCCTGCCCCTTCGTCGTACTTGGCGATGAACTCCTCGGCCTCCCGCACGTTCTCCACCGAACCGGCGAAGAACGGCACGCGCTGGTGCAGGTCCTCGGGCACCACGTCGAGCACCGGGCCGGTGCCCGTGCTGGCCGCCCCGCCGGCGTGTTCGCACAGGAACGCCATGGGGGCGCACTCGTAGAGCAGCCGGAGCTTGCCCCGGGGCTTGCGGGGATCCTTGGTGTCGGCCGGGTACATGAAGATGCCCCCGCGCAGGAGCGTACGGTGCATGTCGGCCACCATGGAGCCGATGTAGCGGGAGGCGTACGGCCGGCCCGAGGAGGGATCCCTTTCCTTCATGTGGGACACGAACCGCCGGACCCCCTCGGACCAGTACGGGTAGTTGCC
>CAZBGL010000248.1:0-9692 GCA_964491375.1 uncultured Thermodesulfobacteriota bacterium | reverse complement strand
CGGGATTCGAGGCCCGGGACGAACCCCGTTGGGCCGAACTGTCCATCGGGTGCGAGGCGTGCCACGGCCCGGCCCGGGCGCACGCCCGCAGCGGGGGGGAGGCCGCGGTGGTGAACCCGGCCAAGCTCGACCCGGTGCGGCGGGACATGATCTGCGAGTCGTGCCACACCACGGGGCACGACCGGACCGGTCAGTTCCGGTTCCCCCTCGGCTACCTGCCGGGCCGGGACCTCACCCGGTACTTCAAAGGGCTGCTGCCCAAGCCGGGGCAGGACAACGAGACGTTCCGCGGGGACGAGACCTACGCGGACCGTCACCGTCAGTGGTTGTTCTGGGTGGAGCGCTTCATGGACGTGCGCGGCCTCAGTTGCGACATCTGCAAGAACTTCCGCGAGGCCGAACGGCCGGCAAAGGGCCAGCGCGCCAAGATGACCCCCTCGGAATACTGTATGACGTGCCACCGAAGGGACTGGCCGGAACGTGCCCTGCACGAAACCCACCGGAGCGCCGGGGTGGAGTGCCACCGGTGCCATCCCCCGATGCGCACCGCGGACGGCACCGCGTACAGCGTCCACGACCACAAGTTCCTGTTCTTGCAGCCGGAGGACCCGCCGGTGGGCGGCCCCGGGGAGGCCTGCGCCCTGTGCCATCCCGGCGGGCGGCCGGCAAGCCGCGCGGCAGACCTTGCGCGCTCCGGGGCCGGGTCGATACAGTGAACCCGCTGCCCGCCGGGCGGGCGTGCTGAGGAACGGTTCCCACCGAGGAGGCGGACGATGCGTAGACAATGGATCTCGGCCCTGTTGGTTGCGTCGTTTCTCTTGCTGGGGGCCGCGCCGGGGTGGCCCCTGTGCCTGAAGGAGGGCCAGGTGGCCCCGAACTTCACGATCGAGGACATCGACGGCAATCCGGTCAAGCTGTCCTCGTTCCGGGGCAAGGTGGTGCTGATGGCGTTCTGGGCGTCCTGGTGCCCCCGGTGCATGGAGGAACTCGCCTTCCTTCAGGGACTCTCCACGGCCCTCGAGGACGAACTGGTGGTGCTGGCGATCAACCAGGAAACCCAGAACCTCTCCCCCAAGCACGTGGCCAAGCTCAAGAAAGAGATCCAGGATCTCGGAATCGAGTTCCCGGTGCTCCTGGACAAGAACCTGGACGTGTGGAAGCTCTACTGCATCAACGCCCTCCCCACGAGCGTGATCCTGGACCGGGAGGGGAAGGTGCGGTTCGCCGAGCCCAACTACTACTGGGCCAGCCAGAAAAAGATCCGCAAGGTGCTCCAGGAGCTGGGGGTCGCCCGTTGAGGTTCCGGATCGCCGCGCTGGCGTGGGCAGTGGCCGTATGGGCGGGAACGGCCGGGGCGGACGGCGGGGCGTTCCGCCTCCTGGACCCGGGGCTCCCCGCACCCGCGGTGGAGCTCGCAGGGCTGGATGGACAGATGCACCGGGTGGGAGGGGCCCAGGGTTCCCCCCAGCTCGTGTTCTTCTGGAGCGTGTTCTGCCCCAACTGCAAAGAAGCGCTCCCCGAGCTCGTCGCGCTCTACGGCCGCTGGAGGGAGGGGAACCTTCGGGTGTGGGCCGTGACCGTGGACGGCGAACGCTTCAGCAACGCCGTGCGGGCATACGTGAGGGACATGGAACTGCCCTTTCCCGTGGTGTACGATCGGCTGGAGGGCGAGGATCTGGTGGCTGCGGATCCGTACGGTGTGACCAAGACCCCCACCCTGTACGTGGTTTCCCCCGAGGGCCGTGTCGCCCTGCGTCAAACGGTCCGGGTGGACTTCGGGGCCGTGGAGCGGGTCCTGCGTGAGTTCACGAGTCCCTGAGCCGCTGGTGCGCACCCGGTTCTGGATGGCCCCCATGGCCGGGGTCACGGACCCGCCTTTCCGGAACCGACTCCGGCGCAACGGCTGCCGTTACCTGTTCACCGAGATGATCTCGGCCGCGGCGCTGGCCCGGGAAAACCGCAAGACCCTGGACTCCTTACGGGCTCCGGACCTCGGGCCGGACCTGGCGGTACAGATCTTCGGGGCGGACCCCGCAGAACTCGCGGCCGCGGCCGAACGGGCCCGGGAGGCCGGGTTCCGCCACGTGGACTTCAACATGGGATGTCCCGTGCGCAAGGTGGTCCGCACGGGATCTGGCGCGGCGCTCCTCCGGGATCTGCCGCGGGCCGAGCGGTGCCTGCGGGCCCTCCGGGACCGGGTGACCGGGGTGCTGTCGGTGAAAATGCGCACGGGATGGGACGCCGGCACCGTGTGCGCCCTGGAGGCGGCGCGCATGGCCGAGGCCTGCGGCGTGGACCTGGTGATCCTCCACGGAAGGACCCGGGCCCAGGGCTATGCAGGCCGGGCCGACTGGGAGCTCGTCGCCCGCGTGGCCCGCTCCGTGGCTGTGCCCGTAGTGGGCAACGGCGATCTCCGCTCCGGTGCCGAAGCGGTGGCGCGCCTCCGGGACTCCGGGTGCGCGGGCGTGATGATCGGCCGGGCCGCCCTTTCGGCTCCTTGGGTTTTCGGCCAGGCCGAGGCCCGATGGGCCGGCCGGCCGGCGCCCCCGGTGCCGGGGCTGGCCGCGGTGGGGGAGGACCTGGTTCGTCAGATGGAGGACCTGCTCTCCCTCAGGCCCGAGCGGGTCGCCGTGGCGGAGATGCGCAAGTTCGTGGCATGGGCGTCCAGGGGCGCCCGGGGGGCGGCCGCGTTCCGAAGGGAGGTCCAGCGGATCGAAAGGGCGAGGGACATGGCCGAGGCCATCCGGCGCTTCTTTTCCGAGGAACGGGAGCGGGAGGCGGCGTGAACGGCGAAGGGGGTACCGTGCTGGTGGTCTCCTCCAGCGAGTGGCTCGTGCGGCGCGTGGAGCGGGCGGCCGTGCCGGCCGGGTACGCGGTGGTTCCCGCGGACGGCCCCGAAGGGTTGGCGCGCCACCGCAGGCAGCGCCCCTATCTCGTCTGTTTTCTCGACGTGCGGGAACCCGGCGGTTGCGTGACCTGGGGCACCCGGTGCCGGGACGTGCGGCCGGGGGAGCGATACGTTTGGATTCTGGACCGCTGGCAGAACCCGGACGGCACCTCCCCTCCCCCCTACGGATACCTCCGGGAACCTTTCGGGCCGGCCGAGGTTCTCACCTGGGTGCACCGCGCCGAGCGGGAGGAACGGCTGGCCCGGGGGGACGTGCCGCTGGAGGAGCAGCTCTACGAGCGTTTCCTCGGGTTCCTGCGCGAGCTGGGTTCCAGCCCCTCCGCGCCCATCCGGGACCTCCTGTGGCACCAGCTGGAACGGCCGCTCATCGCGTCCGTCCTGGAATGGACGGACTGGAACCAGTCCCGGGCGGCGCGCCTGCTCGGGATCCACCGAAACACCCTCCGGAGCAAGATCCGCAAGCTCGGCCTGAGGTCCGACGCGCTGACCAGGGGGCGTTAAGGGCCCCTGTGCTCCGGGACCGGCGGTTCCCCGTCTCCGTTCCACAGGCACGTCCGGTTGCGGCCGGTCTGCTTGGCCCGGTAAAGCGCATGATCCGCCCGTTCGAGGAGCTCCTCAGGGGAACGGGCCGCGCCGGGGTATGCCGCCCCGCCCACGCTGATCGTCAGCTTCCCGCCCGGGACCACGTGCTCCCCGGGAAACGGGGTCTCCAGCACCACCTTCCTGAGCTTCTCCGCCACGACACGGGCTCCCCGGCCGTCCGTGCGGGGCAGAAGCACCACGAACTCCTCCCCGCCGTACCGGGCCACCGTGTCGATGCCCCGGGTGTTGCGCGCCAGGGTCCGGGCCACGCGGCGCAGCGCCTCGTCGCCTGTCAGGTGGTCGGTGCCGTCGTTGAGGCGCTTGAAGTAATCGATGTCCACGAGCAGCAGCGAAAGGGGCATGCCGTGCCGCGTGGCGTGATCCCATTCGGCCCGGAACCGCTCCTGGAAATACCGGCGGTTGTACAGGCCGGTCAGCTCGTCCCGGACCGACAGATCCCGCATGGCCTGGTACAGCCGTGCGTTCTCCAGGGCGATGGCCGCAGTGTCCGCAAAGATGTGGAGCAACTGGAGCTCGTCCCGGGGAATCGACTCGCCCGGCCCGTCCGACTCCACCCAGAGCAGGCCGACGGGCCGGCCGCGGGCCGCCATGGGTACCACGGCGCACGCGTGTCCCGGCCGCGGGGCCAGGGGCTCGGGAACCGCCCCGCCGGCCGCCTCCAGGCCCTGCCCGTTTCGGAGAAGGTCCCGAATCCACGCGCGGTGTTCCGGGGTGTCCAGGCGCAGAACCCGGCGCTCGGCCTGAGGGGGGAAAACGATGCGCAACGACCGGCGGCGGCGGCTGAACAGCGCGACCCGGACCTCCCTCCCCGGGAAGGTGTCCAGGAGCCGGGAGGCCAGCCGCTCCACCACCTGATCGGGTTCCAGGGACAGGGCCAGATCCCGGGCCAGGAGGCTTGCGGCCTCCAGCTCCCGGTTGCGGCGCTCGAGTTCCTCCTTTTCCCTGCGCAGTTGCCGGGCCTGGGCCTCCAGGGTGCGGTTCAGGGCGAGGATCTCCTGGAAGGCCTCCCGGTTCTCCAGCGCCTCTTGCAAGGCCCTCAGGAACTCCCCGGGCTCCAGGGGTTCCTCCAGGTACTCGTAGGCGCCGTTCTTCAGGAACAGGAGGGCTTCGGAAAGGTCGGGCTCTCGAGCCACCGGCAGGAAGGTCGCCTCCGGGGCGATCCGGCGCAGCGCCTGCAACACCTCCCGGGCGTCCGGGCAACCCACGGCATCCACCCGGAAGGCGACCACGTCCCAGTCGCCCGGTCGCTCGTCAGCCCGGTCCACACGCGTCGCCGCCACACGCCAGCGGCCCACCTGTACGGATCCTTCGGGGATCCAGGGCGCGGGCGGGGCGATGACCAGGAGACGGCGCTCCGGAACGGTCATTTGGATTCTGAGGGGACACGGACGAGCCCGATCTGCCGGATCTCCCGGAGCTTCCGCTCGATCTGGCGGATCACCTCTTCCAGGTGCTCGCGCTCGCGGTGGTCTTCGAGAATCTCGGCCTCCCGGAGGGCGCGCCTCTGCTTTTCCAGGAGGGATTCCAGGCGATGGAAGGTCTTCCGGAGCTCCCGGTTGATCTCTTCCAGTTCCTGCTGCAGGGACGCAGACATGGGCACGGCCTCTTCCTCCGACGAACGCAACCCTAGCACATCCGGCTCCGGCGGTTCAACGGTTTCCCCCGAAGTTTCCGGCGCTTGACACCCCCGGGGGCCTCCCGTAGCATCCGGACCGGACACCGTTCCCTGTGCACAGGCTCGCCCCATGCGCATCCTGATCCGAAACGACCGGCCCGAGGCGGGGATCGACGAAGACCGGCTCCGCCGGCGGGCCGAGAGGGCCCTGCACCTGCTGGGATGCAGCGACCGGGCCGAGCTCTCCGTCTGGCTGTGTTCCGACGAGGAGATCCGACGCTTGCACCGGGAGTTCTTCGGGCTGGACTCCCCCACCAACGTGATCAGCTTTCCCCAGAGGGAAGGGGCGTTCGGGGGCGTGGAGCCCGACCTGCTCGGGGACGTGGTCATCAGTGCGGACACCGCGATCCGTGAGGGGGCCGAGGCCGGGCTTTCGCCGGACGACGCGGTGGCATACTACCTGATCCACGGGCTGCTCCACCTCCTCGGCCACGATCACGTGGGTGTGCCGCCCGAGAAGGCCGCCGAGATGGAGACGCTCCAGGAGTCCCTGTTCGGACGGGTGGTCGGTGAAACCGAAACACTGGCTTGAAACCCTCAACTGCGCGGTCGAGGGGATTCTGGAGGCGGTGAAGGGTCAGCGCCACATGCGCTGGCATGCGGTGGCCGCCCTGCTGGTGCTCACCCTCGCACCCCGCTTCGGCGTCACACCAGGGGAGTTCGCCCTGTTGTGCCTGGCCGCCGCCGGCGTGCTGGTGGCCGAACTCCTGAACACGGCTTTTGAGAGCGTGGTGGATCTGGCCTGCCCCGACTACCATCCCCTGGCCCGGGCGGCCAAAGACGTGGCCGCCGGCGCCGTGCTCGTGGCGGCGTTCGGGGCGGTGGCCGTGGGATGGGTGGTGTTCGGACCCCGGGTGGCCCCCGTGGTCCGGGAGATCCCCACGACCCCGGGGGAACGCACGCCCATGGCGGCTGCGGCGACCCTGCTGGCCGTGCTCGTGGTGGTGGTGTTGCTTAAGGCCCTCTTGGGCCGCGGACGGCCCCTCCACGGAGGCTTCCCCTCGGGGCACGCCGCGGTGGCGTTCGCCGTGGCCACCCTGCTGAGCCTCCACACCCGCGACTGGGTCGTGACCGCGCTTTCGGGGGCGCTCGCCCTGATGGTGAGCCACAGCAGGCTCCTGCTGCGCATCCACAGTTTTACCGAGGTAGCGGCCGGGGCGGCGGTGGGGGCCGGGCTGGCGGGGCTGTTCTACTGGATCATCGGGTACGGACTCAAGTGAGCGATCGGCGTTCTCCCAGCCCCTGGAGGCTCCTGTTGGAATGGATCCGGCCCGGGGTGCGCCGGCGAGACCTGGTGCGCGAGATGGAGGACCTGATCGAGGAGGGCACGGCCGAGGGCCTGCTCCAGCCGGACGAGGAGGAGATGCTCCTGTCCGTGCTTTCCTTCCGTCGGACCCGGGTCCGGGAGATCATGGTCCCCCGCACGGACATCGTGGCGGCGGAACGGGACGAGCCCCTGGAGGCTGTCGTGGCCCGCATGGTGGAATGGGGACATTCCCGCATCCCGGTCCACGAAGGGGATCTGGACCGGGTGGTCGGGGTGGTCACGGCACGGGACGTGCTGCGCCACTGGGGGCAGGCCCCTCCCCACCCCCCTTTGGGCACCCTGCTCCATCCCGCCCTGTTCGTGCCCGAGACCCTCACCCTCGAACGACTGCTCACCGAGTTCAAGCGCCAGCGGACGCACTTCGCCCTGGCCGTGGACGAGTACGGCGGGGTGTCCGGCCTCGTGACCTTGGGGGACGTACTCGAGGAGATCGTGGGGGAGATCCAAGACCTCCACGAAACCGACGCGGGCGAGATCGAGGAGACCCGGGAAGGGCTCCGGGTGGACGCGCGCACCGAGATCGAAAAACTGGAAGAACGTCTGGGCGTGGACCTGGCCGCCCAGGGGTTCGAGACCGTGGGGGGGCTCGTGTTCCGGGAACTGGGCAGGATCCCCAAGCCCGGAGAGACCTTCCGGTACCGGGGCCTTGAGATCACTGTGCGGGATGCCGATAAGAGGCGCGTCAAAGAGGTGACGATCCGACCCCTGGCGCGCGGAGGCCCGCACGGTGGCAAGCCATCCGACCGATCCGAGCGGTGAGATTCGGTTGCGGGCCGGGGCGAGCGACCCGCTTGCGGCGCGGGCCCTGGCCGACCGTCTGGACGCGGCCGGCCTTCGGGCCGGGCCGGCCGACGCGGTGGAGGACCTGTTCGCACCCGGCACATCCGTGGCGGTGGTCCTGGCCAGGGGGTGGGAGGACCGGATCCGGTTCGCCCTGGAGGCCGTCTCGCCCGACGCCCCGTGCCCGCCTGGGGTCGTGCTCCTGGCCGACGACCCCGCCGCGTTGGCCGCGGCCCCCTTGGCCTATGCGGTGCTGCCGAGCGGGGTGGAACCGCGCCGGCTGGCGGCCGTGGTATGGCGGGCGGCCCGTTCGTGGGCGGCTTTCGCCAAACGCTGGCCCTACCCGGCCAGAACGCCTCCTCCCCGTGATCTGGATGCCATCGCGGAGGTCTTGGAGGAGGAGACCGGCCTGTCCCTTCACACGGTCCGGCGCCGTCCCTTTCGGGAGGCCGTGCGCCGGCGGGTGATGGGGGGGCTCTTTCCCTCGTCGCGCCGCTACGTGCACGCGTTGCATTCCAGGGCACGCACCCGCTCGATGGAAGTGGAGCACCTGGCGGCCCTTTTGGCGGTGAACGAAACCCACTTCTGGCGACACGCGGGCCAGTTCACCACCCTCTTGACCCGGATCCTCCCCCCCCTCCGGGGCAAGCCCGTAAGGATCTGGTCGGCCGGGTGTGCCACCGGCGAGGAACCCTATTCCATCGCCATGGCCTGCCTCGAAACCCTGGGTCGCGGCGCCTCGGTGGAGGTGGTGGGCACGGATTTCCACTCGCCGAGCCTGGCCCGGGCCCGGCAGGGGACGTACCGCATCCGATCCGTCCGGAACCTGCCGCCCGACCTCCAAAGGCGGTACCTGAAACGTGAAGGCGAGCAGGTGCGCGTCAAAGACGCGGTGCGCGCCGTGGTCCGGTTCGAACGGGTGAACCTCGCCGGCCCCGAACTGGAGCACTGGGTTCGGCGCAACGGCCCGTTCCGGGTGATCTTCTGCCGCAACACGTTGATGTACTTCACCCCGCGGGCGGCGGCCCGCGTCGTGCGCCACCTGGCCGCCGGCCTGGAAGAAGGAGGGGCCTTGTTTCTGGGCATGTCAGAAAGTCTGTGGCCGCGCCCCCGGGAACTCGAAGCCGTGCGGGCCGCCGGGTGCTTCTACTACCGGAAACGCCGGGCAGACCGGGAGCCCGCCCCAGACCCGGAGCCGCCGTCCGTACGGGGCGCCTCGCTCCACGAACTGTACCGGGCGGGCCTGGCGCTCCTGGACGCAGAGCGGTTCGGGGAGGCGGAAAGGGTGTTTTCCGAAATCCTGGCCGCCGACCCCCAGGATCCCCGGGGGCACACCGGGCTGGCGGTGCTGCGGGCCAACGAAGGCCGGGAGGCCGAAGCCGACCACCACCTCCGGCAGGCCCTGCTCCACCCGGGGGGGGTCCCGGAGGCCTACTACCTCTTGGGCCTGCTGGCCGAGCGCCGTGGCGACGACGAAACCGCCCTCCGGCGGTACGGGGAGGCCTTGGAACGGAACCCTGCGTTGACCATGGCGCGGGTGAACCGGTCGTGGATCCTCCACCGTCTCGGCCGGGTGGAGGGGGCGATCCGGGAGATGGAGCAGGGACTGGAGGCCCTGCGTGCAGGAACCGGCGTCCCCCTCTGGATGACCGGAGGAATGGACCGGGACGCCCTGGAGGACGTGGTGCAACAGGCCCTGGTCGCGTGGAGGGAGCGCCACGGTGGGCGGGCGTGACAGCGATCTCAACCGGTGGCTGGAGGAAGTCCGGGCCGAGTACTGGGACGGACTGGAGGCTCCCCACGAGGAGCCCGAGGCCGGGAGACTCCACCTCGTATTCGACGTGGCGGACCGCCGGTTCGCGGTGGAGGCCTCGGGGTGCCGGGGGGTGGTGCGCCGGCCGCGGGCCACCCGCTTGCCCGGGGTCCCTCCCCATGTGGTGGGGATTGTCGGGGTCCGGGGCGAGGTGCTTTCCGTGGTGGACCTGAAGGGGTTTCTGGCCCTGCCGGGGAACCGCTCCCCCGGCCCGGGGTATCTCGTGATCCTGGAGGCAGAAGGGGTGAGGGCCTCCTTCTGGGTGGACCGGATCGCGGACGTGGTGCCCCTTCCTTCCGCCGAAGTGCACCCGGTGGAGGAGGCCTGGCCCGGTGCCCCCGAAGGGGTCGTAAAGGGGGAATGGGGGAACGCCCCCCCGGTTTTCGTTTTGGACGTGGCCGGACTGGTCCTGGGCTCCGCGGTGAGGGAACCGCCGGATCCGGGAGGACGCGAATAGGACCGGGGCCGGCCGCGGGAGTTTCGGAACACGAGCGAGGGAGAGCCAGCCATGTTCGCCTCGGTTCGACGCAGCCTCTCGGCCAAGATGGCGCTCGCCACGGCCGCCACCATGGCCGTGCTCCTGGGA
>CAZBGL010000247.1:0-12603 GCA_964491375.1 uncultured Thermodesulfobacteriota bacterium | reverse complement strand
CGTCAATTATCCTGACGTACGCGTGTGCTACGTACACAGTGAGAGCTTTATCAACGAACTGATACAGGCTCTTGCCAACAAGAGAATGCCTGAGTTCAGAGAGAAATACCGGAGAATGGATATCCTACTCATGGACGATATCCAGTTCATAGCCGGGAAGGAGAGGACACAGGAGGAGTTCTTCCACACGTTCAACGCCTTGTACGAAACACACAAAAACATTGTCGTCACCAGCGATCGCTTTCCAAAGGAGATCCCGGGACTCGAAGACCGTCTCCGGTCGCGGTTCGAATGGGGTCTGATCGCGGACATCCAGCCGCCCGACATGGAGACCAAGGTGGCGATCCTTCACAAGAAGGCGGAGATCGAGTCCATCCCCTTGCCGAACGACGTTGCCCACTTCCTCGCCTCCCACTTCACATCCAACATTCGGGAACTGGAGGGTTCCCTCGTGCGCATCGCGGCCTTTGCCAGTCTCATGGACGCCGAGATCACCGTGGACCTCGCGCGGGAGGCCCTCAAGGACTTCATCCGTGACGCCGGCGAGGCCATCACCGTGGAGAAGATCCTCAAGACCGTGGCCCAACACTACCAGCTGTCCGTATCCGATCTCCGGGGAAAGCGCCGGACAAAAGCGGTTGCCCGTCCTCGCCAGATCGCCATGTACCTCGCCCGAGAGCTCACCGACCTTTCGTTTCCGGAGATCGGACGCCGCATCGGCGGCCGGGACCACACCACGGTCATGTACGCCTGTGAAAAGGTCGCCCAGGCGCTCGGCTCCGACCCGGACCTGCGGCGCGAGGTGGAAGTTCTCCGATCCAAGCTGAGCGCATGAAGCGGTGGAAAGGGTGGGGATGGGGCTGTGGACAGGGTGTGGAGGGAACGCTCGGTCACGCCTCCTTGTGGATAAGCTCCGAGTTGCCCACAACGTTGCCCACAGCCGCGCACCCCGGCGATCCGACGCCGGACCCCGGTATCCACAGTGTCCACAGGCCCTACGACTACTCTGAAACAATACTTCACTTCGTAGGAGAGAGACCATGCGGATCCACGTGGCAAAGGAGCGGTTCGTCCAAGCCCTCGCTCGCACGAACACCGTGGTCGAACGCCGCAGTACCCGAGAAATCCTGGAATACGTGCTCCTCGAAGCCACCGGAGGCGCACTTCACCTGAGCGCAACCGATCTTCGCGTCAGCCTTCGGTACCGGGTGGACGCCCAGATCGATGAAGGGGGGCAAGCCGCGTTCCGAGCACGCATGCTGTTCGAGATCGTGAGGGAACTTCCCGGCGACACCGTGACGGTGAGCATGGAGGATGCGCAGTGGGCGACCATCTCGGCGGGTCGGAGCGTGTTTCGGCTACCTGCGCTGGAAGCGTCGTCGTACCCTTCGCTTCCGGTTCCGCCCGACGCGTTCGCGTCGGCACCGGCTTCGGTGTTTCGCGAGATGCTGGAGAAGACCCTATACGCGGCTTCCAACGACGAAAGCCGGATCTTTCTGTGCGGGGTGTACGTCAAGGCCCTGACGAACCCGGACGGATCCCCGGTCCTTCGCATGGTGGCCACCGACGGCCACCGCCTGAGCCTCGTGGAGCGCCCGGTGGCGTCCCCGCTGCCGGTGTTCGAGGAGGGGGTGATACTGCCCAAGAAAGGACTGGCGGGCCTGAGAGCGTTCTTGGACGACGAGGAGGAGACCTTCCAGATCGCCCACGAAGGCGGGAAAGTCTTCGCGCGTTTCGACGGGTGCGATCTGGCCTTGACCCTTGTGGAAGGCACGTTTCCCCAGTACGAAGAGGTCATTCCCAGCGGAGCGTCGCATACCGTGGTGGTGGACCGGGGTGCGTTCTCGGATGCGCTTCGGAGGGTCTCGGTGCTTTCCGATCCGCAGACCCACAGCGTCATCATGGAGGTGGGGTCCGAGGGGATCGAACTCAGGTCGATGAACTCCCAACACGGGGACGCGCGCGAAACCCTCGAGGCGCAGGTGGAGGGAGAACCGGTACGAATCGCGTTCAACGCGTCGTATTTGGTGGACGCCGTGCGTCACGTGGAGGGTGATTCCGTGCGGATCGAGGTGTCGGATCCGGTGCTTCCGTGCGTGGTCCGCAGCGAGCGGGATCCCGGGTATCTGGCTGTGATCATGCCGATACGCATCGACTAGCATGCACGTGGTCCGGTTCCGAGCCCGGGGGTTCCGGAACCTCCTTCCGTTGGAGCTCGTGCCGGAACGTCGCGTCCTTTTGGTTTGCGGGGCCAACGGTCAGGGAAAAACGAACCTCCTGGAGGCCCTGTACGTGCTTTTCGCCCTCCGGAGCTTTCGTACAAATCGCGCCAGGGATCTGATACAATTGGGCGTTTCGGAGTGCGTCCTGTCCGTGGAGGTGGACGGGGAACGTGGGCCGGCCGAGTTGTGCATGCGGATCGACGGCCGTGGCCGCTCCGTCACCGTGGACGGGAGACGTCCGCGCCGGGTGTCCGAGTACCTGGAGGTGATGCCGGCGGTTGCGTTCACGGCGGCGGACGTGGAGTTGGCGGCAGGCGGCCGTGAACAGACCCGGCGTTACCTGGACCGTTTGGTGTTCCACCGCGATCCGTCCCATGCCGACCGGCTCAGACGCTACCGCCGGGTGGTGGAACAGCGCAACGCGCTCCTGAGAAGGTCGACGACATCGCTCGAAGGCTGGGACGAGAGCCTGGTGGCGTTGGCGCGGGATATCCACCGCGCCAGGACTCGGGCGGTTCGGGACCTGGAGCCGCTGGTGCGGTCCGTGCTTGAGCGCCTCGGGGTTGACGACACCGTTCAGGTGGATCTTGTGCACCCGTATCTTCCGAGCCCTGGCGCGGACTACGGTTCGGCGCTGTTCGACGCCCTTCGCGTGGCCGAGCCTCGGGATCGTGCGGTCGGCCACACCACGGTCGGGCCCCACAGGGACCGGCTCCGCATCCGCCTGAACGGACGCGAGACCAGGGGATACGCCTCCAGGGGCCAGTTGAGGTCCGTGGCGCTGTCCCTGAAGCTGGCCATGTTGCTGTGGATCTGGACCGTTCAGGGACGAAGGGCGGTGTTCCTGGCCGACGATCCGGCGTCCGAGCTGGACGGGAGCCGGCTGGACGCCTTTGCCCGTTTCGTGGAGGAGTGGGAAGGTCAGATCTGGATCTCCTCGGTGAACCCGTCGGACGTGCCGTTTCGGTCCGAGGATCGCGTGCAGCGTCTGCATGTGGAGAAGGGGCGGGTATACGCAGGCCGTGCCGGTTGACCCGCGGGCCGGCGCCGGCGGCCTGAAAGCCCGAGAGAAGAGGAAATGGACGAAGATCTGAAACACATCGAGGAACTGTACACGGCCGACAGCATCAAGGTGCTCGAAGGCCTGGAGGCCGTGCGGAAGCGGCCGGCCATGTACATCGGCTCCACGGGCTCCATGGGGCTCCACCATCTCGTGTACGAGGTGGTGGACAACTCGATCGACGAGGCCCTGGCGGGTTACTGCGACCACATCGAGGTCACCATCCATTCGGACAACAGCGTGACCGTGGAGGACAACGGCCGCGGGATCCCGGTGGACGTGCACAAGGACACCGGCAAGCCAGCCGCCGAACTCGTGCTGACCCAACTGCACGCCGGCGGCAAGTTCGACAAGAAGACGTACCGAGTGTCCGGGGGGCTCCACGGCGTGGGCGTCTCCGTGGTGAACGCCCTGTCCGAGAGACTCGAGGTGGAGATCCGAAGGGGAGGCAAGGTCTACCACCAAGCGTACGAAAGGGGTGTGCCCCTCGGGCCCTTGACGGTGATCGGGAGCACCCGCCGACGGGGTACCACCGTCCGTTTCCGACCGGATCCGGAGATCTTCACGGAAACCGAGTTCTCCTACGACGTGTTGGCGACCCGGTTCCGGGAACTCGCGTTCCTGAACAGCGGTATCGAGATCGTTCTCACGGACGAGCGCACGGACAAGCGCCAGGTGTTCCGGTACAAGGGAGGGATCCGCTCCTTTGTCGAGCACCTGAACCGGTCGGTGTCGGCCTTGCATCCGCCGATCCACTTCGAGGGAGGGAGCGGTGACGTCCTCGTGGAGGTCGCCATCCAGTACAACGAAGGGTTCAAGGAGCGGCTGTTCAGCTTCGTGAACAACATCAACACCCGGGAGGGCGGCACCCACGTGACCGGGTTTCGGGCTGCGTTGACGCGCACGCTCAACGCGTACGCCAAGGCCCACGGGCTCTTGAAGGACCTCAGGGGCGGGTTGTCGGGTGACGACGTGCGTGCGGGCCTGACGGCGGTGATCTCCCTCAAGGTGCCCGACCCGCAGTTCGAGGGCCAGACGAAGACCAAGCTCGGCAACTCCGAGGTCCGGGGGATCGTTGAAAACGTCTGCAACGAACGGCTGGGCGCCTATTTCGAGGAGAACCCGTCGGTGGCCCGGAAGATCGTTGCCAAGTGCGTGCAGGAGGCCCGAGCCCGAGAGGCCGCCCGAAAGGCCAAGGAGCTGGCCCGCCGGAAGAACGCGCTCGACTCCGCGAGCCTGCCCGGAAAACTGGCCGACTGCCAGGAGCGTGATCCGTCCCGTAGCGAGCTGTACATCGTAGAGGGAGACAGCGCCGGCGGTTCGGCCAAGCAGGGCCGGGACCGAAGGTTCCAGGCGATCCTGCCGCTCAAGGGCAAGATCCTGAACGTGGAGAAGGCCCGGCCGGAGAAGATGCTCTCGAACAAGGAGATCGCCACCCTGGTGACCGCCATCGGCGCCGGCATCCACGACGAGTTCGACATCGACCGCATCCGGTACCACAGCATCATCATCATGACGGACGCGGACGTGGACGGGAGCCACATCCGAACCCTCCTGCTGACCTTCTTCTACCGGATGATGCCCGAGATCATAGAGCGGGGGTACCTGTATCTCGCCCAGCCCCCCCTGTATCGGGTGGCCAAGGGGAAGCACGAGCGGTACCTGCAGAACGACGAGGAGCTTCAGCGCTTCCTGGTGGACGAGGCCGTGCGCGAGTACTCGGTCCGGGTCGAGGAGACGGGCCGGGTGTACTCCGGCGCACCCCTGAGGGATCTGCTGATGCGGATCTTCCAGTTCCGGTTCCACATGGACCGGCTCGCCAAGAAGGGGTTTGACCGGGATGCGATCCAGGTGCTGGTGGACTTCGGGCTGCGCGACCACGGGAGGCTCCGCTCGGCCGAGGCCTTCGATCCGTTGCGCCGCGCGCTGGAAGCCCGGGGATACACGGTCGTCCAGACCGACCGGGACGAGGAGCACAGCCTGCTGCGCTTCGTGGCAGAGAAGCGGACGAACGGACGGCGGTCCATCTGCCCCATCCACCGGGAACTGGTGGACTCCGCGGACTACCGCGCGGCGTATCGCCTCAACCGTGAGCTCTCGGACCTGAGTCGCCCGCCGTTCCTGATCCTCAGGCGAAACGGCGACGAGGCCGGGGCCGGGTCGGCATCCTCCCGAGAGGACCTGCTGGAGCTCCTGGTGGAGCGGGCACGGCGATCGCTCACGATCCAGCGGTACAAAGGCCTGGGCGAGATGAACCCCCAGCAGTTGTGGGAGACGACCATGGACCCGGAGCGGCGCACGCTGCTCCAGGTGACCCTGGAGGACGCCGTGGCCGCGGAGGAGATCTTCAGCGTCCTGATGGGCGACAGCGTGGAGCCCCGAAAGGAGTTCATCCGGACCCATGCCCTGGAGGTCCGGAACCTGGACGTGTGAACCCGTAACGACGGCCCACACGGAACGGTCCGATCGGGCGACGAGAGTCGCTTCCCCCGTCCCCTTGCATCTTTGCTCCAGCGGCCTGCGGGCCGCGACACCTTCGGTTCCTCGGCCGGAGGCCGCTTCCGTGGCCCGAGCCCGGGGAGGTCCTAACCGAAGAACTCCCGGAGTTCTTCGGCGCTCTGCTCCGGCGAGCGCAGCACCATGGGCTCGTGCTCGATCACATCGAAGTGGATGTCCGAGCACCCGGCCGGCGGGAAAAAGGCCCTCGGTACCAGGCGGGTCTGGACCCTGAAATGTTCGGACGCCTCGGGCGGCAGGCCCATGAGGGCGAGGTTGAAGCTCCAGAGGCCGCACCGTCCCATGTACCGGAACGTCCGGAGCAGGCCTTCCACGAGGCCGTCGAAGTCCCGTTCGTCCAACTCGAGCAGGTCACAGGCGGAATCGTGGACCCCCACGAGCTCGAAATACCGGCCTTGGGGTGCGGGGTCCGCAAGCCAGCGCCATCGTCCGGTTTCGCCCACCCACCGGCTGCCGTCGGAACGCTCTGCCTCCACGATGACGTCCCAGGGATGGCGGCCGGCGGCAGAGGCCAGGCGCCGGCTTCCGTCGGCCAGGCGCGCGAGCCGGGTGGGGACCACCCGGCTCGCCATGAGCTGATGGTGCGGATGGATCATGCTGGACCCGGACGGGGGCATGTAGTTCCAGTGGAGCAGGCGGATCCCGAGGTCGGGGCGGGCTGCCTCGGCCGCACAGAAGAACGTGTGCGCCGCGGCAAAGGCGTCGGCCAGGAGTTCCGGCGTGAACTCGTCCAGGGTCACGAAGTGTTCCCGGGTGAGCACGCTCACCGCCGAGATCCCGGCGTACGCGAGGAGGTTTGGGAACACCGTGACCTGGCCGTGCACGATGCGGGGCTGCGGAAACTCGTCGGGGTGGAACGCCGGGGTCTGGGTATCCAAGGCCTCCGGGCAGAACGGGCATCCGTTGAGCGTGTGGGCGTATTCGACCCGGATCTCCGGAACCCGGAGCCGGCGGAACGGCGGGGTGAGTACCCGCACGGTGTCTCCGGTCAGGGGATGGGTGCGGACCTCGACCCGGCGCTCCACGGTGCGTCCGTCCGGGAGCCGCATCCGGGCCGTCTCCACCCGGACGTCCAGCCGCCACGTCATGACCGGTCTCCCCGCTGGGCGGCCTTGGCCTCCACGGCTTCCATGAACGACTGGGCGTCGATCACGAAACGGACGTGGCGGGCCGAGCCGATCTTCTCCACCTCGTCGAAGCACTCCACTTCGAACACGAACTTGCGCCCCTCCTTCTCGACGAGGCGCGCTACCGTCCTGACCTTCCAACCCAGGGGGGTGGGACGGGTGTGACGCAGTTCCACGAACCCGCCCACGCTCATCTCACCCGGTTCGAGACACGGTTCCATGAGCCGGGCGCACGCGGCCTCCACCGCGCCCACCAGGAAGGGCGTGGCGAACACCGGCGGGGAGCTCTCCTGATAGCGGCTCGCGCTCATGTCCTCTGTGGTCTCCATCGCGTAGGTGAAGGTGTCGCCGACCCGGCAGGCCTCCTGGTTCATGGATCTCCTCCTGTGGTGGTGTCCCCAAGCGAATCCCAGGAACTCGCCGTCGAACTCCCAGTGTAAGGAAGCCCTCGGAGGAGGTAAAGTGGTGGACGTTTTTCTTGATCATGAATATCAATAGTGATAGAAAGGGCCTGTAAACCCGATTCCCGGAGGAGGTCAATCCGTGGCGACCTGTTGCGGCACGGCCCGGAGCCGGGCCGGTGCCGACCCGGTGCGGAAGATCGTGCTCGTGGGAAGCCCGAACGTGGGCAAGAGCGCGCTGTTCAACCGGCTCACCGGCCGGTACGTGGTGGTGTCCAACTATCCGGGCACCACCGTGGAGGTGTCGCGGGGCCGGCTGCGCCACGCGGACGTCGCGGTGGAGGACACCCCGGGCATGTACTCCCTGCTGCCCATCACCGAGGAGGAGCGGGTGGCCCGGGACATGCTGCTGCGGGGAGATGCCGATGCGGTGCTCCACGTGGTGGACGCGAAGAATCTGGAGCGCATGCTCCCGCTGACGCTCCAGTTGATCGAGGCGGAGCTGCCCGTGGTGCTGGTGCTCAACATGATGGACGAGGCCGAGCGCCTGGGCATCCGCATCGACACGGGTCGTCTCGAGGAGATCCTGGGGGTGCCGGTGGTTCCCACGGCCGCCCTCACCGGTCGCGGGGTAGAGGACCTGGTGCGCCGACTGGGGGACGCGGGGGGCCGGGATGTGCGCCTGCGCGTGGACTTCGGAGCCCCTCTGGAGGAGGCGGTCGCGGCGGTGCGGGACGTGGTGCCGGCCGGCCTGGGCCTGTCCAGGCGGGCCCTGGCATTGCTGCTCCTCCAGGGGGACGAGGCCCTGGAGCGGGCCCTGGGCCTGGGCCCCCGAGAGCGGGCCCGGATCCGCGACGCGCGCCACCGTGTGGAGCAGCGTGTGGGCGCACCCCCGGTCTACGCGGTCCCCCTTCGACTCCACGAAGTGGCGGAACGGGTCGTATCGCAGGTCTTCCACGTGCCCCCGGCCGGTCGGGCGACCTTGGCGGACCACCTGGGCCGGCTGACCATGCACCCGGTGTGGGGTCTGCCGATTCTGGCCGCGGTGCTGTACCTTGGCCTGTACAAGTTCGTGGGGGGGTTCGGCGCGGGCACGGTGGTGGACTTCCTGGAGGGCCGGGTGTTCGAGGCCTATGTGAACCCCTGGGTGAACCAGGCGGTGAACCGTTTGGTCCCGTGGCCGTGGCTCCGCGAGCTCATCGCCCTGGACTACGGGGTGGTGACGCTGGGCCTGCGCTACGCCGTGGCGATCGTGCTCCCCATCGTGGGCACGTTTTTCGTCGCGTTCTCGGTGATCGAGGACTCGGGCTACCTGCCGCGGCTGGCCATGCTGGTGGACCGGGTGTTCAAGGGGATCGGGCTCAACGGGCGGGCCGTGATCCCCATGGTGCTGGGGTTCGGCTGCGACACCATGGCCACCATGGTGACCCGCACCCTGGAGACGCGACGTGAACGCCTGATCGCCACGGTGCTGCTCGCCCTGGCGATTCCGTGCAGCGCCCAACTCGGGGTGATCCTGGGCATCATGGCCGGCGAGCCCCTCGCGATGCTGGTCTGGGCCGGTTTCGTGGGCGGTGTGTTCGTGGTGGTGGGTGTGTTGTCGGCCAAGGTGCTTCCCGGGGACAGGCCCGTGTTCTACATGGAACTGCCCCCCTTGCGGCTCCCTCGGCCGGGGGCCGTGCTCGTGAAGACCTACACCCGGATGCAGTGGTATTTTGCCGAGATCCTGCCCCTTTTCGTCTTGGCCAGCGTGCTCATCTGGCTCGGCAAGATAACCGGCGCATTCGGCGCGGTGGTTGGCGTCCTGGCCCACGGCATGCGGTGGCTCGGGCTGCCGCAGGAGGCGGCCGTAGCCTTCCTGTTCGGGTTTTTCCGGCGGGATTACGGCGCGGCCGGCCTGTACGATCTCCATGCGTCCGGGCTGCTCACCGGGAACCAGCTGGCCGTGGCCGCGGTCACCCTGACCCTGTTCGTGCCGTGCATCGCCCAGTTCCTGGTGATGCAAAAGGAGCGGGGCCTGCGCACCGCCCTGGGAATCGCGGCGTTCGTGCTGGTGTGCGCGCTGGCGGCAGGGGTGGCCCTGAACGCGGCGCTGGATCTTCTAGGGGTGCGGCTGTGAGATGCCCGTTCTGCGGCAGGGTGTTCTCCGAGGAGGACGCGCACCGGGTCTGCCGCTCGTGCGCCGTGTTCGGGGGATGCAAGAACGTGAAGTGCCCCTACTGCGGGTACGAGATGCCACGGGAGCCCGCCCTGGTGCGATGGCTTCGCTCGTGGTCCCGGAGGCGGAGGGGAGAGCGATGAGCCTGGACGAACGCTCCGAAGAGACGCTGGAGGCGTTGTGGGAGATCCTGGAGGAGGGCGCCGACCGGGACATGCCGTCCGAGGCCGACCTGGACGGATTGAGGGCGCGGGGGATGGTACGGCAGGGACCCGGCGGCCCCGCGTTCACCGAACGCGGCCGGGAGGAGGCCCGGCGGGTGATCCGGAGGCATCGCCTGGCCGAGAGGCTGTTCCACGACGTGGTGGACACGGCGAGCGGCGACATGGAGGCCGCGGCCTGCCAGATGGAGCACGCCCTGCGGCGGGACGTGGAGGAACGGGTGTGCGAACTGCTGGGGCACCCGGATACCTGCCCCCACGGCCGGCCCATTCCTCCGGGTGCGTGCTGCGAGAGGGCCCGGGCCGAGGGGGAGCGGTTCGTGGCGCCGCTGGCCCACATGAGGCCGGGCGACGGCGGCACGGTGGCCTATCTCAGGACCAAGGACTCCAAGAAGCTCCAGAAACTCCTGGCCATGGGGGTCCGGCCGGGAAGCCGCATCGAGCTCGAGCAGGCGTTTCCCTCGTACGTGTTCCGCGTGGGGTTCAGCCGCTACGCGGTGGATGCGGAGATGGCGGGCCTGATCGTGGTTCGCCGCGACCGGGAGGGCCCGGGCCGTCCGGGGCGGGGCCGCCGGAGGTGGCGGTGGGGGGGCCGGTAGACCGGTCCCCCTGGACGTCTACAGGTCGTACCCCCGCTCTTCGTGGAGGGCGAGGTCCAGGCCCTGGATCTCGGTTTCCTCGTCCACCCGGAGGCCGCACACCGCGTCGATGACCTTCAGGACGACGAAGGTGGCCACCAGGGTATACGCCGCGGTGGCCGCCACCCCCACCGCCTGAACGCCGAGCTGGCTCCCGATGGAATGGATGCCGTCGGCAAAGCCCAGCCCGCTCAGAACCCCCAGGTGGGGAGAGCTCAGTACCCCGGCAAGGAGCGTTCCCAGCATGCCTCCCACCCCGTGGACCGGGAACACGTCGAGGGAATCGTCCAGGCGGAGCTTCTGTTTCACGAAGTTGGTCGCGTTGAAGCACACGAACCCGGCCAGGATCCCGATGAGGAGGGCCCCGGCCGGGCCCACGAACCCGGAGGCCGGGGTGATGGTACCCAGGCCCGCCACCATGCCGGTGACCACACCCAGGACGCTGGGTTTGCCGTACTTGATCCACTCGCACACCATCCAGGTGAGCGCGCCGGCCGAGGCGGACATGTGGGTGGCCACCAGGGCCATGCCCGCGTTGGCGTCGGCGGCCAGGGCGCTGCCGGCGTTGAAGCCGTACCACCCAACCCAGAGCATGCCCGCGCCCGCCACCGTGAGGGTCATGTTGTGGGGGGGCATGGGCGTTTCCGGAAAGCCCTTGCGGCGGCCGATCACCAGGGCGCTCACCAGGGCGGCCACCCCGGCGGTCACGTGGACCACGGTGCCGCCGGCGAAGTCCAGGAGCCCCATCCGGCCCAGCCAGCCCCCTCCCCATACCCAGTGGGCGATGGGGGCGTACACGACGGTGACCCACAGCACGGTGAACCACAGCACCGCTGAGAAACGGGTCCGCTCGGCGAAGCCGCCGATCACCAGCGCGGGCGTGATGATGGCGAAGGTGAGCTGGAACATGGCGAACACGGTCTCGGGCACCGACCCGGTGACCGCATCGAGGCCCACGCCGGCGAACAGGGCCTTGCCCAGTCCTCCGACCACGCCGCCCACGTCCGGGCCGAAGGACAGGCTGTAGGCGTACGCCAGCCAGATCACCGAGACCACGGAGCTGATGGCGAAGCACTGCATCAGAACGGACAGCACGTTCTTGCTGCGGACCAGCCCGCCGTAGAACAGGGCGAGTCCCGGAAGGGTCATGAACAGCACCAGCGCCGTGGACGCCAGGATCCAGGCCGTGTCCCCGGCGTCGACCGGGGATGGGGCCGCCCAGGCCGCACCGGGCGCCATCAGGGCGGCCGCCGTGAACCACGCAAGACGTTTTCCCGCTTCCATGGATCTTTCACCTCCCGGAGCCGGACGAAACCGACACGAACGAACCAGAGGAGCTCACAGGGCCTCGGGCCCGCTTTCGCCGGTTCGGATCCTCACCACCTCCTCGAGCGGTGTGACGAAGATCTTGCCGTCGCCGATCTTTCCCGTGCGGGCCGCCCGGGTGATGGCCTCCACCACCTTGGGCACGAGTTCGGCCTCCACCGCGATGTCCAGGCGCACCTTGGGCTGGAAGTCCACGATGTACTCCGCGCCCCGGTAGTGTTCCTTGTGGCCCTTCTGTCGGCCGTAGCCCTTGACCTCGGTGACGGTGAGGCCCTTGACCCCGATCTCCGACAGGGCCTGCCGCACGTCGTCGAGCTTGAACGGCTTCACGATGGCGATGACGAGCTTCATGGCACCTCCTCTCGGGATGACAAAAATGTCTCTCCATCGGCGGCTGAAAGACGTTCTTGTCCTCCCCCGCGCGGACTTTCGTCGCCCGACGGGCGCGCGGCCGCGTCTTTCAGGGCTTCCGTGGCGGAGGGAACCGGTCCTCTGCAGGGGGTGTGCCAGGACCGGGAAGGTGCCTACCCGCCGGCGAGGGCGAGAAAGGCGAACCCCAGGAACAGGATGCCCGAGGCTCGGCGCAGGGTGCGGGGGGAAAGGCGGCGCGCCAGGCCGGCGCCGGCCGAGACGGCCAGGGCGGTCACGAGCCACAGGGCCGAGCACGCGCCGGCGAACACGGTGAGAGGTGCGTCGTAACGGGCGGCGAGGCCGGCCGTGGCCAGCTGGGTCTTGTCCCCGAGTTCTGCGATCAAGATGGCCAGGAAAGATGCCAGGAAGGGGGCCGCCGTTCCGGGGGGGCCGGCTGTTCCGGGGGGGCCGGCTGTTCCGGGGGCGGGCCCGGGGCGCGGGTCCTTCGAGCCCAGGGCCGCCACCCCGAAGGCGGCGAACAGGCCGGCGGAGAGGACCCGGATCAGCCAGGGGGGCACGGCG
>CAZBGL010000246.1:0-12957 GCA_964491375.1 uncultured Thermodesulfobacteriota bacterium | reverse complement strand
GCAGGTGAGGATCTTCATGGCCGTGGTCTTGCCGGCGCCGTTGGGGCCCAGCAGCCCCACGATCTCCCCTTGCTCCACGTGGAACGAGACCCCGTCCAGGGCCTTCACGTCGCCGTAGTACTTGGTGAGGTTCTCGGCCTGGATCATGGGATTCCTCCTGTGGGCCAGGAACCGCTTCTGCCGTCCGGACGCATAACCGTCCAGAAGGTGACATCCGCTCATGAAGCGGTCATTAGCCGAACATTAAATCTCCATGAGAACCGGCCCGTTGACGTGGATCATGGCGGCGGCCGGGCCGAAGAGATAAAAGGGACGGGCATACCGGTGGCCCGGAGCCGCGCCTGCGCGGCCGACGGCCGCCCCGAACGAGCTCATCCGGACCCGCAACGGAGGGCACCCGATGCGCGCGCGAACGATCGGAATCCTCGGGCTGGTGCTCGCCTGCCTGGCCACGCCCCCTGCCGAGGCCGCTTCCACCGTGACCTGCCACTGTTTCCGGGACCGCTCGTACGATCCCGGCCGGCCCGAGGCGGCCGACGCCTACATCCTGGCCACCTCGAGGAACTCGCTGCTCGCCGCCGCGTTCGGGATCTCCAAGGGAACGATCGTGCGCGCCCTCATGACCGGCACGCCCCCCGAGGACCTGTGGATCGCCCACGCCGTGGCGGCCCGCACGGGCCTGAACGCCCGAGACCTGCTCCACGCCCGCTCCCGCGCGGGATCGTGGGCCCGGGCCGTGGCTTCCCTGGGGGTGGATCCGGCGCGCCTCGACCCCGAGCTCTCCAAGGCCGTGCAAACGGGACGGGCCGCGCCGGTGGTGGACCGGGTTCTGGAGGAGCGCCTCGGGGTGCCCGGGGAACGGATCCGGCGCCTCCGGGAACGGGGCGCCCCCGACGGGGCGGCCGTGGCGGCCTGCCTCCTCTACCGGGTCACCGGCGAGGACCCGGCGGCCGTGTTCGGCGAGGTGCTGGCCGGCAGGGCCACCTGGGGGCAGAAGTTCCAGCGGGCCGGCCTCGCTCCCACCGACATCGACGACGCCATCGCGGCCCGGCTCAAGCCCGGCGGATGAAGGGCTGCGGCGAGGCCGCACGCCTCCCGTTCGAACCCGGCCGGCCCCGGGAGGGGGCATCGCGGGGGAAGGGCCGCTCCGGAGACAAAGGGCACGTTCGAGGGAACCCCGACGCTCAACTCCCCTTGTGTTCCGTCCGATCCACAGTACCCTGGACGCGTCGCCCCTGTCGTTTCTCCTCGGATCTCAGGAGGGTGAGCCATGCCTGCACGCATCGCGATCAACGGGTACGGACGGATCGGCCGGCTGGTGCTCCGCGCGGCCAAGAAGAAGGGAATGTTCGGAGGCGCATTCGAGTTCGTGGCGATTCACGACCTGGCACCCGTGGATGCGCTGGGGCTCGTGACCAAGTTCGACTCGATCCACGGTCCGTTCCCGGGCCGCGTGGAGGTGCGCGAGAACAGCCTCGTGATCGACGGCCACGAGGTCCGGGTGCTGACCGGGCCCAGCCGCCGCAGCAGCGATCCGCTCGATCTCCCGTGGAAGGAGCTGGGTGTGGACTACGTGGTGGAGGCCACGGGCGTGTTCCGGCAAGTGGCCCAGTTGGAAGGACACCTGCGCTCCGGGGCCAAGCGGGTGGTGCTCACCGTGCCCTCCAAGGATCCGCTCGAGGCCACCATCGTGATGGGCGTCAACGACCACATCCTCCGGCCGGAACACACGATCATCTCCAACTCGTCGTGCACCACCAACTGCGCGGCGCCGGTGGCCAAGGTGCTGCTGGAGCACTTCGGCATCCGCAAGGGGTACCTCACCACGGTGCACGCGTTCACCAACGACCAGCGCCTGTTCGACTACCCCCACAAGGACTTCCGGCGGGCACGGATGGCCACGCTTTCGATCATCCCCACCTCCACCGGAGCGGCCAAGGCGTTGGGCCGGGTGATCCCCGAACTCGAGGGCAAGATCGAAGGGCTCGCGTTCCGGGTGCCGGTGCCCACCGGCTCGGTGATCGACCTCACCGTGATGCTGGAGAAGAAGGCCACGGCCGAGGAGATCAACGAGGCCATGGAGGCGGCCTGCGAGGGCGAACTCAAAGGGATCATGGAGTACTGCACGGATCCCATCGTGTCGGTGGACATCATCAACAATCCCCACTCGGCCATCTTCGACAGCCTGCTCACCCACGTGCGCAAGGACCGCATGGCCAAGGTGGTGGCCTGGTACGACAACGAGTGGGGATACGCCTGCCGGGTGGTGGACCTGTTGGAGAAAATCGCCCGGATGGACGGACTGCTGTAACGAGGGGAGCCGCCCCGCCCGCGGGCGCCTCCCGACCGCGGAGCGGCCCGTTTACGGGGCACGGACCCTTCCGAGGCCGAGGAGCGGCCCCGGGGTTTCCGGGCGGCGGGTCGCCGCGGCGGGGTTCCATACGGTGTTCCGCCCGAGCCGGGGGGGACCTCCCGGGCGTGAGACGGGGGGCGCGACAGGGGCCAGGGGGTCGTTCGAGCCCTGGGGCGGCCACGGGGCCCCGGAAGTGTGCCCGGGTGGACGTCCCCACGCCCGTCCCTCGCTCCTCTCACCGGGTTGCGGTAAACTGCTGCCGTCCTTCCCTTCCCCTGTCCGCGGAGTGAACCATGTCGGTGACACCGATCCCCCTCGCCTTCATCGAAGAGACCGCCCAGTCCCTCGGTCACCTCCCGGTGGAGGACATGCAGGCCCTGTGGGACGACTACCTTCGCCGGTACCCGGAGGTGCTGCCGCCCCTTCTGGAGACCCTGGACGCCAAGCCGGGCGATGTGATGGCCTGGACCGCCCACTGCTGTGTGCTCACCATCCGGTGCTTCGAGGCGTACTACCCGGGCCGGGTGCGGGTGCCCTCGTTCGAGGCGCTGGAGGAAACCTACCAGGCCACGTGCCGGTGGATGGCCAGCCTCGGCGAGAACGGCCCGGCTCCCGAGCCCAGCCGTCAGGAACCCCTTCTGGCCGTACTCTCGGCAGCCGCCCTCGGGGAACTGGAGGGCGCGCCCCGGTTCGGCGAGGAGGACTCGGTTGAGATCTTTCACGTGCTCAAGACGCTGGTGGACCTGCTGGACGCCCACGTGGAGCCGGATACCGGCCCGGCGTCCTGACGGCCTCCGGAAGGCGCCAGGGAGGTCCGGCACGGGCTCCTGGGGCCGCATCGGGTGGCTCGGTGTTCTGGGGGCGGCGCTTGTCCTCGCGGCGGGCTGCCGGAGATCTCCCCAAACCTCCGAGGTGGTGTTCTGGACCGCCGAGGTGGAACCCGACCGCATGGCCGTGCAGGAGGATCTGGCCCGCGAGTTCGGCCGGGCCGACCCCTCGGCCACGGTGCGCGTGGTGCCGGTGGACGAGAACGCCCTGCCCGAGAAACTGGCGGCGGCCAGCGCGGCCGGGGAACTCCCCGACGTGGTGCAGCTCGGGCTCACCCAGGTGGTCCAGTACGCGGCCGAGGGGCTCCTGGACGCCGAGGCGGCGACCGGGCTGGTCCGGGAACTGGGCGAGGAGGGGTTCTACCCCGGCCCCTTGAACCTGTGCCGCACCCCGGACGGGTCGGGGTACGCGGCCGTGCCCCTGGACGCCTGGGTCCAGGGGATCTGGTACCGCAGGGACTGGTTCGAGGAGCACGGCCTCTCCCCGCCCGATTCGTGGGAACGCATCCTGGCGGCGGCGCGGGCCCTGCACGACCCCGCGGCGTCCCGGTTCGGGGTGGTCCTGGGTACCCACCCCCGGCAGGTGTACACCCAGCAGGTGTTCGAGCACCTGGCGCTCGCGGCCGGTGCCCGCCTGTTCGACGAACGCGGCCGGTATGCGGACGACCCGCGGATGGTGGAAGCCCTGGGCTTCTACCGCGAGCTCGCCCGGTACGCCGCGCCGGGGCACACCTACTGGCGCCAGGCCCGGCAGTACTACCTGACCGACCGGGCGGCCATGATCTTCTACTCCCCCTACATCGTGGATGACATCGCGGGGCTGGTGGCCGACCACCGGCCCGACCGGCCGGACCTGGCCCGCCGGACCGGGTTCGTGGCCGCGATTCGCGGCCCCGGCGGCGGGCCGGCGGTGTACGGCGAGGTGTACGCGCTGGGCATCCTGAAAGGGGCCGGCTCCCCGGCGCGCCGGTGGGCGCGGTTCCTGCTGAAAGAAGGATACGCCCGGTGGCTCGCCATGGCGCCCGGGGGCAAGATGCCCGTGCGCCGGGCCGCCCGGGAGGCGTGGGCTCGCCAGGCCCTGTTCCGGCCCTACGGCCCCGGGCTGCCGCGGTCCCTGGCCTCGGGCCTGGAGGCGATGAGTCGATGGGGGTTCCTGGGCGGCGGCCGCGAGCGGATCGGGGCGCTCTACGCCTCGAAGCGGGTACCCGAGGCCATCGGCCTTTTGCTGGACGAGGGCGAGCCCCCGGAGCGGGTGGCGGCGTGGCTGGGCGCCCGGATCCGCGAACTGCCTCCGGGCCGGTAGGAGGGGGAACCGGTTTGCCCGCGGGCCTTGCCGACGTGCTCCGGCGGGCCGAGGCCCGGTTCGCCTGGGCCCTGCTCCTGGCGCCCCTGGCGGCGGTGCTCGGGGTGGTGGGGTTCCCCCTCCTGTACAACGCTTGGGCCAGCCTCCACGCCGTGCGCCTTGGCACGCTGGCCGGGGGGGCGCCCTTTGCGGGGCTCGCCAACTACGCTCGGCTCGCACTCGACGGGGCGTTCTGGGGATCGGTGGGGGTCACGCTGGCCTACGCCGCATGCGGCGTGACCCTGTCCGTGCTCCTCGGGGTCCTGGCCGCCCTGGCGGTGCACGCGCCCGTGGCCGGGCGGGCGGTCTTCCGCACCCTGTTCCTGTTTCCGTACGTGGCGCCGGCGGTGTCCGTCGCCTTCGTGTGGAAGTGGCTCCTCGACCCGGTGTACGGCGCGGCCAACTGGGCGCTCCAGGCGGCCGGATGGACCGGAGGGCCGGTGGCTTGGCTTTCGACCCGGCCCCTGGCCTTCTGGACCGTGGTGGCGTTCGAGGGATGGCGGTACTTCCCGTTCGCCATGCTGTTCGTGCTCGCCCGGCTCCAGGCCGTGCCCCCGGAGCTCTACGACGCGGCGCGTCTGGACGGCGCCGGGCCGTGGCAGCGGTTCCGCCACGTGACGTGGCCCGAGATCCGGGCCATGGTGGCCCTGGTGTTCACGGTCCGGTTCCTTTGGACCGTGAACAAGTTCGACGACGTGTTCCTGCTAACCGGCGGGGCGGCCGGCACCCGGGTCACGCCGCTGTGGATCTACGACACCGCGTTCCGGCTCCACGACTTCGGAACGGCGGCGGCCGGGGCCTGCCTGCTCCTGGCCGTGGCGCTCGCCGGGGGGGCCGCATGGGTCCGGGGGAGGGCGCGGTGAGCGGGGCCCGGTGGGCGCGCCTCGGTTTCCTCCTGTGCCTGGCCGGGGCCGTGGCGTTCCCGTTTTACTGGATGGTGGCCTCGTCGCTGAAGGATTTCGGGGAGCTGTTCGCGGTGCCTCCCCGGTTCCTCCCCTCCCGACCCACCGTGGAGGCCTACCGGGACGTGTGGTTCCGGCAGGGGTTCCTCCGGTACATGCTCAACTCGGCCGTGGTGGCCGGGGCCACCGTGGGGCTGAACCTGCTCCTGGCCGGCCCGGGCGCGTACGCGCTCGCGCGCCTGCGGTTCCCGGGCCGGCGGGCGGCCGGGGCGGCCCTGGGGCTCGCGTACCTGATCCCGCCCATCCTCCTGGCGGTGCCCCTGTTCGCCGTGCTGGCCCGGGCCGGGCTGCGCGACACCCTCACCGGCCTGGTGGTGGCCTACCTCGCCCAGACCCTGCCCGTGTCGGTCTACGTGCTGGCCAACTACTTCCGGGCGCTTCCCCGGGAACTGGAGGAGGCGGCCCGGACCGACGGGTGCACCCGGCTCCAGGTGCTCCTGCAGGTGGTGCTCCCGCTCTCGGCCCCGGCCCTGGTGGGGGTGGGGGTGTACACCTTCCTCATCGCGTGGAACGAGTTCCTCATGGCCTACGTCCTGATCGACTCGCCCGGGCGGTTCACCCTGGCCAAGGGGCTCTACCACCTGTTCAGCTCGTACCACACCGCCTGGGACCGCGTGATGGCCGCCTCGGTGGTGATGACCCTGCCGGTGCTCGCGCTGTTCCTGGCGTTCCAGCGCCGGCTCGTGGCGGGCCTGACCGAGGGCGGGGTCAAGGGGTAGCCCCGTGGCCTCGATCCGGCTGGAGCGGGTGACCAAGCGGTTCGGCCCGGTGGAGGCCCTGGCGGACCTCACCCTGGAGGCGGCCGACGGGGAGCTCCTGGTCCTCCTGGGCCCCTCGGGATGCGGCAAGTCCACGGCCTTGCGGCTGATCGCCGGGCTCGACACGCCCACCTCCGGCAGGGTGTGGATCGGCGGCCGCCCCGTGGACGGCGTGGACCCCAAGGACCGGGACGTGGCCTTCGTGTTCCAGAACTACGCCCTCTACCCCCACAAGTCCGTGTACGAGAACCTGGCCTTTCCCCTGCGGCTCCGGCGTCTGGACCGGGCGGAGGTGGACCGGCGGGTGCGGCAGGCGGCCCGGCTGCTGGGCCTGGAAGGCCTGCTGGACCGCAGGCCACGGGAGCTGTCCGGAGGGCAGCGCCAGCGGGTGGCCCTGGGCCGTGCCGTGGTGCGGCAGCCCCGGGCGTTCCTGATGGACGAGCCCCTCTCGAACCTGGACGCGCGCCTCCGGGAGGGCATGCGGGCGGAACTGCGCCGCCTCCAGCGCCGGCTCGGCGTCACCACCGTGTACGTGACCCACGACCAGGTCGAGGCCCTGGGGATGGGCGACCGGGTGGCCGTGCTGCGCGCCGGCCGGCTCCAGCAGGTGGGCACCCCCCGGGAGGTGTTCGAGCGGCCGGCCAACCGGTTCGTGGCGGGTTTCGTGGGCACCCCGGCCATGAACTTCCTGAGGGGCCGGGTGGAGGTCGAGGCCGGGCGGGTGCGGATCCGCGTGCCGGGCCAGGTCCTAGAGTTCCCCCTGTCGGCCTGGCCGGCCCCGCCGGTGCCGGGGGAGTGGGACCTGGGGTTCCGTCCCGCCGACGCGGCCATGGATCCCCGGGGGCCCGGTCTTTCCGGCCGGGTGCTGCTGGCCGAGTACCTGGGCCGGGTCTGCCTGGTGCACGTGGAGGTGCCCGGGGCCACGGTGGTGGTGGAGGCCCCCGGCCCGGCCGCGCCCGTCCCGGGGGAGGCCGTGCGCGTCGTCGCCCGGCCGGAGCGCCTCCTGGCCTTCGACCCCAGGACCGGCGAGCGGGTGTGGCCGTGAACCCCCTCCCGGGGGTCGAGCCCCCCGCTTTCCCACCGCTGTTTGTCTTCCGGGCGCGCCGATTGACACGCCCGAGGCCTTCGGATAGTAAAAGAACCCATCCTGAGGACGTGTTCGAGCGACACACCGTTTCAAACGGCGGCCGGGCCCGGAGGGGACGGCGGCCCGAGGAGGCCCCATGGACCGCATCCCGTTCGACGTGGACCGGATCGTGAACCGGTACGGCGCCCGCAGGGACGCCCTGGTACAGATCCTGCTCGACGTGCAGGAGGAGCTGCGGTGGCTTCCCGGCCCGGCCCTGTCCCGGGTGGCCGGCCGGCTGGGCGTCCCCCTTCCCGAGATCTACCACGTGGCCACGTTCTACCGGCACTTCAGCCTCCACCCCCGGGGCCGGCACCACGTGTGCGTGTGCATGGGCACGGCGTGTCACGTGCGGGGGGCGCAGCAGCTCCTGGACCGGGTGGTGGGGGTGACCGGCGCCCGGCCGGGCGGGACCTCGCCCGATGGGAAGTTCTCCGTGAGCACGGTCAACTGCCTGGGGTGCTGCGCCCTGGGCCCGGTCATGACCCTGGACGGCGAGTACGTGTCCGATCCCGATGGGGACGAACTGCGCAGGCTGGCCGAGGCCTGCGACTGACCCGGATCCGAGCGGAGGGAACCATGGGCCGGCTGGCGAGCCTGGAGGACCTGGAACGGTACCGGAGCCGGGTGCGAGCGCACCGGGACCCGGGCCGCCCGTGCGTGACCGTCTGCTCGGGCACGGGGTGCCGCGCGTACAAGAGCGAGGCCGTGGCCCGGGCCTTCGAGCGGGAACTCGGAAGGCAGGGGCTCTCGGACCGGGTGGGCCTGCGCCGCACCGGGTGCCACGGGTTCTGCGAGCGGGGGCCCATCGTGGTGATCCTGCCCGAGGAGATCTGCTACCTGCGGGTGGACCCGGACGACGTGCCCGAGATCGTGGCCGAGACCCTGGGGAAGGGCCGGGTGGTGGAGCGGCTCCTGTACGAGGACGCCGACGGCCGGCGCATCGTGCGGGAGGGCGAGATCCCCTTCTACCGGCACCAGACCCGGGTCCTGTTCGAGCACAACCTGCGGATCGACCCCGCGGACATCGACGACTACATCGCCGTGGGCGGGTACGGGGCCCTGGCCAAGGTGCTCGCCGGGATGACCCCGGAAGAGGTCATCGAGGAGATCAAGCGCTCGGGGCTGAGGGGCCGGGGCGGGGCCGGCTTCCCCACGGGGCTCAAATGGGAGGCCACCCGCAACGCCCCGGGGGACGAGCGCTACGTGCTCGTGAACGCCGACGAGGGGGACCCGGGGGCCTACATGGACCGGTCGATCCTGGAGGGCAACCCCCACCTGGTGCTCGAGGGGCTCCTCATCGGCGGCTACGCCGTGGGGGCCCGCACCGGGTACGTGTACGTGCGGCAGGAGTACCCCCTGGCGGTGCGGAACCTGGAGAAGGCGCTGGCCGACCTGCGGGCGCTGGGTCTTCTGGGCGAGAACATCCTGGGCACCGGCTTCTCCTTCGATGTGCGCGTGTACCGGGGGGCCGGGGCGTTCGTGTCGGGCGAGTCCAGCGCCCTCATGAGCTCGGTCGAGGGCAGGGTGGGGGAACCCCGGCCCAAGTACATCCGTACCTCGGTCCGGGGGCTGTTCGGGAAACCCTCGAACCTGAACAACGTGGAGACGTGGGCCAACGTGCCCCTGATCATCGGTCGGGGCGCCGACTGGTTCGCGACCCTGGGCACCGAGACGAGCACCGGCACCAAGGTGTTCTCGCTCGTGGGCAAGGTGAACCACACCGGGCTCGTGGAGGTGCCCATGGGGATGCCCCTGCGGCGCATCGTGTTCGACATCGGGGGCGGCATCCGCAACGGCCGCCGGTTCAAGGCCGTGCAGACCGGAGGCCCGTCGGGCGGGGTGATCCCCGAGAGCCTCCTGGACCTGCCGGTGGACTTCGATGCGCTCGCCCGGGCCGGTTCCATGATGGGATCGGGGGGCATGATCGTGATGGACGACACCACCTGCATGCCGGACGTGGCCAAGTACTTCATCGAGTTCCTGGCCGACGAGTCGTGCGGCAAGTGCGTGACGTGCCGGGGGAGGCTGTGGCAGATGCGCGAGATCCTGCGGCGCATCGTGGAGGGCGAGGGGCGGCCGGGCGACGTGGAGTTGCTGGAGGACCTGGCCTCCACCATGGCCGAGACCTCTCTGTGCGGCCTGGGCCAGAGCGCCCCCAACCCGGTGCTGTCGTCCATCCGGCACTTCCGGGACGAGTACGCGGCCCACGTGGAGGAGAGACGCTGCCCGGCCGGGGTGTGCAAGGCTCTGATCGCCTACTGGATCGACCCGGACCGGTGCGTGGGATGCGGCCGATGCCGCAAGGCCTGCCCGGTGGGCGCCGTCGCGGGAGAGCGCAAGTGGGTGCACGTGATCGACCAGGCCCGCTGCACCAAGTGCGGAACCTGCCTCGGCGCGTGCCCGCCCAAGGTGGCGGCCGTGACCAAGATCTCGGGCCGGCCCGTGCCGGCCCCGCCCCAGGACCTGGCCGTGCGCGCCCGCAGGGCCGCGTAGGCCCCGCGACTTCGAGGTGAGCACCATGCCGGACCGCACCGTGACCCTCACCATCGACGGCCGCACCGTGGAGGCCCCCGAGGGCGCGACCGTGCTCGAGGCGGCCCGCGGGGCCGGCATCGAGATCCCCACCCTCTGCCACCTGGAGGGGGTATCGCCGTTCGGCGCCTGCCGGCTGTGCGTGGTGGAGGCCCGCCGTGACGGACGAACCCGCGTGGTGGTCTCGTGCCTGTACCCGGTGGAGGAAGGGCTCTCCGTGGAGACCGAGACCGAGCGGATCGCCCGCCACCGCCGGGTGATCCTGGAGCTCCTGGCGGCCCGGTGGGACCGGATCGACCCGGCGCTTCTGCGGCGCTACGGGGCCGATCCGGGGCGTTTCGAGCCCCGCCCCACGTACTGCGTGCTGTGCGGGTTGTGCGTGCGATGGTGCGCCGAGGTGGCGGGCCGGCACGTGCTGGGCTTCGTGGGCCGGGGGACGGAGCGGCAGGTGGTGGTGTATCCCGCCCTGGCGAGGCGGCACTGCCCGGGGTGCGTGGAGGAGGCCGGGGGGCACATGCCGTGCCTCGAGGCGTGCCCGACGGGGGTGATCACCGGCGAGTTCTCCGTGGCCCACCCGGGGGCTCCCGAGCGCTCTCCTCTGGCCTACCCGGTGTGCATCAAGGACGACGACAACCTTCGAGAGGTGGCTTGCGCGGTGGGGGACTCCGCGGCCCGCTGAGCCCCGGGCCGGGTGTCGGCGCGGCGGGGGCCGCGCAGGGGTTGCCGGGGCGGGCTCCTCCCGGGTATGGTCTCCTCCCCACCGTCCCGACCCGGAGAGCCGGCATGGACGAGTTCAGGGTGTGCCCCTCGTGCGGTTACGGCCGCGGTTTCCACGTGTTTTTCCGCAGGAGCGGTGAGGCGGTGAGCATCGGGCTCATCTGCCCGAGCTGCGGCCGCTCGTTCGACCTGGGGTGGATCAGCCGGGAGGTGCCCGGCGTGGAGGGCCGGGAGGGCCCGGCGTTCCCCGACCGCGACGGGCGCTCGTGAACCTCGCGGACCTCAACGAGTGCCAGCGCGAGGCGGTGCTCCACGGCGAGGGTCCCCTTCTGGTGCTCGCCGGCGCGGGCACGGGCAAGACCCGGGTCATCACCTACCGGATCGCCCACCTCATCGGCCGCGGGGTGCCGGCCGGCCGGATCCTGGCCCTGTCCTTCACGAACAAGGCGGCCCGGGAAGTGGCGGAGCGGGTGGCCGGCCTGGCGGGCCCGGGCGCGTGCCGGGACCTCACGGTGTGCACGTTCCACGCCCTGGGGCTGCGGATCCTCCGGGAGGAGGGGAAGCGCATCGGACTCCCCCGGGGGTTCAGCGTGTACACCGAGGCGGACCAGCGGGCGCTCGTGCGCCAGATCGTGAGGGACCTGTCCGTGCCGGCCGACCCGGCCGAGGTGAGCGCGGCCATCGGGCGGTGGAAGAACCAAGGGGTGGCCCCGGAAGACGCAGGGGAAGGGCCGCGGATCCTGAGGGAGGCCTACGCCGCCTACCAGGACCTGCTCCGCGCCCAGGACGCCGTGGACTTCGACGACCTGCTGCTCCTTCCGCTTCGGGTGTTCCAGGAACACCCGGACGCGCTCCGGTACTGGCGGGGCCGGTTCCTCCACGTGCTCGTGGACGAGTACCAGGACACCAACCCGGTGCAGTTCGAACTGCTCCGCCAACTCGCCGGCCCCCGGCCGAACCTGTGCGCGGTGGGCGACGACGACCAGGCCATCTACGGGTGGCGGGGCGCGGACGTGGGCCTGATCCTGCGGTTCGAGGAGCACTTTCCGGGCACGCGGGTGGTGCTGCTGGAGGAGAACTACCGGAGCACGGCCACCGTGCTGGAAGCCGCCCACGCCGTGGTGAGTCGGCTTCCGACCCGGCGTCCCAAGAGGCTCTGGACCCGCCGGGGTGGGGGGCCCCCGCTCGGATGGATCGAGGCGGCCGACGGCGCGGACGAGGCCGAACAGGTGGCCGCGGCGGTGCTGGCCGAGCGGTTCCGCCGCAGGCGGCCCTGGCGCGACTTCGCCGTGCTCTACCGGACGAACGGTCAGTCGCGGCCGTTCGAGGAGGCGTTCCGCCGCCACCGCATCCCCCACCGGGTGGCCGGGGGCGTGCGGTTCTACGATCGAAAGGAGGTCCAGGACCTGCTCGCCTACCTCCGGGCCATCGTGAACCCCCGGGACGACGCGAGCCTGGTGCGCATCGCCAACGTGCCCCGCCGGGGCCTGGGGGGGCGGACCCTGCTGGCCCTGGGGGAGGAGGCCCGGCGCCGGGGGATGGGGCTTCGGCAGGTGCTGGCGGACGAGGCGCTCCTGCCCCCCCGGGCCCGCCCGGGTGCCCGTGCCCTGCTGGACCTCCTGGAACGCTACGGCCGGCGGTTCCGAAGGGAAGGCCTCACCCCCCAGGGCCTGCGGGACCTCATCCGGGACGCCGGGCTCCGGGCCGAGGTGGAGAGCGCGTACCGCTCGGCCCGGGCGGTACGGCGCCGGATGGAGGCCCTGGAGGACCTGGCCGCCTCCGTGGCCGACCTGGCCGGGCCCGGGGGCAGGGTGGACCCCGAGACGTTCATCGAGCGCCTGGCCCTGGATCCCCCGGCCGACGACGGCCCGGAGGGCGGCGACGCGGTCACCCTGATGACGCTCCACAGCGCCAAGGGGCTGGAGTTTCCCGTGGTGTTCCTGGTGGGGATGGAGGAGGGCCTGCTGCCCCACCGCCGCGGCCCGGACGCGCCCTTCGCCAGCCTCGAAGAGGAACGGCGCCTGTGCTACGTGGGGATGACCCGGGCCCGGGAGGTCCTGTGGCTGTGCCACGCCCGGGCCCGGCGGCGGCGGGGGGTGCTCGAGCCGGCCACCCCCAGCCGGTTCCTGGCCGAGGTGCCGGCCGGGCTGTTCGCCCGGGAGGAGACGTCCGCCGAGGAGGAACGGGAGATGGCGCGGAACTTCTTCGAGGGCATCCGGAGCCTGCTGTCGTGAGACCCTGGACCGTGGCGGCCGTGCAGATGGCGATCGAGGAGGGCCGGACCGAGCGGAACCTGGAGCAGGCCCTGGATCTGGCCGGCGGGCTGCGGCCGAAGCC
>CAZBGL010000245.1:0-5195 GCA_964491375.1 uncultured Thermodesulfobacteriota bacterium | reverse complement strand
CGCCCAGGGCGGCCCCGGCGGACACCCCCACCGTGTACGGATCGGCCAAGGGGTTGAGCAGGATCCCCTGGAAGACCACCCCTGCGCACGCAAGCCCCCCGCCCACGAGGGCGGCGAGCACCACGCGCGACAGGCGAACGTCCAGCAGGATCGCCCGGTCCACGGGATCCAGATCGGGCGACGCGAGCCCTGCGGCCCCGGCCAGGGCCCGAAGGAGGTCCGCGAGGCCCAGGCCGGAGCTGCCCGTGCCCGCGGCCCACAGCAGGGATGCGGGAAGGAGCAGACAGAGGAACGCGAGCACCCGCCTCCGCCGGCTCGTCACGGTTCCCGGCCCCCGGTGCCCTTGACCAGGAACAGGCTCAGGTACTCGGCGTGCCTCCGGGCCGGCTCCACCCCCCACCGGGTAAGGGCCCCCGGCAGAGAGCACCGGGAGGCGTACAGGGTGCGGGGTGCCAGGCCCCGTGTCTCCAGCAGGTCGCACACCGCGGCCGTGTTCCGGTAGGGCTTGAGGATCACGACGTTCTCCACCGCATCCAGCGCCCGCCTCACCGGCTCCAGTCCCCGCGAGGCGCTGACCACAGCGAACCCCTCGTCGCCCTCGGCCAGGGGGACCCCTGCCGCGGCCGCGGCCGCGGCGAACGAGGTCACCCCCGGTACCACCCGGACGGGAGCCTCCGGAAGCACCTCCCGAAGGGCTTCCAGGAAGTACGAGAACGTGGAATAGGTGGACGGATCCCCCAGGGTGAGGAAGGCGGCGGACCGGCCCTGGCGCAGACAGGCGGCGATCCGGGGGGCGAGGCGCCGGTGGACCCGGCGGGTCTCGAGCCCTTGGAACGTGTGGCTGAACCCGATCACCTCCACGGGCGTGGTGGGCGGAATGTGGGGACGCGCCGCCTCCAGGGCGCGGCTCCGGCCCGACCGTTCGTGGCCGGCGGCGAAGACCCGGTCCACCTCCCCGAGCACGCGCGCGGCCCGCACCGTGAGCAGTTCCGGGTCCCCCGGCCCGACTCCCACCGCGTACAGAGTGCCGATCCTTTCGTCCACAGGAAGCCTCCTCGGCCGCGTCAGGCGTCGGCCCGCCGCACGGCCCACACCGCGAGAGCAAAGAACGCTACGGCAAACCCGGCCATGGCGGTCACGTGGCCCCACGGCACCGGCCGGCCCAGGCTCACGGCCCGGATGGCCAGGCTTGAATGGGTGAGGGGCAGCAAATAGGCCAGGGACTCGGCCCACCCGGGGAGCCGGTCGAGGGGGAAAAACGTCCCGCAGAGGAACGACATGGGGACGATGAAGAAGGTGTTGATGTTCCCCTGGTCCGCGTGGCTTCGGACCACCATGGCCGCCACCACGGCCGCGGAGGCGAACGCGAACGCGTGCACCCCGAACAGGGCGAGGGCCACGGGTGAGTTCGGCGGGGGGACGCCGAAGGGCCAGGCGAGCAGGTACACCACGACCGCGGCCACCAGCCCCCGAAGGGTCCCGTACAGCACCTCGCCCAGCGCGATCTCCCATGCGGCCACCGGGGCCATCTGGAACTCCTCGAAGATGCGCCAGTAGAACCGGGCGATGTTGATCTCGGTGGCCGTCCCGTAGCTCTGGGTCATGCTCGCCATGGTGGCCAATCCGGGGATCATGAAGGCCAAGTACCCCACGCCCTGCATCTCGATGTTCCGGCCCAGGCCCCAGCCGAACACCACCAGGAAGAGGAAGGGGGACACCGCGTACGAGGCCAGGTGCTTTTTCCACCGGCGCCGGTAGATGTGCAGTTCCCGGTACAGGACCGCGCGCACGCCGTTCATGCCGTCACCCTCCGGCCGGTGCGCTGGAGGAACAGGTCCTCCAGGTTGGTCCGCCGCAGCGAGGCACCGGGCCCGGCCTCTGCCAGGAACGCCAGGGCCTCTTCCCGGGAGCGAAAGAAGCGGGTCCGGGTGCCGCCGTCCGACGGAACGTCCACGGCGTGCTCGCCCAGGGTGTTCAGCAGTTCCGCCGGCCGACCCTCCTCGATCAGGCGTCCCCGGTCGAGGATCCCCACCCGGTGGCACAGGAACTCGGCCTCCTCGATGTAGTGGGTGGTCAGCAGGACGGTCACTCCCCGGCGGTGGATGGACCGGATCAGGTCCCACATGCGGCGGCGCGTGGGCGGATCGAGGCCCACGGTGGGCTCGTCCAGGAACAGGATCCGCGGTTCGTGCAGAAGGGCCCGGACGATCGTGACCCGCCTGCGAAGCCCCCCTGAGAGCGTACGTCCCAGACGGTCGGCCCGTTCCGCCAGCCCGGCGAACTCCATGAGTTCCCGGACCCTGCGCCTCCTCCGTTCGGGTTCCATCCCGTGCAGGATGCCGTGGAGTTCCAGACTCTCGCGCACCGTCAGGTCCGGGTCCAGGTTCAGGTGCTGGCTCACCACCCCGACGGACCGCTTGGCCTCCACCGGATGGCGCACCACGTCGGCTCCCCCCACCCGCGCCGTTCCGGCCGTGGGGCGGGTGACACCCGTGAGGATCCGGATCGTGGTGGTCTTGCCGGCGCCGTTGGGTCCCAGGAGCCCGTAGATCTCCCCCGGACGGAGCACGAGGTCCAGCCCGTCCAGGGCGGTCACGTCGCCGTAACGCTTGACCAGACCCCGGATCTCCACGGCCGGCGGTTCGCCCATGGATCCTTGCACCGTTTCACCTCGAAAAAGCCCTGGTCAGATCTCGGCCCTCCCGGACCTTCGGGGTTCGAACAGCCCGTTCCCATACCGCCCGGGGCTCGGAGTCGCGCGAGGGGCCGGAAGGCCCAACGGCAACGTCTCCCGAGCCCATCCAACGCGCACGCGAGCGGCACGAACCCCCCAACCGGCACAGCCGAGGCCGTGGCCCCAAGCGAAAACAAGCCCCTGGCGGTACTCCTGCGAACTACACCCCGAGACCACCGTCAGGGCCGTTCCTTTGCGAAGCCGAGGGGCGTGGGCCCGGGCGGGTCCTCCGAAGGCCCTCCGGGGGCCGGAGCCGCGCGAGCGGCACGATGCCTTCCGAGCACCCCCACCGAACCCGTGGCCCCAAGCGGACACCGGCCCCCGGGCGGCATCACCACGCTCCGGGAGGGTCCCCCGGCTCGGGCGGGCGCGAACACGCCGTATGCAATCTCGCCGCGGCAACCCGCCGCCCGGAGGCGCCCGGCGAGCACCCTCGGGGCGCGCCCACGCCGCTCACAAGCACTGGGGCCGCGGCGACTGTCGGAGCCGCGCCCGCGCCTCGCAGGGGGCCCTCCCGGACCCGCACGGATCGAACGGGCCCCTCCCAACCGGCCCGGAGGCTCGGATCCGCAAAAGCGGCCGGAAGGCCAGACGCCGTCGCCTCCCGGGCCCGCCACCCGTACACGCGAGCACCCCACCGGCTTGCCGACACCCCGCCCGAAGCCGTGGCCCCGGGCGACACCACCGTCCAAGCTCCGGGCCGGAGCACAAGCCCGTCGTCCGCACGTTCCCATGCCGCCAGGGCCGCTCCTCGGGCTACGCACGGCCTGTTTCCCGCAAACGGGCCGCCTCTCGGCGTGCCGGAGTTGCCACTTCCATCCAGGAGGTCCGCGATGAACGTGGTGTGGAGCGAACGGTTCCTGGAGCAGTACACGGGCGACCCTGCGGCGCGTGCCGGCAGGCTGGAGCCCACGGTGGAGGCCCTGTCCGGGCTCGCCGAGTGGGTGGAGCCCGAGCCCGCGCGCGAGGCCGACGTGCTCCGGTGTCACACCCGGGACCACGTCGAATGGGTGCGGGCAACGGGTTTGTGGGAGATCGCCGCGCTCGCCGCAGGAGGGGCGCTGGAGGCCGCGCGGTTGGCGGCCGGGGGGGCAGGCCCGACGTTCGCCCTGGTGCGGCCGCCCGGCCACCACGCCTCGGCCCACCGAGCATGGGGATTCTGCTACCTCAACAACCTGGCCGTCGCCCTGCGGGCGCTGGAACGTGCGGGAAGCATCCGGCGCGCGTTCGTGCTGGACTTCGACCTCCACTTCGGCGACGGTACGGTGAACATCCTCGGGGACGAGCCGTGGGTGCGGATCCTGAACCCGGGGGCGCCGGACCGGGAGGCCTACGTGGCCGAGGTGGCCCGGGCCCTGGCTGGGTTCGAGGGGGACTGCATCGCGGTGTCGGCCGGTTTCGACCATCACTGGCTGGACTGGGGAGGGCTCCTCCACACCGAGGATTACGAGGCCATGGGGCGTCTGGTGGGCGCGAGGGCCCGGGAGTTGGGGGGGATATGTTTCGCCGTGCTGGAAGGGGGCTACAACCCGTCGAGCATGGCCGAGGCGGCCGCGTCCTTCTGCCAGGGGCTGGAGGTCGGGTGGGCCGCCGACGTGCCGGTGTCACACCGGAAGGAGCACTGAGACCCTTTCGGGTTCCTCCAGAAGCGGCGCGATCCGGGCCAGGAGCCGCCGGCGCGCGTCAGACCCGGCCCACCGCTCCCAGTCCGCCTCGTCCTTCCAGGTGGAGATGATCACGTACCGACAGGGATCGGCCGCGTCTCGCAGCGTCTCGCCGGAGATGTAACCGGGCTGCTGGGTGGCCTCCCGCCGCACCTCGCGTACGGCGAGCTGGTAGACCTCCACCATGCCTTCGGCCACTCTGCGTTCGATGAGGACCCGGATCATGTCCCGATCCTTTCCGCGCGAGGGCGTGTGTTCACAAAATACCCGGGCCTCCCCCGGGGTCAAGGGGAGGCAGAGGGTCGGGGCGGTTCCCCGGAACCCAGCGCAGCGAGTAGGGGGCCGGCCAGCACCCGGTACTGCCATTGTTTCAGGCGTTGGCCGAGCCATCGGGGCGCCTCCGCCGGATCCAGGCGGGCCAGTTGTTCCAGGGTGTCGGAGTTCACCAAGAGGCCGGGCTCGAGCCCCAGGGCGCCGGCCACCCGGGCCCGGACCCGCTTGAGCCGCCGGATCCTTCGCCGGGCCGGGCCCGTGAGGGCGGTGCCGCCCCGGCAGGGCGGGCGGGGCCATTCGCTCGGCGGGAGCCGTTGGGCCCGGCGCACCGCCTCCAGGATCTCGTCTGCGATCCGCTCCAGCATCCGCCTGGACACGCCGCGCGTCGCCAGGATCTCGGCCGACGAACGGGGCGGCCTGCGGGCCCAGCGGACCAGGAGCCCCGTGGGCAGGACCCTGAACGGGGGGCGGTCCAGGCGCCGGGCGTGGGCGTCCCGGAGGTCCAGGAGCATCTGGAGAACCGC
>CAZBGL010000244.1:0-2662 GCA_964491375.1 uncultured Thermodesulfobacteriota bacterium | reverse complement strand
GGCCCAGGCGGCGAGCCCGAGGGGCTGCGCCTCGGGTCCCGCGGTCCACTCGATGACCACGTCCTCGAAGGCACCCGGCACCAGGGTCGTCTGGGTCCAGGCCGCGCCCATGAGGGAGCCGTCCGGTTCCTTGTAGTGCAGCGCCGCCTCCACGGGCGGGAGATCCAGGGCGCCCGTGTTCCGCACCCGCACGGTGAAGAAGAAGCTCTTCCCCACCCGCTGCACGGTGACCGTGTCGATGGTGGCATCGGGCATCATCACCCCGTCGAGCTGGACCGTGTTGTTCAACGGGTCGTCGTCCGGGTTCCCGCCGGGGTCCAGCACCGCCTCCAGGGTGCGCGGCCCGGCGGAGGCGGGCACGGTCCAGGACTGGACCGCCTCGGCCGCGTCCCCGGCCTTCAGGATGCCGGAAAGGGTCTGGCTCCCCACGAGCGTCCCGTTGTCGTAGAAGTCCACCACCAGGTCCTTGGCCGCCACGTCACCCGGGTTCTCCACCGCCACCCGGATCTCCGCCTCCGTGCCGGGCAGGGGGTTCGCGGGCTCCACGGCCAGGCTCCCCCGCTTCAATCCCACCTCGCCCCCGCTCGTGTGCCAGAGCACGCAGAGGTCCGTCTGCCCCGTCTCCGGCACGTTGTCCACGGTGATCACCTCGCCGCCCACCTCGATCTGCTTGGTCACGTGGTGGATCTCGGTCCGGTCGTAACCCATCACCAGGCGGCCCGACCCGTCGTACGCGGGCGCCGCGGCGTACTCCAGGTGCGTATCCTCCGTGAGCCGCTGCGGCAGGGACCACTGCTCCTTGGCCGGGTCCGGGTTGGGCAGGTACAGGGCGTACCACAGGTCCACCACGTCCGCGCTCGGGTTCTGCCACACCAGCCCGATCCGCCCGTCCAGGCCCCGGGCCATGCGGAAGTCCGCCGCGCTCGTGGAGCCCGTGCTCTCCAGGTCCACCACCTTGGCCATGTCCGAAAGGTTGAGGTCCGTGGCGAACCAGAGGTCCCCCTCCCGGTACCAGGCGAGGAGCAGGTTCCCCGAGGCGTCGAACCCCACCTGGGGCCCGTCGTCCGGTACCGCGTCCGAAGGCTCGCCCGTCAGGTTCTGCACGCTCCCCCACGCCCCGCCCTGGAAGGTCACGGCGAAGAGGCCCCAGTCCTCCAGGGTGCGATCGTTCCCGTCCGTGTCCGCGGAGAACACGAACACCCCCTGGGTCCCGTCGTACGCCAGGTCGCACTTGATCACCGAGGGCACGTTCGAAGCGACCACCCCGGGCGCGGACCAGGAGGTGCCGTCGAAGTAGGCGTACTTCAATACGTTGGGCTGGGACGGCGTGCCCGTGATGTGTCCCGTGGCGTTGCTCACCCACACCAGGAGCGCGGTCCCGTCCGCCGCCGCGGCCAGGCGGGGGGAATGGTCCAGGGCCGTGTCGTCCGTGAGCAGCTCCATGGCCGTCCACCCCGAGGCCGGGTCGTACCGGGAGACCGCGATCTCGCACTGCGCCTTCATGAGGTCCAGGACCCCCTCCAGGCCACCGCCCGAGGGCCGCGTACCCTCCGGGTCCGGGAGCGCGGTCTTCAGGTTCTCCCACGCGAGGAGCGCGCCGCCCCCGGGAAGGGGGGCCAGACAGGGGTGGAAGTCCGCGGTCCCGTCGTCCGCCACGGCCGAAGGCGCGCTCCACTGGCCCGCCGCGGCGTCGTACCGGCTGCAAACGACCTCGCTACGGTTCAGGGGCCCCCGGGTGGGGTCGTCGTAGCACCAGGCGAGGAGCAGGTCGTCCCCGGAGAGCGCCTCCAGGTCCGGATCGGAGCGGGGAAACACGTTCGACTGCACCACCTGGACCTTCGTGTCCCGGCCGCCCCGGCCGGAGAAGCGCGGGTCATTGGCCGTGAACAGGGCGTACCGTCCCCCCTCCAGGTACTCCCGGGGCAGCATGGAGAGCACGGGTCGCCCCGCGTGCAGCATGGCCCGGCCGTCCCCGTAGATGTCCCATTGATACTTCAGGTAGGGCCAGGTGTATTCCCAACCGAAGAGAATGATCCTAAGCTCTCCCAGCAGATAGATCTTGAGCGATTGCAGCGTCGGCGTGTCCGGAAAGACCAGTACCATAACCGCTCCGCCACCGAGCGCCCCTTCCACCGCAGCCACCCCGGAGATTCCGGCTCCGAGAACCAACTCGGCATACGGGTTCACGCTGATCGAACCGTTCCATGTGGGCACATATTGCTCTGACCAGGCCATGAGCTTCAGCATGGCCTCGAGATCCAAGGAAACATGCCCCTGGAAGTACACCGGCACGGGGATGGGGCCGGCCATGAAGATCACGTAGATCGGATCGGGCGGTACATCCACGCCCATATGAGTATTGAAATCCACCTGTCCTCCAGGAATCCATATTCCCATGCCTTCCTTCCATTCCCACAGCAAGGTGCCTTGAACGCCGAACTCCATGGACACGCCGGCCATTTCCATTTCGTTCGACGTGCTCCCTCCCGCGGTGAAGATAGGGGCGTTCACCACCCCGTCAGAATGCACCTCCGCCTTGGCGTCGAACTGGGCTTCGAAGCTGAAATCCTCCTTTCCGAAAAGAGGGATATCCTCGGGAATTGCACTGGTTCCCTCCGCTATGGTGAGCGGCTCATCCCCCTGGAGCGAATCGGTCTCGTAC
>CAZBGL010000243.1:0-4589 GCA_964491375.1 uncultured Thermodesulfobacteriota bacterium | reverse complement strand
TGCTCGGATGGAATCCGCGAGGGGCTCGTGTTCCTGAGCCCCTATGGAGGGGACAAGCGGAAAATCGCCCAAGCGTCCTTTCGGCCCGGCACCCCGCTCCGGGTGATGTGCCCCGAGTGCCGGATCGAACTGCCGGCGCTCGCACCCCACGACTGCCGAGCCGGTGCCTCGTACGTGGTCCTCTTCCTCTCCCGCCCGGCCGACTGGACCCACGTGCTCGCCCTGTGCAACGTGTGGGAATGTCCGGCTGCGTTCCTGAGAAAGGGCGAGCGGGTGCTGGCCGAATTCCAGAGCCAGATCCTGCCCACTCCCGGTTCTGCTTGAACGCCCAGGGGATCAGAACGCCTTGAAGATCCGGGCCAAGGGGTGTCCTGGGGCATCCATCTCCAGGTCCTGGAAGTAGCCGTAGGGGGTCTGGACGGTGGGGTACCCGGCCGCCTCGAGGCGGCGAGCTGCGCGGCCGAGCAGCTCGCGGGCTGCAGCGGGATCGGCCTTCTCCTCGGCCAGGTGCGTGAACGAGTGGAGCACGGCCTGCCGCACGTCCCACTTGCGGGCCAGCCACTTCACGTTCTTGACGAGCTTGGTCTCGTGGGGGCCCCCGTCCCCGGGCTCCACGTGGACGAACGCCACCACGGCCTCGCGTACCTCGCCGGGTTCCGCAGGAGGCGCGTCCTCCAGGGTTCTCACCGAGGGGTTCCACGCGAACCGCTTGCAGTACCACAGGAGCAAACGCATCGGCACCTCCTCCGCCCGAGCCGTGGCACCGGGTTCCCTCCTGCACCCCGTCGGACCCGATCGCCCTCCTCGTCCTCGGGCCGGCATCCGAAGCGGGCGCCAAGGAGTCCACACCGACCCGCGGACCCGGGTCCGAGTCAGGCGAGCTCCAGTACCTCTCGAACCCGACGGGCCGTGTCCGGGGCCGCCCGCGCCAGCGCGCCAAGCCCCTCCCTCACCCCGAGCTCAGTGTTCGGACCTCCGACGCCTCCTCCCAGGCCGCAGCGAGGTCACCTGGACGATCTTCAACCAACACGTCGAGGATCTGTTGTGCCTGAAGCAGGTCCTTCGCAGCCTTCGCCTGGTCCGTGACGTCCCGGCGCCGAGACACCCAAAGCTTGTGAAGCGCGAAACGGCCCGGGCTCGGCACGTTGACCGGCACCCCTTCCCCCCCCCCTACCACAACACCGCGCACCGGCTCGGCCACCAAAAAACCCAACATCGGCACCGGTTGCGCTGCCGCCTTCAGACGGGGAATCTACACGGGCACCTTCTTTGCGGACGGCGCTGCCGGCGTCACGAGGTCCACCCGAAGCGCCTTGCCTCGAACTCCAAACGACGTGGACGGGTGCCGGGGGTTGAGCGGCGGCACGGGGGAAAAACCCCAGGTCGAGGCTCTCGAGCGCACTCGGAACATCTGCCTCCAGGAACGGAACCGCCACGGCCAGTCCCACCCGGCGGCGATGTCCACATCCTGAGTCTGCAGACTTCCCGAAGTCCAGCGCACTCCCAGCAGGTTCCCCAGAACCCGAAACGCCTGGGTTCCCACCAGGGCACCGCCCAGCCGGAATACCCCGGCGTCCGCGAGGGCCGCGAGCACCCTGGCAACGGGCGCTTCCGTGGCCACCACCCCTCCTGCCCGGAGCGCGGCGCAAAGCCGCTGAATGTCCTTCCGGGAACTCTTGAAAAACCCTCCTTCTTCCCGGTACCTTCGCACAACCCGCTCGACCACCGGATCTTTTCGACCCACATACACCTGCCGCGGCGCCTTCCCAGGGACCGGCTGTTGAAAGTAATAGTACACGTTCCCCTTGACGGTCTTCGTAACGAAGCAGCCGGGCACCGCCCCCACCGAGCGCTCCGCCTCAAAGGCCACCAGCCGCTCCAAGAGCTCCGCGTAGAGAGTTTGAACGTCGAGGGGGAGTCGCTCCACGTGAGCCTCCAGGGTTATACGCACAAGATCCAAAGCAGCGTATACCCCATTGCCCGGGGGGGCAACTCTTGTTCAGCACGAGCAGGGGGACGTTCCGCGCTACCTCCATCGGGGTGAGGCCCTAGCGCGTAAATCGAGGCATCGCTTGACGCGGTCTTTGCCCCAGAGGCGTTTCTGGCCGGCAGGCCTGACGGCCGTCCACGCATTCCGACAAGCGGGTTCGGTGGGAACGGTTGATCAAAGACCTGGAGGGAGCGGAATCTGCAGCGCAGGGGAAGAGGCCGGCTTTGGCTTCCCCCGCGGGGCTGCCGGGGCGTCGCCCGGGCATCACCGGTTCTCCCCGGTCACCGGGTCTGCAACTGGAGGAGAAAGCCGGAAAGGGAGAGCAGACGAATCCCGAAATGCTCTCCCAGGGACGACAGGTGGCGGTCTCCGGTGACGACCACGTCCGCGCCGGCAGCCAAAGCCGCTTCCAGAATCCTGTTGTCTCCGGGTCGGGGGGCACGGCGTCCACCGTCTCCTGGGGGCGGGAGACCGGCACGTTGCTGCCCAATTGCCTCAAGCCCCTTCAAACACAGTCTGTGGATTCCTGGGCACTCCATTTCGCGACTCGGCAGCAATTGGCCCCCCAATGCCCCTTCATCCATCGGGGCAGATAAGGTTCAGCTTGGGAAAGTACGTGCGGTACCGGCGGGGATCGCGGGTGACGAGCGTGAATCCCGACACCGCCGCGTGCGCGCCGATGTAGAAGTCGGGAAGCGGTGCCGTTCGGGAGCCGCCCCGCCTCCGGTACAAAAGGAAGGCCTTTCCGGCCAGGAACGCAGCCGGCCACGGAAGGGGATCGCGCCGAAACGAGTCCCTTGGCAGGCAGGCATCCAGGTCCTCAATCCGATCAAACCCGATGCTCACCTCAGCGTAGATGATGGGGTTGAGGACAAGCAAACCACGGTCGGCGCACTCCTCCACGCGGGCGGACGACCACCCGAACCACCGGGGGTCCTCCGTCAACACATCCAGCAGCACGTTGCTGTCGATGAGGTACGTCGTCACTCCTCACCCCGGGTAAGGGCAAGGATCTCATCGGTGGTCATGTTCTTCCTGGCCTTGCCGCGCATGTTCTCGACGATTCGCTTGCCGCGGCCGACCGTGCGAGAGCTCTTCACGACCCGCAAGCTGTTGCCCTCCACCACGAACTCCACCTCGGTGCCGGGCAGCAGCCCGAGCTGCTCCCGAATCCTCTGAGGGATGGTCACCTGTCCTTTGCTCGTGATCCGCATGAGAACCCTCCGGTAAGATTCTTACCGGACGAACTTTACGCAGGCCAATGGCCGTGTCAAGGAATACGACGGGGCTGCTTCCAAGGCTACGAGAAGGCGGGCCCGTGCGATGTCTTGGATGTCGGGATCGGCCTCGAAGGCCGAACGCCCTCGCTCCAGCAGTTTGCGGAGCCTGGGCACGGAGGCGTGGATGTCGTCCAGGCGAGCCCGGACCTTCTGGGGATCAATCGTCCTGGCCGCCAGCTTCCTTCGCGTGGTGGCCGAGAAACGGCGCCAGATCGTTAATAGCGGCAGGCGGCATCGGCTCTCACCGCAGCCCGCAGGTCCGGGTCCCCCCCGGGAGGCTCCTGCACGAACATTTGCTCGGTTCGAGCCGCGCCCAGGAACCGTTCCAACTGGGACTTCAACACTTCAACACAATACGGCCGCGGTCACCTCATGGAGTGAGCCGCGGCCGTTCGGGTTCGGCAAGTGGGGCGGGACGTTTCGGCATGGCCTCCCCCGATCCGTTCTCGCTCCCGCGAACCGTTTGTCGTAAATCGCCCCGGGTGGGGGTTGTCAACGCCCCCTCACCCCGGCCCGCTCGAGAGGGGGCTGGAAACGCTGGAAGGCTAGGGTGCCAGAAGGCTGCCAGCCGTGGGCTCTTCGCTGTAAGCCGTGCGCCGTCAATAGTATTCCTGCAAAGGCTTCACCCCCAGTTCGGACCGGCGGAGGCTGCGGATGGCCGATACGGCTGCGCGCGCCCCGGCCACGGTGGTGAAGTACGGCAGCCCGTACTCCAGGGCGGTGCGGCGGATGTGGTACGAGGCCTCGATGGCCTTGGTGCCCTGGGTGGTGTTGATCAGCAGGTCCACCTCGCCGTTCACGATCACGTCCACCACGTTGGGCCGGCCCTCCTGGACCTTCTGCACCACCTTCACCGGCAGTCCCTCGCGCTCCAGAAACGCGGCCGTGCCCCGGGTGGCCACGAGCCGGAACCCCTCCTCCACGAGCCGCCGGGCCACCTGGGCGGTGGCCGGCTTGTCCTCGTCGCGCACCGACAGGAACACGGTCCCGGAAAGGGGCAGGCGGTTGCCGGCCGCGAGCTGCGCCTTGGCGAACGCCATGCCGAACTCGGCGTCGATGCCCATGACCTCGCCGGTGCTCTTCATTTCGGGCGAAAGGATGGTGTCCACGCCCGGGAACTTGACGAACGGGAACACGGCCTCCTTCACGCTCACGTGCCGCGGCGGGGGCACCTCGGTGAGGCCCAGCTCGTCGAGGGTGCGGCCGGCCATGACCCGCGCCGCGATCTTGGCCAGGGGCACGCCCGTGGCCTTGGACACGAACGGCACGGTGCGGCTCGCCCGGGGGTTCACCTCGAGCACGTACACCGTGCCGTCCTG
>CAZBGL010000242.1:0-3859 GCA_964491375.1 uncultured Thermodesulfobacteriota bacterium | reverse complement strand
TTCAGCGATCTGGACAGGGCGCTGCGCAGGGCGTCCAGTTCCCCGGGCTCCAGGGGCAGGGCCGTGACCACCTCGCCCCGGACCCGTCCGGCGGCCTCGTCCGCGAACTCCCCGTAGGCCTGGAGAATCTCGTCCAAGAGCACGAGCTTGCGGGCCTCCAGGAGGACCCGCAGGAAGTTCGCCACCAGGGGATCCAGCTCCACCCTTTCCAGCAGGGCCTCCAGGATCTGCGCCTTGGCCTTGCGGGGAAGCACCGGCGCCATGAGGGTGGACCGAAGCTCCGTATTTCCGGTGAGCAGTTCGTGCACCTCGCGGAGCTGTTCCCCAATGGCTTCAATCTTGTCCTGCTCCCGGGCCAGGTCGAACAGGGCCCGGGCGTAGCGTCTGGCGACTCGCGTCCGGATCAATGCAACTCCTCGATGCGCTGGACGGTGAACGATACGGCCTTTTTCTGGTCCTCAAGGGTGTAGGCCTTGCGGAGGATCTCCTCGGCCAGCCGCACGGCCAGCTCGGCCGCGTCGGTGCGCAGGGCGTCGCGGGCGCGCTTGAGCTCGTTTTCCGCGGCGCTCTCGGCCTGCCGCTTCAGGGCCTCCGCGGCCCTCTCCGCCTCGGCCAGGATCCGTTCGTGTTGCCGGCGCCCCTCGGCCTCGAAGTCGGCCTTGAGCCGGCGGATCTCATCCTCGAGCCTGGCCACCCGCTCCTTGTACCGCTGGAGCTTGGCCTCGGCCTCCTCCTTGGCCCGCCGGGCCTCCTCCAGGGCGCGCCGGATGTTCTCACGCCTGTCCGCCAATGCCTGGGGAATGCTCTTGCGGAGGGCAAAGTAGAGGATCCCCACGAGGATGGCGAAGTTCACAAACTTCAACAGGAGACCCACCCACGGGTTCCGGCCACCCCCTTCGCCTGCGGCCTCGGAGGCCGCGGCCAGGGCAGGAGCCCACAGGGCGGCCGTGGCGACGGTCCACGTCCATGCCCGGCGCAGCCGGCCCATCACGAAATCCTCCTTCCCAGGAGCCGTTCCGCCATCCCCTCGGCCAGCACCCGGGCCTCGGCCTCCAGGGCCTTGCGGGCCTCCTCCACCTCGGCCCGGATCCGGGCCCGGATCTGGACGAGCCGTTTCTCCGACTCCTCGGCCACCTGGGCCAGGAGTTTCTGACGCTCGGCCTCGGCCCGGCGGATGATCTCGGTCCGGATGCGGTCCGCCTCGGCCTTGGCCTGCCGTATGCGCTCCTGGTAGTCGGCCCAGATGGCCTCGGCCTCGGCGTCGATCCGCTCGGCCTGCCTGCGGCGGCCCTCGGTCCGTTCCCGCCGCTCCTCCAGGATGCGGAGCATCGGCCGGAACAGGATCCGGTCGAGCAGCACCATGAGGACGAGGAAGTTGACGAGCTGGATGAAGAGCGTGGCGTTGATGTTGATCACGGTGCACTCCTCCCGGGGACCCCGGAACGAAAGCGGCCGCGATGATACACGATGGGCCTTCCGGAATCAAACGCCTCGTACAGGAAAAAAGGCCGCTACACCACGAAGATCAGGAGGAGCGCCACCACCAGCGCGTAGATCCCGGTGGACTCGGACACGGCCTGGCCCACCAGCATGGTCCGGGTGAGCAGGTTGGCGTGCTCCGGGGCCCGGGCGATGCCCTCGCAGGCCTTGCCCGCGGCGAACCCCTCCCCGATGCCCGGGCCGATGGCCCCGAATCCCATGGAGATACCCGCGCCCAGAAGGGCGGCCGCCCGCACCAACTCCGCTCCGCTGATCTCCACCGCCATCTCCGACCTCCTTGGCTCACTCACACCACGAACAGGAGCACCAGTGCCACCACGAGCCCGTAGATGCTGGTGGACTGGCTGACCGCCTGGCCCACCAGCATGGTCCGCAGGAACAGCGCCGCCCGCTCCGGGCGGCGCGCCGTGGCCTCGCACGCGGCCGAGGCGGCAAACCCCGCCCCCAGCCCCGGGCCCACCGCCGAGAAGCCCGCCGAGATGCCCGCGCCGAGCACCGCAGCGGCCGCCGGCAGCGTGAAGGCCCCCTCCCCCTTCAGGAAGAGGATCAGGAACGCCACGAGCAGGGCGAAGATGGAGGGGGTCTGGGCCACGGCCTGCCCCACCAGCATGGTGGTGGTCACACGGGGCAGGCTCCGGGGCGACCGGCCCACGGCGCGGCACGCCGCCGCCGCCGGAAGGCCCGCCCCCACCCCGGGACCCAGGGCGCCCGCCCCCATGCACAGGCCGGCCGCAAACAGGGCCACGGCCCGCAGGCCCCCGGCTCCAGCGGGGTTGAACACCAGCAGCAGGGCCACCACCAAGGCGAAGATGCTCGCCGACTCGGCCACGGCCTGCCCCACCAGCATGGTGCGCACCACGGCCGGGGCGGCCGCCGGTTGCCGGGCGATGGCGCCCGCCGCGTCGCGGGCCGCCAGCCCCTCGCCCAGGGCGGAACCCACCGCACCCAACCCGATGCAGATTCCGGCTCCGAGATAGGCTGCGAGTTTTGCCTCCATCCCTACGCCCGCCCTCCTGAGGCCGCGCACCCAGGGCCGGCCTTCCCGCCAGACACCGCCGTCCGCAGGCGGTGCCACACCCCACAATCGACCATTTATATCTCTTTTAGCCCACTCCCAGGATCACTCCTGGATCGCCACCGAGATGTACGTGAGCGTCAGCACCGCAAACACGAACGCCTGGACCGTGCCCACGAACAAGCCGAAAAACGCATACAGGAAGGGCGGGAGCAGGATGTCCCGGACCAGGCGCGAGACCACGGCGATGATGATCGCCCCGCCCATGATGTTCCCGTACAAGCGGAACGAGATGGAGACCACTTTGGCCGCCTCGCCGATCACGTTCAAGGGGAACATGAAGAAGAAGGGCTGGAAGTACTCCTTCACGTAGGCCCGCACCCCCTTGACCCGCAGGGCGGTCACGTGGGCCACGACAAACCCCACGATCCCCAGGATCAACGTGGTGTTCAGGTCCCGGGTGGGCTCCCGGAGGAACGGCACCACGCCGATCCAGTTGGACACCAGGATGAACAGGAACAGGCTCAGGATGAACGCGAAGTACCGGGGCCCGAGCTTGCCCAGGCTCTCGTTCACCAGATCGCGGAACGACTCCACGACCATCTCCACCACGGACTGGAGAGGGCCCGGCACGAGGCGCGGGTTCCGCGCCACGGCGACACCCAACCCCAGGAGGAGCACCATGACGACCCACGACATGGCCAGGGTCCAGGCGTTGAGGGCCACCTCGCGCCCCCCCACCGAGATCATCCACTGGGGAATCCGGGTCACCTCTTCCATGGCACCGTCTCCGGCGAATCATCGGCGGGCCGATCCCCCCCGGCACCGAGCGCACCCCAAAGTACCAGAACGGCCACGGGAATGAGCAGCCCGGCCACCGCCGCCGGAAAGGAGACCGCCGGCAGGGCCCCTGCCGCACCCAGCACCCCCAGGCGCAGCACCGTCCGGAGGAGCGCGCCCCGGATCGCCCGGGCCTGGGCGTTCCGGGGGGGAGCCGCAACGCGGCGGGCGGCCCGGACCTGCAGGACCAGCGCCCCGAGCCCGCCGGCTCCGCCCAGCATCAACCCCGCCATACCGGGCGCATTCCCCCAGGCGGCCGCGGCCGCGGCCGCGCCGGCCACGGCGGCCACGGACGCCCACACGAGCCGGTCCGTGTTCAGCGGCCGGGCCGGGCCACGGCTCACCGCTTTTGCCCTTTGGGCTTTTCCAGGGTGTCCATGACGATCCGGTACACGGTCCACATCCCGGACAGGGCCCCGAGGGGAATGAACACGGCCTTCCACAGGCCGTGGGATCCGGTCCAGCGGTCCAGCCCGTGCCCGATGGCCAGCCCGATGCCCACGG
>CAZBGL010000241.1:0-6108 GCA_964491375.1 uncultured Thermodesulfobacteriota bacterium | reverse complement strand
GGAGGAGTCCGACCGGGTGGAGGAACTGGCCCGGATGATGGGGGGCCGGCACGTCACCGAGACCTCCCGGCGCCACGCCCGGGAACTGGTGGAGCGGTCCAGCCCATGAGCCCCGTGGCGGTGGAACGGGCCCGGCTGGGGGACGTGGAGGCCATGAAGGGCATCCTGGACGAGTTCGCCCGGGAGGGGATCCTCCTGGCGCGTTCCCGGCTGGACCTGTACGAGAACATCCGGGATTTCGTGGTGGCCCGCAGCGGGGGCGAGATCGTGGGGCTCGCCGCCCTGCACGTGTGCTGGATCGACCTGGGAGAGGTGCGGTCCCTTGCGGTGCGCAGGGAGCTCCAGGGCCGTGGCATCGGCCGGCTCCTCGTGGACGCGTGTCTCGCGGAGGCCCGTGAACTGGGGCTGCGGAGGGTGTTCGCGCTGACCTACGTTCCGGAGTTCTTCTCCAGGATGGGATTCCACGAGGTGGAGAAATCGGAACTCCCCCACAAGGTGTGGCAGGACTGCCTGAACTGCGTGAAGTTTCCGGAGTGCGACGAGACCGCGGTGATGCGGGAGGTGGGGCCGTGAGCGGTCGGGAGCCCTCCGTTCCGTGGGAAGGCCTGGCCCGCATCGCCCAGGGGCGACCGTGGCAGGCCTCGGTGTGGCGAGAACACGGGAGGCGCGTGGAGGGCCGGGAAGGGCGCGCGGCCACCACGGAACAGTGGAGAAGCGCGTACATCGCTTTCCGGATCGACCTGGGGGGCGGCCGGGTGGGGTTTGCCTCGGCCCCCTTGACCCGGGATACCGACCCCGGCGAGATCGTGGCCCGGGCGGTTGCTTCCGCACGGGCTCAAGACCCCGTGCCCGGCGCCGACCTGGAGGGGGACGTGGGCCCGGGGGCCGCCTCGGAGGACGCTCTCCACATCCGCGACCCCCAGGCCGCCGGGATCCGCTCGGACCACCTGGAGGCGTTCGTGCGCGTCCTGGAGGAGGCCGCACGCTCCCTGGATCCCAGGGTGCGCGCCGTGCGGAAACCCTCGGCCGAGGCCGCGGAGGTGTTCCGGGAGATCCGGAACCACCGGGGCCAGTCCGTGGCCTGGGCCGAGACCCGGTTCGGCGCCTCCCTGGAGGTGGCTGCTGCCCAGGGCCGGGCCTCGGAGACCGGGTGGGCCTCGGTGGAACGCCGACGGTGGAGCGAACTGGATCCGGAGTGCCTGGCCCGGGAGGCGGTGGGGCGGGCCGTTGAGCTGCTGGGCGCGGAAGGGTGCCGGCACGGCCGGTTCCCGGTGGTGCTCGACGCCCGGGTGGCGGCCGAGATCCTGCAGGTGCTCGCGCCCTCGTTCCTCGGGGAGTCCCACCTGAAGGGCACGAGCCTGTTCCAGGGACGCTTGGGCCAGGCCGTGGCCTCGGACCGGCTCACCGTGTGGGACGACGGGGTGCTGCCGGGCGGCACCGACACCCAGCCCGTGGACGACGAGGGCGTTCCCCGTACCCGTACCCGCGTGATCGGCCGGGGCGTGCTGGAGGCCCTGCTCTACGACCGGGCCACCGCCGTCCGGGCCGGGGCCCGGAGCACGGGCAACGCGGCCGCAGGCCCGGCGGCCCCGCCGGGACCGGACGTGACGAACCTGTACGTCCAGGCCGGTCCGGACGGGACCGCCCGGGACCTGTGCCGGAAAGCCTGGCAGGGGCTCTGGGTGAGAGAGGTTCTGGGACTCCACACGGTGGACCCCATCTCCGGGGACTTCTCCGTGGGGTGCTCCGGACTGTGGATCCGGGGCGGTGAGGTCGCCCACCCGGTCACCGGCGCGGCCCTGGCCGGGAACCTGCTCGACCTGCTGAGTGGCGTGGCGGCCGTGGGTTCGGACCTGTGGTTCCACGACGGGGTGGGGGCACCCTCGCTCCTGGTGGAGTCGGCGGACATCTCCTGAGGCGTCTCAGTGGACGGGGCGGGAGGCGCCGGGGGCCCCGGAGCGCCACCGGTCCCGGATGTTCCGGAAATGGGCCTCCAGAGCGTCGGCCTGCCGGAGCAGCTCCGGCCTGGAGGTGAGGGTGCGGACCGCCGACAGGAACCGGGCCGCATGCCGGGCAATGCTGTCCACAAGGATCTCCACGGCGTCCGGGGAGCGGACCGCCAGGATGCGCAGGCCGGAGAGGACCAGTTCCTCGCCGGGAGATCCCTCCAGTTCCAGCGCCCACCCCAGGGCCGTGTCCAGGTCGGGCCGGGGGATGTCGTCCAGTCGCCGCTCCACCCGGGCCAGGCACTCCTCCGCCCGGGCCAGATGTCCTTCCAAGGAGGCCAGCTCGGCCGGGGTCGTGTCGGAGGATCGGACCATCCCTTCGAAAAACGCGAGCAGGTTGGCGTGGTTGCCCTCGGCCAGGGCCATGTCCAGCCAGAGTTGGAGCACGGCAGGTACTCGTCGGAAGCGACGGGCCAGTTCTCCGTACACGCGGGCGCGCCGGGACTCGAACGCCACGGCCCGGCCCAGGAGGCGGCGTGCCGGGTCCACGGGCGGGTGCTCCGGAAGGAACACGGCCTTCATCCAGCACGCGTACAGGGATTCCACCGCGCCCACGATGTCGCCGTCGGGGGGGATCTTGGGCACGAACGCGTTGGCCCCCACCGCATAGGTCTGGCTCACGTGGTCGGGTGTGGCGTCGCCCGAGAGCACCACCACCGGGATCGTCCGCACCGCCGGGTCCGCACGCACCCGCCGGATGAAATCGAGCCCGGAACCGTCGGGCAGGCCCAGGTCGGTCAGGATCAGCGAGGGGGGCGTGCCCTCGGCCACCATGCGCTGAAGCGTATCCCACGCCTCGGCCAGGGTGGGGGCGTTCTCGACCCTTCCGTCGAACCCCAGGCGGCGGAACACGACCTCAACCAGGCGGGTAAGGCCCGATTCGTCCTCCACGTGCAGGATCACGGATGGCATTTCCCTTTGCTCCCCCTGGGGAATTTCTCGATGAGCCCCCAAGGTAGCACCGTTCCGGAGGGATGCAAGCCGTGTCCGTAGTGGACGTGCTGATGCCGGTCCGGAACGCCTCGCAGTGGGTGGGTGCGGCGTGGAGGAGCCTGGCGCGGCAGCGCTTCCGGGACTGGCGCCTGGTGGCCGTGGACGACGGAAGCGACGATCCGAGCGCCCGGGCCCTTGTGGAGGCCGCCCGGGGGGACCATCGGCTCCACCTTGTCCGGACGCCTCCCCGGGGCGTGGCCGCGGCCCTCAACCGGGGCCTTCGGGAGGTTTCGGCGCCGTTCGTGGCGCGCATGGACGCGGACGACCTGTGCGCGCCGGGGCGGCTGGCCGCGCTGGTAGAGGCCCTGGAACGCCATCCCGAGTGGCACGCCGTGGGAAGCCGGGTGCGCCTGTTCCCCCACGAGGCGGTTTCGCCCGCGATGCGGCGGTACGTCGCGTGGCAGAACGGTCTGGTCACCCCGGACGACATCGCCCGCGAGCGTTACGTGGAGTGCACGGTCGCCCACGCGACCCTCCTGGTGCGGACCCGGGTCCTGGTGGAAGGCGGGGGGTGGTGGGAGGGCCCGGGCCCGGAAGATCTGGATTTGCTCCTGCGCTGGCACCGGATGGGCCTGCGGGTGGGAAAAGTGCCCGCCGTGCTCTACCTGTGGAGGGAGCACCGGGCCCGGGAGACCCGCACCTCGGCCCGCACCGCCCCGGAGGCGTTCCGGGCGGTGAAGGCCCGCCACCTGTCCGCCGAACTGGCCCTGAGGGCCCAACGGCACGTCCGGGTGTTCGGGCGGGGGCGCAGCCTCGCCCTGTGGGTGGACGTGCTCCGGGCACGGGGGGTGGACGCGGAAGGAGTCCCCTGGAGGCCGGGAAACGGCTCGCCCCGGTGGGAGGGGCTGGGGCTGTTCTGCTTCGGCGCGCCACGGGCCCGGAACCGGATCCGGGGGGAACTCGCAGGCTACCGCGAAGGCGTGGACTACCTGTTCGTGGCCTGACCGGCATCGTCCGGAACGCATCGGGGCACGGCCCCCCGCCGGCACGCGGTGCACCGGCTGTCAGAGCACCACTGGCACACGTAGCAGTCCGGACAGGCGTGTTTCCGGCCCCCGCAGGCGCGGGGCACGAACACTCGCCCGGGCACCCCTCCCGCGGGCCGGAACCTCTCGTCGTGGGACATCGGGTCTCCTGTTTGCACCCCTTACCGGTACGCCTATACTTTGCCCTGACCGCACGCCGTTGCAAGGGAGCCGGCGGGTCCCCATGGGGGTGCCGCGACGGGGACCCTGCACGTGCATTCCCCCGGAGCTCCTATCGATCTTTCAGGCGGCGGCCCCCCTCACCCCGGCTCTTCCGCGGGAGGGGGTGGAATGCTCGTTCTGCCCGAAGTGACCGGAGCCAGAGATGCGGGCCATGGGCCAGAGCCGGAGGGGCGGTCGCAGGTGTGCCGGATGGGTGTGGGCGCTGGCGGTCGTCTGGGTGGCGGCGTCGCCGGGTGGGGCAGCGGGAGCGGACCTGCCCCAGGACATGGGCGAGGAGACCCGGGCCTGCGTGGAGTGCCACCGGATGTACACGCCCGGCATCGTGTACGACTGGCTCCGGAGCCGCCATGCATGGACCCCCCCGGAGAAGGCCCTGGCCCGCCCGGAGCAGGAACACCGCTTCTCCCGGGGGGACGTGCCCGCCGGGTTCGGGGGGAAGGTCGTGGGGTGCTTCGAGTGCCACGGCCAGGCTCCCGACGCCCACCCGGACGCCTTCGACCATATGGGATTCCGGATCCACGTGGTGGTGACTCCCCGGGACTGCTCCACGTGCCATCCGCTGGAGGCGGAGCAGTACGGGCGGGGCAAGAAGGCGTTCGCCCATGAAAACTTGGCGCGGAACCCCGTGTACGCCCTGTTGGTGGACACGGTAGCGGGCAGCCGGGAGTGGGAGGGGGGCCATCTCGTGCGCGTGCCCTCCGATGCCACCAACCGCTGGGAGACCTGCTACGGGTGCCACGGCACACGGGTAACGGTGGAGGGCTCCGTCAAGGTGCGCACCGCCTTGGGGGAACTGGAGGTCCCGAACCTCAGGGGGTGGCCCAACCAGGGCGTGGGCCGGATCAATCCGGACGGGTCCCGGGGCGCGTGCACTTCGTGCCATGCCCGGCACGCCTTCTCCATCCGCGACGCCCGCGATCCCCACACCTGCTCCCAGTGCCATCTGGAGCCGGACGTGCCCGCGTGGAACGTGTTCCGGGACTCCAAGCACGGAAACCTGTACGAGGTGAGGGCGCACGAGTTCGAGTGGGAGGCCGTCCCCTGGGTGGTGGGGCGGGACTTCACGGCACCCACCTGCGCGGTGTGCCACGTGAGCCTGCTCGCGGACGACCAGGGCCAGGTGATCGCCGAGCGGAGCCACGACTTCGGTGCCCGGCTGTGGGTGCGCATTTTCGGGCTGCCCTACGCCCATCCCCAGCCCGGGTCAGGGGCCACGTACGAGTTGCGGAATCCCGACGGGCAGCCCTTGCCCGTAACGTTCGAGGGGGAACCGGCCGAGCAGGGCCTGATCGGCCCCCGGGAACGGGAGCGCCGGCGGGAGCTGATGGCCCGGGTGTGCAACGCCTGTCACAACCGCCAGTGGATCGGGGCCCATTTCGCCAAGCTCGACCGCACGATCCGGAACACCAACGCCATGGTCCGTACGGCCACGCGCCTCGTGCAGGAGGCCTGGCGGCGGGGCCTGGCCGATCCGGCCAACCCGTTCGATGAGCCCCTGGAACACCTGTGGCTTCGCTCGTGGCTCTTCTACACGAACTCGATCCGTTACGCCTCGGCCATGACCGGGGCGCCGGATTACGCCACGTTCAAGAACGGATGGTGGGACCTGAACGAGACCCTGGAGCGCCTCGGGGCGGCCCTCGCGGAAGACGAGGAGCACGACGACCGGGGGCGGTGACCGGCCTCTGCGTCGCCGCGCCCTCCGGGTTCGGGCACGGCTGTAGGAGGCCGCCCGGGGGCTCGCCTCCGCTTGCGGCCACGGCCTCGATGCCGCCGCTCGGTCGTCGGTGTGCCGCTCGCGTGGGCGGTTGGCGGGCTCGGGAGGCGACCGTGTCCGGCCTTCCGGCCGCGTGCGCGGACCCGAGCCCCCGGGCCGGGTGGGAGCGGCCCGTTCGATCCGT
>CAZBGL010000240.1:0-3894 GCA_964491375.1 uncultured Thermodesulfobacteriota bacterium | reverse complement strand
CAGCAGATCATCGCCTACGAGTCGGGCGTGGCCGACACCGTGGACCCCCTGGCCGGGTCCTACGCGGTGGAGGCCCTCACCGACGAGATCGAGCGGCGCGCCCAGGAGTACCTGGACAAGATCGACGACATGGGCGGCGTGATCAAGGCCATCGAGACCGGGTACATCCAGAAGGAGATCGCGGACGCGGCCTACGCCTACCAGAAGGCCGTGGAAAGCGGCGACCAGGTGGTGGTGGGGGTGAACCGGTTCCAGATCGAAGAGGAACTGCCCAAGAACATCCTGCGGGTGGATCCCGAAGTGGAGGCCTACCAGCGCCAGAAACTGGCCCGGGTGCGGGCCGAGCGGGACCAGGCCGCCGTGGACCGCGCCCTGGGGGCCCTGCGCCGGGCGGCCGTGGAGGGGGCCAACGTCATGCCCCCCATCTTCGACGCGGTCAAGACCTACGCCACCCTGGGCGAGATCACCGACGTGCTCAGGGACGTGTACGGGGAGTACTCCGAGAGCACGTAGGGGCCAGGTCAGGACGCTGGAACGACACCTACCCGGGAGGGTTGGCTCATGGCGAACAAGAGGATCCGCGTTCTCATCGCGAAACCGGGCCTGGACGGCCACGACCGGGGCGCCAAGGTGGTGGCCCGGGCGCTCCGGGACGCCGGCATGGAGGTCATCTACACCGGCATCCGCCAGACCCCCGAAAAGATCGTGGCCGCCGCGATCCAGGAGGACGTGGACGTGGTGGGGCTCTCGTGCCTTTCGGGCGCCCACATGGTCCTGTTCCCCAAGGTGGCCCGGGGACTGAAGGAAAGGGGCAAGGGCGACGTGCTCCTGTTCGGCGGGGGGATCATCCCGGTGGAGGACATCCCGAAGCTCAAGGGGGAGGGATTCGCCGAGATCTTCCTGCCGGGCACCAACACCGAGGACGTCGTCCGGTTCGTGCGGGAACGGCTCGGCGGCTGACCCGCCGGGAGGGAGGAGACCCCATGCCCAGAAAGATCAACCACATCGGCATCGCGGTGCGGGACATCGACGAGGCGGCCCGGTTCTACACCGAGGCGCTGGGACTCCAACTGGGCGGGATCGAGGAGGTCCCGGACCAGAAGGTCAAGGTGGCCTTCCTGCCCATCGGCGAGGTGCGGATCGAGCTGGTCCAGCCCACCAGCCCGGACTCGCCGGTGGCCAAGTTCCTCGAAAAGAACGGGCCCGGGTTCCACCACATCGCCTACGAGGTGGACGACGTGGCCGCCGAGGTGGAGCGGCTCAAGGCCCAGGGGGTGCGCATGGTGGACCCGGAGCCCCGCAAGGGGGCCCACAACACCCGCATCGCCTTCGTCCACCCCAAGGCGTCGGGGGGCGTGCTCACCGAGCTCGTCCAGGAGATGGGGCACGACTAGGCGGGCCCGGCCAACGTCCCCTCCTTTCGGCTTGCCCCGGCCGGGCGGATCCGATAAAGGAAAAGACCGGATCGTTCGGACCGGCTGACCCGGAGGGGGGGCATGCCCTCGCGACAGCTCACCCGCCAGTGGATCGTCCTCCAGGAACTGACGGCCTCGCGCCGGGGCCGCACCGCGGCCGAACTGGCCCGGGCCGCCGGGGTGTCGGCCCGCACGGTGCGCCGCGACCTGGAGGACATCGAGGCCGCCGGCTTTCCCGTCGAACGGGTGCGCGACGGCCGCGAAGTCCGCTACCGGCTGCTCCATAGCCGTTCCCTCCCCCAGATCCCCCTGGACCTCCACGAGGCCCTGGCCCTGCACCAGGCCGCGTTCACCGCCTCGGTGTTCCACAACGCGGCCCTCCACGAGCCCCTGGAGTCGGCGCTCCGCAAGGTCCTGAGGGCCCTGCCCGAACCCGTCCGCAACTACCTGGGGCGGGTGTCCGCCGCCTGGTCCCACCGGGCCCCGGGCCCCTCGCCAGCCGGCCTCCCCCACGTCCTGCGGGTGCTGGCCGAACAGGCCGCAGATCGCTGCCGCGTGCGCATCCGCTACCAGAACCTGGAAGGGGAGGTCCGCGACCGGGTGGTGGACCCCTACGTGCTCCGCCACCACAACGCCGACGTGTACCTGCTGGCCTACTGCCACCTGCGAAACGAGGTGCGCCTGTTCCACGCCGAGCGCATCCTCCACGTGGAACCCCTGGACGAGGAATACCGGATGCCCCCGGGATTCGACCCGGACCGGGTGTTCGCCAAGAGCCTGGGGGTGTTCCTGGGCCCGGCCGGGCACGCCGTCGTGCGGTTCACCGGGTGGGCCGCTCGGTACGTTCTCCACCGGCCGCTCCATCCCGACCAGCAGGTGCTCGAGCAAGCCGACGCCCGCGCCGTCATCCGGGTGCCCGTGCGGGGCCCCCACGAGATCACCCACGCCGTGCTCCGCTTCGGCCCTTGGGCGGAGGTGCTCGGCCCCCCTGGCCTGCGCGCCCACGTGGCCGCCCAGGTCAGGGCCTTGGCCGAGCGGTACGCGCGTCCGACCGAGGGGTCCGGGTGAGCATTCCGGCGTCCGCGCCCGGTCTGTCGCGCCGTCTGCCGGTTCCACGGCCTGGGACCCCGGGCCCTCCGTCGCAACCCTGCCGTTCGACGGACAGGATCTGACCGGGATAGCGGATACGATGTGCCCGTGATCCGGGGGGAGGAGGCACAAGGGGGGATCCATGAACGTTGCGGATCGCAACGTGTGGGCGAAAGCCCGGGCACACGACAACGGACGGATCGATTCTTTCCACTCCCTCCGGGGCCACAGCCTGGCGGTGGCGGCCGTGGTACGGGCCCTCCTTGAGATCTCTCCGCTGCGCCGGGCCCTGGCCCGTCTCGGCGGCGTCCCGGACCTCTGCCCCGGAAGGCGCGCACGCCTGTGCGTGGTGGCCGGGTTGCACGACGCCGGCAAGACGAATCCCGGGTTCCAGGAACGCATCCGCGGCCGGCGCCCCCAGGGCGGCCACGTGGAACCCCTCTTGGCTCTCTTCCACCCGGGCACACCGCGCACCCTCCAGGCCCGCTTTGCAGAAGCGGTACGCGCCATGGAACTCCTGGAGTGGTGCGGGGGCGACGGGGAGGCGCTCGATGGCCTTCTGCTCGCGACCTTCTGCCATCACGGCCGACCCGTGCGCCCCCAACGCCCCGCGATCGTCCGGGAATGGTCGGAAGGCCCCTTCGGGGATCCGTTCGCCGCGATCCGCGCCGTGGTCGAAGCGTTGTGGGAGGCGTTTCCCCAGGCGCGGCCCGCCCCGCCCCTGCCCGCCACGGCCCGGTTCCAGCACGCATTCAACGGCCTCGTCACCCTGGCCGACTGGATCGCTTCGGACGAGCGGTTCTTCCCCCACGACAACGGTCATCCGCCGCCGGTGGAGGCCCTTTGCCGGACGGCCCGAGAGGCGGTGCGGGAGATCGGTCTGCACGGGGGGCAGGCGCAACGGTCGGCCGGAACCTTCGAGTCCCTCTTCGGCTTCCCGCCCCGCCCGGCGCAGGAGTTCGTATGGAATCTACCGGCCACTCCCGGGGGATCGCTCCTGATCATCGAGGCCGAGACCGGATCGGGCAAGACCGAGGCGGCGTTCGCCCGGTTCCTGCGCCTGTTCGAAGCGGGCGAGGTGACCGGGATGTACTTCGCTCTGCCCACCCGCGCGGCAGCCACCCAGATCTACGGCCGGCTCCAACACATGGTCCGTGCGGCCTTTGGCCCCGGAGCCCCTCCGGTCGTGCTCGCCGTTCCCGGATACGTCTCGGTGGACGGCGTCGAGGGCGCGGCCCTTCCGGGGTTCGAGGTCCTGTGGCCCGACGACGACGCCGAACGTTTCCGCTTCCGCGGTTGGGCGGCTGAAAACCCCAAGCGGTTCCTGGCGGGCGGCATCGTCGTGGGCACCGTGGACCAGGTGCTCCTCTCCGCCCTCCGGGTTCGGCAC
>CAZBGL010000239.1:0-9322 GCA_964491375.1 uncultured Thermodesulfobacteriota bacterium | reverse complement strand
GACGCCATGCCCACGAATCCCCGTACCCCCGCGCGCTGCATGATCTCCACCTGGGTCTCCCGTTCGCCCACGCCGGTGGGCACCACCGGACAACCCAGGTTCCGGAGCGCGTCGTCGAACATCATGCCCGCCGGGGTCATGTGGTAGCTGAAGGTGTTGATGGAGACGTCACCCTTGCGGAACCCGGCAGCAAAGAGCGCCTCCTCCCAACCCCATCCCTCGCCAGGCCCCTGGGGGTCGTAGATCGGCCCGGGCGAGCGGAACACCCGCTGGACCTCTGCCAGCGGCACGGCCAGGAGGCCCCCGAACGGCGGATCCTGGGCCTGGATCTCCACGAGCTTGGCCTTGGGAAGTACCGGCAGCCTCGGCAGGTCCTCCACGCCCCGGATGTCGCCGGGTTGGACCCCGGCCTCGTCGAACACCCTGCGCACGTAAGGGGCGTTCGCGTAGGCGTGGCTCACCAGTTCCCGGAGTCTCCGGGACAGTTCGGCTTGTTGCTCCTCCCAGCTCTTGGTTTCCAGCACCTCGTTCAGGAACCCGGTCGTTCGGTCCATGGGGGGGCGTCCTCCCTTGCAGTGGTTACAAGCAACGAGTGGCGAAAGGAAATAGCCAGCGCGGTCCAGGTCCTTCCGGCGTTCCAGCCCTCTCTACGACAGCCACCGCTTTCGGCGTTTGTAGTGCTTGGCGTTCTTGAAAGAGCGGCGCTTGCCTCCCTCGCCGATGCCCAGGTAGAACTCCTTGACGTCTTCGTTCTCCCGGAGCTTGTCGCTGGGCCCGTCCAGCACCACCTTGCCGTTCTCCATGATGTAGCCGTAGCTGGCCACCTGGAGCGCCAGATTGGCGTTCTGCTCCACGAGCAGGATGGTCGTCTTCTCCTCGATGTTGATCTTCTGGATGATCTCGAAAATCTCCTTCACGAGCAGCGGGGCCAGGCCCAGGCTGGGCTCGTCCAAGAGCATCAGCCGCGGCCGCGCCATGAGGGCCCGCCCGATGGCCAGCATCTGCTGCTCGCCGCCCGACAGGTACCCGGCCAGCATGTTCCGCCGCTCCTTGAGCCGGGGGAAATAGTCGTAGACCAGGTCGAGGTCCCGTCGGATGCCGGCCTTGTCCTTGCGAGTGTGGGCACCGCACAGGAGGTTCTCGTGGGTGGTCAGGTCTTCGAACACCCGCCGGCCCTCCATGACCTGGAAGATCCCCATGCGCACGATCTTCTCGGGCTCCATGCCGTTGATCTTCTCGCCCATGAACTCGATCGTGCCCTCGGTGACCTCCCCTTCCTCGCTTTTGAGAAGCCCCGAGATCGCCTTCAGGGTCGTGGACTTGCCCGCGCCGTTGGCGCCCAGCAGCGTGGTGATCTTGCCTTCCTCGCACTCCAGGCTCAGCCCTTTGAGCACGAGGATCACGTCGTTGTACACCACCTCGATGTTGTTCACTTTGAGCATGTTCGTTTCCTCCGCAGCGCAGCCTTTTCCCGGGGGCCGGCCCCACCGAGTCGGCCCCCGGGAAAAGGGGGGAGGCCCCGAAGGGTCTCCCCGCCTACCCTCGATCAGAAGCCCAGCCAGTCGTCCCGCCGGGGCAGGGTCACCGTGGCTTTGTAGACCATCTTGCCGTTCTGGTACTCGTAGATCTTGGCCGACATGTTGGGCCGGTGGTCCGTGCTGGTGTAGGTGATGGGCGCGGTGAGGCCACCCGTGTCGAAGTCCCGGAGGGTCTCCAGCGCCTTCTTCAGGCCCGGGCCCGTGAGGTCGCCCGCGTCGTCCGCGCGCTTCAGGCCCTCGCACATCACCATCATGGACACCCAGCCCCGGATGAAGTGGGTCATCTGGTGCTCGCCCTTGGTGACCTCCAGGATCGTCTTCATGCCGGGCACGTCGTCGCCGTACACCGCCGCGGCCTGGAGGCCCAGCGCGCCGTTGGCCGCGTCGCCGGCCAGCTTGATCAGGTTCTCGTCGTTGCCCCAGATGTTGATCAGGAACTTGGTCTTCATGCCCAGCTTCTTGGCGTCCTTCAGGATCACGGCCGTGGAGGGCGTGGTGCCGCCGATCCAGGCGAAGTCGGGTTCGTTCTTCTTGAGGTTCAGGAGCTGGGTCGTGGCCTCGATGGCCCGCAGGCCCACGTTCTCCTCGCCCACGATCTCGAACCCCAGCTCCTCGGCGTATTTCTTGCCGCCCGGGATGGGGGCCTTGCCGTAGGGGTGGTCGGGATAGATGAAGGCGAGCTTGGGCTTACGCTTTTCCTTCCAGTTGTCCATGATGTACTTGAGGCCCGCCCGGAGCTGGGTCGTGTAGTCGGCCGCGATGAAGAAGTTGTAAGGGGACTTCTTGGGGTCGGTCAGGTGGGCCGAATAGGATGCCGAGAAATAGGGAATCTTGTCCTTGGCCACCATCTTGGTCAGGGCCTCGGTGTCGCCCGTGCCCCACCCCTGAATGGCCAGCACCCGGTCCACGGTCTTGAACTTCTTGTACAGGTTCAGGGCCTCGGGGATCTTGTATCCGTAGTCGGACCGGAGCAGACGCACCTTCTTGCCGTTGATCCCGCCGTGGGCGTTGATCCAGTCGGCATAGGCCTGCACCCCGTCGGCGTAGGGTTTGCCCACCGCCGAGGTCGGGCCGGTCAGGACGGCGAGTTGGCCGATGACGATCTCGTCGGCCGCAAACGCCGAGCTTCCAGCCACCAGCCCCGCCACAGCTGCCATTGCGAGGATCCACCGTTTCATGCTCTTCCTCCTGCTTGGGATGGGTGGCTCAACGAACCTCGAACCGAAACCAAAAACCCTCCCTCCAGCGGTCTGGACGTGCCGATTCGTACCTGTTCGCCGCTTTCACCTCCTTTCCGCCACACGTCTTCAGTAGCTGAACGGATAGAGCTTCCAGTAGGCCTTGATCAGCTTCCACCGGTGGGCCAGACCGTCGGGTTCGAAGATCAGGAACAGGATCACGATGAGGCCGAAGATCCCCTCCTTGACGCTCATGATCAGGTCTCCAGCGCCGGGGAACACGTTGGCCAACACCGACGTGCTCACGGTGAGCATCTGGGGAAGAAGGGTCATGAAGATGGCGCCGTAGATCGAGCCCAATACGCTTCCCAGGCCCCCGATGATGATCATGGCCAGGTAGTTGATGGACTCGTGGATGGTGAAGTGCTCGGGCGTGATGTACTGGGTGTAGGCCCCCCACAGGCTCCCGGCGATGCCCACGAAGAACGAGCTGATGGCAAAGGAAAGCAGCCGGTACTTGAACAGGTTGATCCCCATGATCTCGGCGGAGAGGTAGTGATCCCGCACGGCCACGAAGGCCCGGCCGTCCTTGGACCGGAACAGGTTCGTGGTGTAGAGCACCGCTAGGATCGTGACCGTGATGATCACGTAGTAGATCCGCTGGTCCGTGTCAAATGCGAAACCGCCGATCTCGGGGGAGGGGAAGAAGACGCCGTTGCTGCCCCCCGTGATGAAGTCCAGGTGGAGGAAGAGGTACTCCAGGATGAACTGGGCGGCCAGGGTGGCGATGGCCAGGTACAGGCCCTTGAGCCGGAGGCTCGGGATGCCGAACACCATGCCCACAGCCGCCGTGACCAGGCCGGCCATGGGCATGGCGAACCAGAAGGGCACGTTCCACTCCCGCATGAAGTACGAGCACGCGAACGCCCCCACCCCCAGGAACGCGCCCTGCCCCAGGGAGATCTGTCCCGTGAACCCGGTGACGATGTTGATCCCCAGGGCACCGATCACTGCGATGGCGATGACGTTGGTGAGGCTCACCAGGTAGGTGGACGCGATCAAGGGGAAGATGTACAGGAAGACCACGAAACCGTACACCCAGAACCGGATGAACCGGGTCTGGAGCACGCGCATGTCGTCCTTGTAGGTCTGTTTGAAATCCCCGCAGTGGTTGACGCTCATTCCCGACTCCGCTCCTTCCCGAACTCCACGACGCTTCCCCGAGCGCTATACGCGCTCGATCTCCTCCGTGCCGAACAGCCCGTAGGGCCGGATCATCAGGATGATCACCAGGAACACAAACGGCGCCACCTCCTTGATGCCCTGAAGCCCCAGCCAGGACTTCAGGATGCCGTCGGAGATGTTCTCGAGCACGCCGATGATAATGCCCCCCAGCGCAGCGCCCAGCACCGAGTCGAGCCCCCCCAGGATCACGGCCGGGAACACCTTGAGCCCGAAATGGCTGAGCGCGATGTTGATGCCGTTGATGTTGCCGATGAGGATGCCGCCGATGGCCGACACCACCGAGGCGATGCACCAGGCCAGCGCGAAGATCCGTTTCACGCTGATCCCCATGGACAGGGCCACCTGGTTCGAGAACGCCGTGGCCCTCATGGCGATCCCGGCCTTGGAATATTTGAAGAACAGCCCGAACAGGATCAGAAGCACGATGGACAGCCCGAAGCTCCACAGGTAGACCTGGCTCACGGGCATGCCGGCCACGTCCAGCGGGGCGTCCGGGAACAGCGGTGGATCGTAGGTCCGGATCTGGGTGCCCCACACCGCGGTCACGATGCTCCGGAGCACCGAGGAGAGCCCGATGGTGACCATGATGATCGAGATCACGGGCTCGCCGATCATGGGTCGCAGAATCAGGCGCTCCACCAGGAGCGCAAGCACAATGGCGAACAGGATCGTCAGGAGGAACGCCCAGAACCACGGGATCCGGTAGTCCACCACGAGCGACAGACAGAAGTACGCACCGATCATCAGGAACTCGCCCTGGGCGAAGTTCACGACACTGGTGGACTTGTAGATGATCGCGAACCCGAGGGCCACCAAGGCGTAGATGGACCCCAGAACCAGACCGCTCACGATGAGCTGTAGGTAGAACTCCATGGCCTCTCCGCTCCGTCCTCGGCGCCGGCCCTCTTGCCGGCACCCTGGGTTCGTTGCCTTTGGCTCCGCCTCTAGGCCCTGGCCTGCTTTCGCTCGCCCTCCGGGCCCCCTTCGTCCTCCCCGAACAGGGTGCGCACCTTGAGCACCGTCTTGAGGTGAGACGTCTTGCCGTCCTGGTAGCGGATCACGGTGTCGATGTGGATCTCCGGCTTGCCCGCGTAGATCCCCTCGATGATGTCCGCGTACTTCTGGTCGATGAAACGGCGCCGCACCTTGCGGGTACGGGTGAGCTCGTCGTCGTCCGCATCCAGCTCTTTGTACAAGAGCACGAACTTGCGGATCCGCTGGTGCTCGGTGAGGGTCTCGTTGACCTTGCGCACCTCCTGCTCGATGAAGTCGTACACCTCGGGCTTGGAGGCCAAGTCGGTGTAGGTGGTGTAGTTGATCCGCCGGTCCTCGGCCCACTTGCCCACGATCCCGTAGTCAATGCAGATGATCGCGATGATGTAGTCGCGCTCGTGCCCGATGCACACCGCTTCCTTGATGTACGGGCTGAACTTCAGCTTGTTCTCGATGAACTGCGGACTGAAGCGCTCGCCCGTCTTCAGGGTCATGATGTCCTTCATCCGGTCGATGATGACCAGGTGCCCGTCCTCGTCGAAGTACCCGGCGTCACCGGAGTAGAGCCATCCGTCGACGATCGTCTCGCGGGTGGCCTCCTCGTTCTTGTAGTACCCCATGAACAGCGCGGGGCTGCGGGAGATGACCTCGCCGATGCCCTTGGGGTCCGGATTGTGGATCCGGATCTCCGTCTCGGGGATGGGCTTGCCCACCGTGTCGAACTTGATGTCGCCGTCCCGGTGGATGCACGAAATGCCCGAGATCTCGGTCTGGCCGTAGATCTGCTTCAGGTTCACGCCCAGCGCGTGGAAGAACCGGAAGGTGTCCGGGCCGAGGGCCGCACCGCCCGTGGAGGCGGACCGGATGTTGGAGAACCCGAGCCGGTCCTTGAGGGCCCGGAACATCAGGATGTACGCCAGCCCGTACTGGATCTTCTGCCACAGGGTGGGCTGCTTCTTCTGGAACTTGAGGTCGGCCCACATGTATCCGATGGGCAGGCACCTGTTGAACATCCACCGCTTGAACGGCGAGGCGTCCATGATCTTGACCTGGACCGTGGCGGCCAGGTTCTCCCACACCCGAGGCGGGCTGAAGATCACGTGGGGGCCGATCTCCCGGATGTTTTCCGTGGCGGTCTCGGGCTCCTCGGGAAAGTTCACCGTGAACCCGAAGAGGAGCGCGCTCGCCACGCTCATCATCTGTTCGCCGATCCACGGCAGCGGCAGGAAGCTCACGAACTCGTCGGTCTCGTACTTGGGATCCACCTTTCCGAGGTTCGAGGCCATGCTCAGCATGTTGCGGTGGCTGAGCATGGCGAGCTTGGGGTTGCCGGTGGTTCCCGAGGTGGTGCAGATCTGGGCGCAGTCCTCGGGGTCGGTCGCATCGACCATTTGGTCGAAAAGCCCCCGGTTCTTGCGCTCGAACTCCCGGCCCCTCTCCTCGACCTCGGGAAAGTAGATCAGCCGAGGGTCGTCGTACTTGCGCATCCCCCTGGGATCCGTGTAGATGATGTGCTCCACCGTGGGGATCTCGTCCGACATGTCCAGGACCTTGTCCACCTGCTCCTGGTCCTCCGCCACCACGAACCGGGAACCGGCGTGGTTGATGATGTACGACACCTCCTTGAGGATCGAGTCCTGGTAGATGCCGATCCCGATCGCACCCGCGCACTGGGCTGCGAGTTCCGCCCAGAGCCACTCGGGCCGGTTGTCCCCGATGATGGACACCGTGTCGCCCTTTTTCATGCCCATGGACACCAGGCCCAGGCAGAAATACTTCACGTGTTCGTAGTAGTCCTTCCACGTGTAGGGCTGCCAGATCCCGAACTCCTTCTCCCGCATGGCGACCCGGTCGTCGCCCCACTTGCGGGCGTTGTGCCTGAGCAGCTTGGGGAACGTGTCGAGCCCCAGTTCGGCCATGTCCGGTCCTCCCTTTGTCAGCGTCCCAGGAACACCGCGTCCTCGGCACCCAGGTAGGCGCGGATCACGTCGGGGTTCTTCTGGACCTCCTCGGGGGTGCCCTCGCCGATCTTCTGGCCGAAATCCAGCACCACCACCCGGTCCGAGATGTCCATGACCACGCCCATGTCGTGCTCGACCAGGATCACGGTGACGCCCCATTCCTGGTTGATGTCCAGGATGTAGCGCACCATGTCCTCGGTCTCCTCCAGGTTCATCCCAGCCATGGGCTCGTCCAGGAGGATGAGCTTGGGGTTCAGGGCGAGCGCGCGGGCCAGTTCCACCCGTTTCTGGAGTCCATACGCCAGGGTCCCCACCACCTTCTTCCGGATGTGCTCGATCTCCAGGAAGTCGATGATGTCCTCCACCACCTTGCGGTGCTCGATCTCTTCCCTCTGGCAGGGTCCCAGGTAGATCCCCCCCCGGAGAAACCCGTTCCTGAGGTGGATGTGGCGCCCGATCAGCAGGTTGTCCAGCACGGTCATGCCCTTGAACAGGGCGATGTTCTGGAACGTGCGGGAGATGCCGATCTTGGCTCGAATGGCAGGGGGCCTGTGGGTGATCTCGTCACCCTCGAACACGATCCGCCCCCGTTGGGGCTTGTACCGGCCGCTGATGCAGTTCAGCATGCTCGTCTTGCCGGCACCGTTGGGGCCGATGATCGAAAAGATCTCGCCCTTGCGGACCTCGAAGCTCACCCCCATGAGCGCATTGACCCCGCCGAAGCTCAGGTGGATGTCCTCGACCTGGAGCTGGACCGGCCTGTCCATGGAGCGCCTCCTCACGAGCCGACGGTGTTCCGGAAAACAAGGACCGGCGGTGTATAACACCGTTCGGTTTTTCGAGTCAAACGGTTTTTCCACCTTACGTCAAGTGCACACCTTCCGGATCCCCCTGCCCACACGAACCACCAGGTCGGACGTGGGGTTCGGCCGACCTCCCGCCGGACCAGCGTCGCGGCGCCGCCGCCCGAAGGCGAGCCCCTCCCGGCCGAACCCTCCCGCGCCACCGGACGAACGGGCCGCCCACCTTCCGGTACGACGTTGACGCGGGCGCCCGCCTACGGTATACACCGCGCGATTCGGGAAAGGGATCAGGTTATGGCCGAGTTTGCCAGTTTACGTAAACTGATCGAAAGGGCGCCCTCCCGCGTGACCCTGGTGGACGTGTCCGCCCGGGACGGACTCCAGGCCCTTCCCGGGAAACTGGGGCCTGGGGAACGGGCGCGGTGGCTCCGGCGGGTTCTCGAGGCCGGCGTGCCCGAGGCCGAGGCCGGAAGCTTCGTCCGGGCCGACCGGGTACCCCAAATGGCAGGCACCGGCCGGGTGTTGGCCGAGCTCTCGGCCTACCGCCACCGGTTGTGGGTGCTGGTGCCCAACCCGAAGGGACTCGAAGAGGCGGCGGCGGCCGGCGCGCGTAACGTGGTGTGCCTGGTGAGCGCGACCCAAGCTCACAGCCGCGCCAATCTGGGCCGGCCTGTGGAACGGGTGCTGGAAGATCTGGAGGCCATGGCCGCCCGCGTCGCCCAACTCGGGCTTCGGGCCCGGGTCGCCGTTTCCGTGGCGTGGGGGGAACCCGCCGAACCCGCGCCTGCGGAACGTGTGGTCGGGCTGTGCGCCCGCCTGCGGGGAATGGGGTTCCAGGAGATCACCCTGGCGGACACCGTGGGGAACGCCTCCCCCAAGGCCGTGGTGACCCTCGTGGAGGCCGTGCGGTCGGTGATGCCTGCGGAGGACCTGGGCCTGCACCTCCATGATGCCTCCGGGTTCGCCCTGGCCGCGGCCTGGGCCGCTTGGGCGTCCGGGGTCCGGCGGTTCGACGCGTCGCTGGCCGGTCTGGGGGGATGCCCGGCTTTGGAGGATCCGCGCGGCAACCTGGATCTGGAGTCCCTGGTCTTGCTGTTCCACGCGTGCGGTGTGGGCACGGGCGTGGACCCCGATCGACTCGCGCAGGCGCGCAGGGCCAACGCCCGGCTGCTTCAAGAGGCGGCCATCCCCTTTCCCCCCGGTCCCGGGCGGAAGGGGTATCCCGGTTCATCCCAAAAGGAGGACGGCTGATGAGCGAACCCACTGTGCTGGTCCAGAAGGAAGGGCACATATGCACCCTCACCCTCAACCGGCCCCAGGTGATGAACGCCCTCTCCTTCCCCATGCTCCTCGAACTGGCCGGCGCCTTGGAGGAGATCCAGTTCGATCCCGAGGTGCGGTGCGTCATCGTCACGGGCGCGGGGGACAGGGCGTTCTGCGCCGGCGCAGACCTCAAGGAACGGGCCGGCATGAGCGAGGACCAGGTGCGCCGGTACATCCACACGATCCGCAACACCTTCACCCTGGTGGAGAACCTGCCCATGCCGGCCATCGCGGCCGTCAACGGCGTGGCCCTGGGCGGGGGCACCGAACTGGCCCTGGCG
>CAZBGL010000238.1:0-3901 GCA_964491375.1 uncultured Thermodesulfobacteriota bacterium | reverse complement strand
TGGTCCTGGACCTCCAGGGCGAGGTGTTCCGATCCCGGGACGGGTCCAAGACCGTTCGCCACCAGGCCTATCACGCGGCCGTGTACGTGGTGCGCGAGATCGGGGCGGCCGGCCGGGTGGGCTACCTCTATCCTTACGGGGGCGCCCGGGTGTCCTACACGCGCTACGACGGCAACCACGGCGTGGACGACTACCGGGGGGACGACTTCGTGGGGGTGTTCGGCGGAGCCGACTATTTCGTGAATCCCAACGTGTTCTTCACCGGCGAGGTCCACCTGTTCGACGAAACCAGCATCTACCTGGGGGCCGGCTACCGGTTCTGAAGCGGTTCCCCCGAACGGAGGCGCCGATGAAACTCTTTCTGGACACGGCCAACCTGGACGAGATCCGCAGGGGGGTGGATCTGGGGGTGGTGGACGGGGTGACCACGAACCCCACCCTGATCGCCCGCGAGGGCAAGCCCTACAGGGACGTGCTCCGGGAGATCTGCCGCACGGTGGACGGTCCGGTGAGCGCCGAGGTGGTGGCCCTGGACGCCGAGGGCATGGTGCGCGAGGCCCGGGATCTGGCAGCCCTCCACGAAAACATCGTGATCAAGATCCCGGTGACGGCCGAGGGCCTGAAGGCCGTGAGGGCGCTCAGGGAGGAGGGCATCCGCACCAACGTGACCCTGGTGTTCAGCGCCAGCCAGGCGCTGCTCGCCGCGAAGGCCGGGGCCTCGTTCGTGAGCCCGTTCGTGGGCCGCCTGGACGATCGGGGCCACGAGGGGATGGGGCTCATCGAGCAGATTGTAACGATCTACAACAACTTCGGCTTCGAGACCGAGGTGATCGTGGCCAGCGTGCGCCACCCCATGCACGTGCTGGAGGCGGCCCTGGTCGGGGCGGACATCGCCACGATCCCTTACAAGGTTCTCCAGTCTCTCCTGGCACATCCGTTGACCGACCTGGGTCTGGAGCAGTTCCTCTCGGACTGGAGGCGATACACGGAACAGGGCCGCGGATGAGGAGCCCCTCCGGCTGGAAGAGGCGTTTTCCCGCTCCCAGGCGGTGCCGAATGTGCCGAATTTCTCAATAGGTGTGCGCAAAATCTCCTTGACACCCTAAAAAACCGGCCGGTATTCTTGCGCGGGTTTGGGAGCCGGGAGACAGCGGTTGGAACACGCAGAGCCCGGCGGCTCGTCCCCAGCCGCAGCGAACGGAGTCCCCGGCGGATGTTGTTTGGCCCGGCCTTTCGGGCCGGGCCGTTCCCGAGTTTGGGGTTCGGCGAGGGGTTCCATCGGCCGCCGCGTGAAGCGGAAGCTCCCGTCCCTGCCCGTCCCCCCAAACCGTCTGAGCCCCCCGATCGGCATAGGGAACGTTCGCCTTGCGGTGCCGGCGCCGCTGAAATCCGCGGATCCGTCCGGGTGCCGCAGCCTGCAACCCTGGAAGGCCCAGACGGGCCGCAGTGAGGGAGGAGAGACATGGCAAAACTGGAGCCCAGGCACGTTCCTTCCGACCTCGAGATCGCCCAGAACCACAAGCTCAAGCACATCCGGGAGATCGCCGAAAAGGCCGGCCTGCTCGAAGACGAGATCGAGTACTACGGCAACTACAAGGCCAAGGTGGATTTCCAGAAGGTGCTCGAGCGCCTGAAGGACAAGCCGGACGCCAAGCTGATCGACGTGACCGCCTGCACCCCCACCCCGCTGGGCGAGGGCAAGACCGTGACCTCCATCGGCCTGGCCGAGGGGCTCAACTACATCGGCAAGCGCACCATGCTGTGCCTGCGGGAGCCGAGCCTGGGTCCGGTGTTCGGGATCAAGGGCGGCGCTGCGGGCGGCGGGTACTCCCAGGTGGTGCCCATGGAGGACTTGAACCTCCACTTCACCGGCGACATCCACGCGGTGTCCATCGCCCACAACCTGTGCGCGGCCGCCCTGGACGCCTCGCTCCTCCACGGGAACCCCCTGAACATCGACCCCCTGACCATCCAGTGGCGCCGGGTCGTGGACGTGAACGACCGGGCCCTGCGGAACATCGTGATCGGGCTGGGGGGCAAGCTCAACGGCATCCCGCGGGAGAGCGGCTACGACATCGCCGTGGCCTCCGAGGTGATGGCCATCCTGGCCCTGGCCACCAGCCTCAAGGACCTGCGCGAGCGCCTGGGCCGGATCGTGCTGGGCTACACCTATGACGGCAAGCCCGTGACCGCCGAGGACCTCCAGGTGGCCGGGGCCATGGCCGTGCTCCTGAAGGACGCCCTCAAGCCCAACCTGATCCAGACCCTGGAGGGCAACCCGGCGTTCATCCACGCGGGTCCCTTTGCCAACATCGCCCACGGCAACAACTCGATCATCGCCGACAAGGTGGCCTTGAAGCTGGGCGACTACGTCGTGACCGAGTCCGGGTTCGCGTCGGACATGGGCGCCGAGAAGTTCATGAACATCACCTGCCGGTACGGCGGGTTCCGGCCCCACTGCGTGGTCATCACGTGCACGGTGCGGGCCCTCAAGATGCACGGCATGCCCTACGAGAAGATCGCGGGGCTTCCGGCCAAGAAACTGGCCGAGCTCCTCAAGGAGGAGCACTACGAGTACCTGGAAAAGGGCATCGAGAACCTCGAGGCCCACATTGAGAACATGCGCAAGTTCGGCGTGCCCGTGGTGAACACGATCAACCGGTTCGTGTTCGACCGCGACGAGGAGATCAAGATGATCCAGAAGCGCGCCGAGGCCGCTGGCGCGCGGGCATCCGTGCCGATCGAGGTCTGGATGCACGGGGGCCCCGGCGCCGAGGACGCGGCCCAGGAGGTGGTCAAGGCCTGCGACGAGCCCAGCGAGTTCAAGTTCCTCTATCCGGACGACTGGTCCATCAAGCAGAAGATCGAGATCATCGCCAAGGAGATGTACGGTGCCGACGGCGTGGACTACATGCCGCTCGCCGAGGAGAAGATCCGGCAGTACACGGAGCTGGGCTACGACAAGCTGCCCATCTGCATGGCCAAGACCCACCTCAGCCTGAGCCACGATCCCACGCTGAAGGGGCGGCCCCGGGGCTTCCGGGTGCCCATCCGGGACATCCGCGCCAGCCTCGGCGCCGGGTTCCTGTACCCCCTGCTGGGCGAGATGCGCACCATGCCCGGGCTCCCGGCCGACCCGGCGTACCGGTACGTGGACCTGGACGAGGACGGAAAGGTCAGAGGACTGTTCTGATCGTTTCTTCCGGTTGTTTGCTTGGCCGGGGGAGGGGGCTCCCCCTCCCCCGGTTCTTTTGAGGGGTTGCCTTGCCCGAAAAGCGCTACACGGTCCGCTTCGAGCCCGACGGGGTATCCGTCGACGTCTATCGCGAGGCGGAGAACCTCCTCCGGGTCGCGATGGTCGCCGGTGTGCACGTCAATGCGTCGTGCGGCGGGGCCGGGACCTGCGGCAAGTGCAAGGTCAAGATCCTCCAGGGCGACTACCGCGCCAAGCCCTCCTCCAAGCTCACCCACGAGGAATGGGACAAGGGGTACCGGCTGGCCTGCCAGACCGAGATCCTGGGCGATCTGGTGGTGGAGGTGCCGGTGGAGTCCCGCTACGAGAAGGCCGTGCTCGCCCGCCGGCCCGCGGTGGAGCACGTGCTGGCGGCGGCCCGGCTGGGCAAGGAATACGAGGCCATCCGGCCCGAGCCGGCGGTGGTCAAGTACTACGTGGAGCTGCCCCCCCCCACCGACGACAACAACATGTCGGACATGGGCCGTCTGGGCCAGGGGCTGAAGCGTGAGCACGAAATCTCCAAGGTCTCCACCGACTACGTAGTGCTTCGGGACCTGGCCAACACTCTGCGTGAGGGGGAGTGGAAGGTCACGGCCACGGTGCTGCACCACCGCTCGGGGCACCGGCTGACCCGGGTGGAGCCGGGTGACACGCGCGAGAAAACCT
>CAZBGL010000237.1:0-13494 GCA_964491375.1 uncultured Thermodesulfobacteriota bacterium | reverse complement strand
TCCGCACGGGTCCGGGAGGACTCCCTGCGAGGCGCGGGCGCGGCTCCGACAGTCGCCGCGGCCCTGGTGTTCGTGAGCGGCGTCGGCGCGCCCCGAGGGTGCTCGCCGGGCGCTTCCGGGCGGCGGGTTGCCGCGGCGAGGCCGCATACCGCGTGTTCGCGCCCGCCCGAGCCAGGGGGTCCTCCCGATGCAGGAAAGCCGGGAACCGCCTGGGGACCGTCTCCGTTTGGGGCCAAGTACGGCGAACGGCCGGCAGCCCTCGTCGGTTCCTATCCGGCGGCCTGGCAGGCCTTTTTCTTCTCGTCGGGGCGCGGGAACAGCGGGGCGCGCAGGGGATAGCCCGATCCCTCGAGGATCAACTGGCGCGCACGCTTCTTGCGGGTGTTGAACACGATGGGAGCGAGCAGGTTGGCCGTGGCCTGCTCCGGGCCTCCGGTCAGGCTCACCACCACGGCCACCGCAGCCTCGTCAGGGCTTTCGATCTCCAGGTCGGCCAACTCCTCTTTCTTCACTTCCAAACGGTAGTCCGGGAAAAACAACCGGGGATCCACGATGAGGAAACACACGTCCTCGCCGTCCACGGACTGGAACCACTGGAACGGCACCTCAGGGTCGGGCTGCAGCACCACGAAACGGTGGTGGTCCGGAAACCCGGGCATGGGCCGGGTCAGGGTGACGATCTGGGTGTCGTCGATCTCCACCGGACCGAACGGGCGCGTCTGGATCTGCACCGCTTCTCCTCCTCGTCGGGACCTCACCGCAGGAAGTCCAGGATGGAAACGTTGAACAGCCGGGCCCCGGCGGCCAGGGCCGTCTGGTAGGCCTGCTCCTCGGCGCTCAGGCGCATGACCGCCTCGGGCAGGTCCACCCCTTCAATATCGGCACGAAGACGTTCGGCCGAAAGGTTGAACGCCTCCAGGCGTTCCCGGGCCCGTTCCAGGTTGCGGGTGCGGGACCCGACCAGGCCCCGCTGGGTCAGGAGGTCGTTGAGAGCCCGGTCGAGGCGGTCCAGGAGCCCGGCCACCTGGTCCGGGTCCTCGGCCCTCAGGGCCTCCTCCAGGTCGTCCAGCAGGCCGAACAGGTTCTTCGTGCCGGAGGCGATCCCCAGGTCCCCGGCCCCGCTCACCGTGATCTCGCCCCCCTCTTCGGTATCCTCGATCACCAGGGACCAGGTGCCGTCCCCGTTGGCGCGCGCGGTCACGTTCAGGTCCTTCCCGTTGGTGTTCTCGTACTCCGCGATCCGCTGGTTCACCGAGGCGGCGATCTGGGACAGCGTGTACGTGCCGGACGAGATCGTGATGTCCACCTCTTCGGATCCGTCCGAGACCGTGAACGTCACGTCCGACGACAGGACCACCTGGCCGTTGTCGAAGGAGGAACTGCGGGCCTCGGTCTCGCGGAACGCCAGGTCGCCCGGGAGGTTCACGGCCACGCTCAACCCGTTGCCGATGTTCACGCGCAGGCGGCCGGAGTTCCCCTGATACCGGTAGGCTCCCCCTTCCTGCTGGAAGGGGGCCACCTGGCCGGCCGTGCCCCCGAACAGGTACTCGCTCTCGTGCCGTGTCAGCGCGATCTGGAGGATTCCCGTCCGGATGTCCGCCACCTCGTCGGCCAGGGCGGCGAAACTCCCGCTCACGGGCACGCTGGCCGCGTTGGCGGCCTCCACCGCCAGGGTCTTGGCCCGCATCAGATGGTTGTAGGCCTGCTCCAGGGCGGTGTCGGTGGAACGGTGAACCGCCAGGGCCTCCTCGATGTTCTTCAGGTACTGCTCGTTGCGGGCCACCACGTCCTCGATCCGCACGATGCGGGCCGCGCCGGCCGGGGCGTCGGAAGGCCGTTCCACCTTCTGCCCGGACCCGATCTGGCGGTTCAGGCGGTCCAGGTTCTCCAGCCTCCGCTGGATGTCCCGGACCCAGGTGTCCTGCAGGCTTTTCTGGGTCACGCGCACGGCTCAGCCTCCTACCGGCCCACCAGACCCACCCGGTTGATCAGGGTCTCGATCATGGCGTCCACCGTGGTGAGGAAACGCGCCGCCGCCTCGAAGCCCCGCTGGTACTGGATGAGGCGGACCATCTCCTCGTCCAGGTTGACCCCGGACACGCTCTCGCGCTGGGCCTCCAACTGGAGGAGCAGCGTGTTCTGGCTCTCCTCGAGGACCCGGGCGTCCCGCCCCCGGCTTCCCAGGGACTGAACGATGCGTCCCAGGAACCCCGCGGCGGTCTCGTCCACCGCCTCGAAGACGAGGCTCTGGGCGATGTCCGCGATGCGGCGGGCGTTCTCGCCGTCGCCGGGCGCGGCCGCCCCCCCCTGCGGGTCGTACCCGGCGGCCAGCCGGTCCGTGTCGGCCGCCACCGTGGCGTCCACCGACATCTGGGCCGCCGGGCCGTACACCGTGAAGGTGGCCGTGGAAAAGGGATCGCCGGTGAAGTACAGGGTGGCCGTGCCGCCCGGTGTGAACCCCTGGTCGCCGCCGCCCGTGAACTCGATCTTGATCTCCCCGCTCGCGGTCACGTCCAGCGCCTGGACCGCGCCCCCGTCCAGGCTCACCGTGCCGGTGGTCACCTGGCCGTTGGTCCGGTCCCCTTCCTCCAGGGACGACACGTCGAGCCCGCTGTCCAGATCGGCCGTGAAGGTCCTTCCGTCCACGGTCCACGTGAGCGTATCCCCTGCCGATCCGGTCTGGGCCTCACCCACCGCTTCGTCCCCCCTGTAGAGGCGGAGCGTGACCCGGCCGTTGGCCGTGTCCACGGACGTGACCTTGGCGTGGTAGTCGAGCCCCACGGTCTGCGGGCCGTTGTAGGTCCCGCCGCCCACCGAGAGCGTGATCCCGCTCAGGGTGGCGCGGTCCGCAACGTCCTTGAACCCGGTCACCTGGACCTCCAGCCGGTGGGTACCGGTCTCCAGCGCGGCTCCGACCTCCACCTTCCGGATGCCCGTGCTCGGGGCCACGGCCACGCTCTCGGCCTCCCCGGACCACACGAACAGGTTCCGCCCCGCGCGGCCTTCCCGGTCGGTGCCCTGGCGGTGGAGCGCATTGATCCGGTCGGTGATCGTGGCCATCCACTCGGCCAGGTCCTCCCGCAGATCCGGGGCCAGATCGTCCCGCAGGGCGAGCATGGCCCCGAGTTCGCCGGTGTCCACCGTGATCGGCGCCGTGTCCACGTGGAAGCCGGTGAGGAAGCCCCTCTCGTCCCGCTCGGCCTCGATCTCCAGGGCCTGGGCTCCGTACACCAGATAGGGGCCGCCCCCAGCGACCTTCACGTTGAGGAAGTTCCCCTCCTCCTCGACCTCGACGCCGAGCTTTTCCGCGATCTGCCGCACCACCCGGTCCCGCTGGTCCCGGAGGTCGTTGGCCGGGGACCGGCCCGCCTCGGCCCGCGCCACGGCGTGGTTCAGATCGGCCAGCTCGCCGAGCAGCGCGTTCACGTCGTCCAGCATGTCCCCGATGGCCTCGTCGAACCGGCTTTCTAGCGAGCGAATGCTCTCGATCTTGTCGTTGTAGACGCGCGCCAGGTTCTGTGCCCGGTCCAGGGCCTGGGCCCGGAGCGCAAGGTCGGCCGGGCGGGCGGCCAGAGCGTCCCAAGCGTTCCAGAACTCGGTGAGGGCCGCTCCCAGACCCTGGTCAGAGGGCTCGTCCAGAGCGGCCTCGATCTGCTCCAAGCCCCGTGCCAGCACCGTGGCGTAGGACCTGCCGGACGACGTCCGGGCGATGTGCCGTTCCAGGTAGCCCAGGTGCATCCGCTGGATCCGGTCCGCGTTCACGCCGGTCCCGATGCTCCCCTGGGGCGTCATGGAGGGAAGCGCGGCCTCGAGATCCACCCGCTGACGGGAGTACCCCTCGGTGTTCACGTTGGCCAGGTTGTGGCCTGTCACGTCCAGGGCCGTCTGGTGGGCCAGCAGCGCCGAACGACCGATGTTCAGGCCGAAGAAGATATTGGCCATGACCTGCCCCTATGCCCGGTGCACCGCTCGCCCGGCCGCCTCCAACGTTCGGCCGGGGCCGTAGCCCTCCACCGCCCCGGCTGCCCGGAGCAGTTGCTCGGTCACCATCTGGCCGTGCCTCACCGAGGCCCAGAGGATCGCCCGCTCCCGGAGGAGCGCCTCCAGGGCATCCTGAAGCCGCTCCACGGCCCGGCGGACCCGCCGTGCCCCACCGACCCGGCCTGGAACGGCCGGACACGGTGCGCGGTGTACACGCTCCACGAGTTCGCGAGCCCCCGTCAGCAGGGGCTCCACCGACGACGGGTCTCCCTGTGCCAGGGCCTCCCGCACCTGCCGCAGGAGCGTTGCCAGCGTTTCGCACGCCGCTGCCTGGGCCTCGGCCGCGGCCGCGAACCGTTCCGGCCAGTCCGCCCTGCGGATCATGGCATCGTCCCCCTGGCGAGCATCCAGTGCTCCCGGATCAGCTTGGGCACCACCTCCGCACCCGAAACCCGGTACTCCCCCTGTTCGATCTGGGCGAGGATCTCCTCGACCAGATCCTCCCGGACGTCCGGGGCGGTCAGGGCGAGCACCCGGGCCCGCCGGATCTCTCGGCCCCGCTCGGAGATCTGGACCCGGTCCAGCGGGGTTCCGGCGCGCTCCGGCCCTTCTGCGGCCCGGATCCTCCGCTCCGTCCGGGGAACAGGGGCGCCCGCCACACCCCGTGTATAACGATCGCGGATCTTCATGGTCTGATCAGTCCCCTCCTCAGCGGCTCAGGCCGAACGGTCCAGCACGCGGCCCGCCGCCGCTGGTACGCCAGGTACTCGCGCGCCAGGCGCCGCAGCCGGTGCGGATCGCGCACGCCCAGTACCTGCACCAGGTATTCCAGCACCTCCCTGCGGTTCATCCTCCGCCTCCGTGCGGTGGGGCTCTCCCCCGCGTTCCTGATCGGCCCCGGCACGGGTTTCCTTTACGGCACCCCCGAGCTGGCGAAGCATGGCCTTCCACAGGCCGAGCCCCTCCCCCCGGCTGGCCAGGTCGGCCCACTGGGCGTCCAGCAGGCCGTAGGCCGTCTCCCGGGCGAAAGCGCTCGATCCCTTCGAGGATCGGGGCACCATGGCCCTGCGCATGGTGCGGAACACCAGCAACGCGAACTCCCTCTCCAGGGCTCGGCACGCGCCCTCCAGGTCCCGTGGAAGGGGGGCGTACCGCACGCCTGCCACCGCGGCTCCCAGGCCCGCGATCCCGTCCATGGCAACCTCACAGAACGTCCAGCTCGGCCTGAAGGGCACCGGCCGCCTTCAGAGCCTGGAAAATGGCCACCAGGTCCCGGGGGCTCACGCCCAGGGCGTTCAGGGCCCGGACCAGGCTGGCCAGGCTCTCGCCCGGCTCCAGCAACAGGACCCGGGCCTCCTCCTCCGTCACGGTCACCTCGGCCCGCTCCCGGGCCACGGTCTGTCCGGCCGAAAGGGGCGCGGGCTGGCTGACCTCGAGATAGGGCCTCACCTGGACCGTGAGGTTTCCGTGGCTGATGGCCACGGGCCGGATGCGCACCTCCTGGCCCATGACCACCGTGCCGGTGCGCTCGTCCACCACCACCCGAGCCACCGCGTCCGGCTCAACGGGAACGGCCTCCAGGGCGGCCAGGAACCCCACCGGGTCGCCGACACGATCCTGGGGCACCCATACCCGTACCCGCCCCGCATCCAGGGCCTGGGCGGCGTTCGGGCCGAAGGCCCCGTTCACCGCCTGGGCGAGCCGGGCCGCGGTGGTGAAATCCGGGCGGTTCAACACCAGATCCACATACCCCTCCCGGAGGTCCGGAAGGGGGGCGTCCCGCTCGAGCAGGGCCCCTCCCGGGATCCGGCCCACCGTGGGGTGGTTCTGCTGCACGCCCCCTCCGGCCGCCTGGGCCCCGAACCCACCGATCAGCACCGCGCCCTGCGCCACGGCGTACACCTCACCGTTGGGGGCCCGCAGGGGGGTGAGGAGCAGCGTTCCACCCTGGAGGCTCTTGGCATCCCCGATGGACGAAACGGTCACGTCCACCCGCTGGCCCGCCCGGGCAAACGGCGGGAGCGTGGCGGTCACGATCACGGCGGCCACGTTCTTGAGCTTGATGTCCCGGGGCGACACCGACACCCCCAGGCGCTCGAGCAGGTTGGCCGTGGACTGCACCGTGAACTCCACGCCGGACTTGTCCCCTGTACCGTTCAGCCCCACCACGAGCCCGTAGCCGATGAGCTGGTTGTTGCGCACCCCGTCCACCCGGGCGATGTCCTTGATCCGTACGGCGCCGAGCGCGTGCCCCGAAAAGAGAAGCGTCGCCAGAACCGCAACGGTCCATCCTCGCATGGGACCCTCCGTCAGAACGGCCACACCGCGTCCAGGATCCGGTACATCCAGCCGGGCCTCTGCTGGCTCGCGACCAGGCCCTTGCCGCCGTACAGGATCTGGGCGTCGGCGAGCGCGATCGAGCTCACCGTGTTGTCCGCCGAGATGTCCTGCGGCCTCACGATCCCGCGCACGTACAGGTACTGCGTGTCGTCGTTCACTTTCACTTGGCGACGACCTTCGATCACCAGGTTCCCGTCGTCCAGCACGTGGACCACCCGGGCGGTCACGCGCATCTTGAGCTCGTCCCGCTGTTTGGTGGCGCCGCTCCCCTTGAAGCTGTTGGAGGTCTTGGCCCCCACGGTGGGGCTGAACCCGCCCGAGCGGTACAGGTCGGGCAGGCCGTAGTGGCTGGGCATGCCCAGAAAGCTCGACACCCCGGCCGACACCTGGGTGTCACGGCTCACATCGGTGCTCGCCTCCCGGGTGGCCTCGGCGCTCTCGATCACGATCACCGTCACCAGATCGCCCACGGCAAAGGCCCGGTGGTCCCGGTACAGGCGCGCCAGGGGGGCGCTCTCCCGCCATAGGCTGGTGGGCTGGGCGGGGGCGCCCCCATCCCCGGGGGCGCGGGCCAAGGGGGTCGGAGGGGGCCAGGGGGGCTCGGCCAGGTACGGCCGGGAACATCCTCCCAGGAACACGGCAACGACACACCACACCGCCCATCGCATGCCTACCTCCTCCCGGCCCCGGGCGTCACGTCCACCACCCCGGCCTCCCGCACGACACCGGCCACCGTACGGCCGCTGGACAGGTTCTCCACACGGACCCGCTCGCCGATGCCCGCGGCCTCCACGGCGCGGCCGAGCGTGGTCGCGGTGATCGCGCCCACCCGGGCAACGAGCCGAACCAGGTCACCCCGCTCCACCACGGGCACCGTCTCCACGTCCCGCTCGGTCAGAACCGCCCCGGCCCGCAGCGTCCGGCGCAGCCGCTTTCCCAGCACGGCCCGCGGGTCCGCAAGCCCCGGTCTCCCCCCGGGCGACGCGGGCTTCACCTCCACGTCGTCGGCCGAGAGCACCTCGCCCCGCCGCACGTCCCGGGCCAACACCACCACCGGCCGGGCCCGCAGGATCTCCACCCTCACCCACCCCCTCCCCTTACGCACCCCGTCCACCCGTACGTCCACCCACACGGTGGCGGGCGACGGGACCGGGCCTCGGGGCAGCCGCGGCACGAGGTCCACCTCCCCCTCGGGCACCGGGGCCGGCAGGCCCACCCCCAGCACCCGGACCTCCTCGTCCCCGCCCAGGCGCGCCTTCAGGGCGTCCAGGGCCGCGCGCACGAGCCGCTCCCGGCCGATCTCGCGGCCCGGCCGCTCCACGACGATCTGCTCGGGAAGTTCCAGTTCCTCTGCCGCCCCCACCGCACCGGCCCGCTGCCGGACCCACGCGCCGCTCAGCACCCGGCTCCGTCCGGGGCGGGGGGCCGGCCCCAGGCGTACCCGGCTCCACGACGCGGGCGCATCGGGCACCAGGTCCGCCAGGGTCAGCGCCTCGCACCGGACCTCCACCCGCTCCGGCACCCGCACGCCGAGCACCGGCCCGGCCCACACGAGCACCAGGAAACCCGCCGCCAGGAGACGCGCGCTCACCGCTTACCTCTTCACGTTGTTGGAGGTCTGGAGCATCTCGTCCGCGGCCTGGATGGCCTTGGAGGCCACCTCGTAGGCGCGCTGCCCCGCGATCAGGTTCACCATCTCCTCCACCACGCTCACGTTGCTCATCTCGACGAACCCCTGGTTGATGGTGCCCAGGCCCAGGGTGCCCGGGGTGCCCGTGATGGGGTCTCCCGAGGCCGGCGTGGGCACGTACACGGAGTGGCCGATGGCCTTCAGGCCCGCGGGGTTGGAGAACCGGGCCAGTTCGATGGTCACCCCCAGGTCCTCCACCTCTCCGGTCTCCCCGTTCAGGATGGAAATGGATCCGTCGCTGCCCACGGTGATCTCCACCGCGTTGGGCGGGATGGTGATCTCCGGGTAGAGCAGCCATCCCTCGCCGGTGCACAGCCTCCCCTGCGAGTCGAGCTTGAACGTGCCCGCCCGGGTGTAGGCCGTGGTCCCGTTGGGCATGGTGACCTGGAAGAACCCGTCTCCCTCGATCACCAGGTCCAGGGGGTTGCCGGTCTCCCGGAAGTCGCCCTGGGTGAAGATCTTCTCCGTGCTCACCACACGGGCCCCCAGTCCCACCTCCAGGCCCACCGGGTACTCGGCGCCGGCCGACGAAACCGAGCCGGGCGTGAGCAGGCTCTGGTAGAGCAGATCCTGGAAGTCCACGCGGCTGCGCTTGAACCCGGCCGTGTTCACGTTGGCCAGGTTGTTGGCGATCACGTCCACGTTGATCTGCTGGCAGTTCATGCCCGCGGCGGCGGTCCACAGAGCGCGGATCATGTTCCTCCTCCGTCCGGTGGGAAACGCGTTCAGGCCACGCGGCCGAGCCGGCGAACGCTCTCGGCCGTCACCTCTTCCATCACCGTGGTGATCACCTTCTGGTACGCCTCGAAGGCGCGCACCGCCTCGATGGTGCGCACCATCTGCTCAACGATCTGGACGTTGGACTGCTCCAGGGCCTTCTGGAGCACCCGGGCCTTCGCCGGCACGGGGGCCACCGCCCCCGTGGGGATGAACAGGGTCCCCTGGACCCGGCGGAGTCCCCGGAAGCCCGGAAAGTCGCGAAGGAGCAGCCGCCCCACCACCTCGCCGCCGGCCCGGACCGTGCCGTCCTCCCCCACCCGGATCTCCGCGCCCGGGGGGAGGAGCTCGTCCGGGACCTGGATGGGGCCCTCCTCGCCCAGCAGGGCAAACCCGTTGCCATTCCGGATCACCCCGTCTCGGGCCCGGTAGAACCGGCCCGCGCGCGTGTACGCCACCCCCGCCGGGGTCTGGACGGCGAACAGGCCGTCGCCTTCCAGGGCGAGGTCCAGGGCCCGGCCCGTGGGCTGGATGGCCCCGGGCCTTGCGTCCACGAACTCCCCGGCGTACCGGGTCTGGATGTCGGTCGGCACCGCCGGGGCCGTAGGCCGGTCCGCCTCCCGGAGTTCGGCGGCTCCCCGGTACCCGGGAACCATGCCGTAGTAGAGGTTCCTCGAGGCCAGGTTCAGACGCCTAGACTCCACGAGCAACCCGCTCGTCGCGGTGTACAGCGCCCGGATCATCGGGAGACCTCCTTCCGGGGGACCTCCGTAGCAAGGGGGATGCCACTATGCGCGCCGGCGAGAAACCCCGGTGGAGAGAGGGGCTGGGGGAGAGGAGGCGTGCGCGGCGGGGGGCTGTCCTGTCCCCCTTGGGGGGAGGTTCTGCCCCCGGGGCCTACCCCCGTAGCGGAGGTTCGGGGTGTCTCCTCACGGTTCGGGGTGGACGGCCGACAACTGGAAGAGCCTCAGCCTTGTGAGAGCCTTGGGCGTTTCGTCGCCCGCCGTGACTGCGGGATGCCGCCCGCGACCCTTGGCGGAGCATGTGGGATGCCTCCCGGGCGGGGGACAGTGTGGCCTGCCCGGGCCCGCACCCGTCGGCTCCGCAAAGGGACGGCCCTGACAGTGGTCTTGGGGTGTAGTTCGCAGGAGTACCGCCAGGGGCTCGTTTTCGCCTGGGCCACGGCCTCGGCGGTGGTGCTCGGAGGCTTCCGTGCCGCTCGCGTGCGCGTTGAATGGGCTCGGGGGGCGACCGTGTCTGGCCTTTCGGCCGCGTGCGCGGATCCGAGCCCCCGAGCCGGGTGGGAAGAGCCTGTTCGAGCGCCCCGGGAAGTCTCTGCCCCGAGCGGCCCTACCGTCCCTCCCCGGTCTCCCGGTCCACCCGGTAGAGGAACGCCAGGATCTCGGCCACGGCCTGGTACGTCTCCGGAGGGATCTCCTCCCCGGGATCCAGGGCCGACAGCACCTCGGCCAGGGCTGGATCCTCCTTCACGGGAACCCCGCTTTGCTTCGCGATCTCCACGATCCGTTCGGCCACCCGGCCGCGGCCCGAAGCCGTGACCCGTGGGGCCCGGTCCCTGTCGGCCCGGTAGGCGAGCGCGGCGGCCCGTCGGAGGCGCACACGGCTCATGCCTTCACCTCCAGGATCCGGGCCCCGGCGACGTCTCGGGAGGGCGGCAGCCCCGCCACGTGCAGCGCCCCCAGGGGGGTGCCTCCCCGGGCACGGAGGGCGCGCCGCAGCTCCCCGAGGCGGGCGCGAAGAGACTCGCAGGCCTCCGGGCCCGCCGCGATCCGCACCCACAGGCCCTGCCCCCCCCAACGCACGGACACCTCCACAGGTCCCAACCGGGGCAACTCCAGGCGCACCACGATTCCCCGGATGCGGGGGCCGGAACGGTCGCCCTCCCGGGGTTCGGGCTCCACCATCAGCTCCCCCGGAATCCACGTCCCGCTCCAGGGGAGGGCCAGGGGGATCAGCACCTGGTCCCGGCTCCGGGTCTGAAAGAGCAGGAGATGCTCCTGAAAGGCCTCCAGGACCTCCGTCAGCCGCTCCCCGGGCGCGCCTTCCAGCAGCCGCGCCGCCAGGCGCCACAGCTCTCCAGGCACATCCTGCCCCTTCGCGTCCCGGGGCCATGCGGCCCGAACCCATCGGCTCAGGGCGGCGGACAGGGCCCCTGGATCCTGCGGGAGCCGGAGCAACCGGCCAAGGGCCTGGGCCTCGGGCGACTCCCGCCCGGACTGCGCCCCCAACAGATCGGACAGGATCTGCACCAGACGGGCCCACTGGTGCGGCTGGGCTGCGGGGCGGACGGGAGGCCCCTCCTCCCTGCCGAGCAGGGGGAGCAGGACCAGGGGAGGGCCGGACCGGACCACGCGGGCGCGGAACGCCCCCCGCGGAAGCGGCTGGAGGAGGGATGCCTCCAGGAGCCTTCCGTCCACCCGGACCCAGAACCGCCCGGCTCCTGCCGGGCCGGCCGTCTCGACACGTACCGTGTCCCCCGCTCGCCACCCTCCCGAGGGCGGCGAGCGAACCGGTCCTTCCTGCGCCGGCCGGTCCGGTCCAGGCCCTAAGCCTCCAACTTCACGCACAATTCCACGCTGAAGGGGCCGGCTTCGGTCTCAAAGGGAATCTCGAAGCAGGGGACCCCGCGAGGCCGGGCGATCAGGTGGTCGTGGCCCACGACCACGGTCGGGATCGCGATCCTGAGATCGTACCCGGCGTCGGACAGCGCCCGCTTGGCCCCCCCGGCCACCATGTTGGCCAACTCGCCCACGGCGTCGCGGACCTGCTCGTCCAGGCCGTCCACGGTCTCCCCCAGGAACGCCCGGACCACCTCCAGGGCCACGCCCTCCTTGAAGCTCACCGCCACGAATCCCTGGACCTGCCCGCTCAGGCCGATCACTCCCGAGATGTCGTAGGAGGTGTGGTTGGAGTCTTTCAGCCGGGGCGTGCCCCGGCGGGGCTGGATGCCCACCATGGTCTGGAGCACCTCGACCGTGGATTGGATGAACGGGTTCAGGATCTCCGCCTTCATGGCTCGAACGCCTCCAGTTCCCTGGCCTCTTCCTCACCCAGGAGGCGCTGGAGGTTGAGGAGGATGAGGAGCCGGTCCTCCAGCTTGACCACGCCCTCCAGGTACTCCCGCTCCACGCCGCCCACGATGGGGGGCGGGGGCTCCACCAGGGACGCCGGCACGCGCAGCACCTCGCTCACCGAGTCCACCACGAACCCCACCACCTTGTCGCTCAGTTCCACGACCACGATTCGCGTGTTGCGGTCGTGCTCCCGGGGCGGCATGCCGAAACGGCGGCGCAGATCCACCACCGGGATCACCTGGCCGCGCAGGTTGATCACCCCTTCCACAAAGGAAGGAGCATGGGGGACCCGGGTGATCTCCATCATCCGGTTGATCTCACGGACGGCCAGGATCTCCACCCCGAACTCCTCGTCCCCCACGTGGAACGTCACAAGCTGCAGGATCTGCTCGTCCTTCTCCATGACCTTGGTCTCCATGTCTCCTTCCTTTCCGGGCCGGTCCACCCGTCATGAACCCAGGGGCTTCTGATAAGCCGTCACCCCGTCCAGGCGCACCATGGGGGGGGCCTCGGGCACCTGAAACAGGGACTCGGAACGCCCCACGAACAGGATGCCCCCCGGCCGCAGCACCGACGCGAGCCGGGCCACCACTTTACGTTTCGCCTCCATGTCGAAATAGATGAGCACGTTCCGGCAGAAAATGACGTGAAACGTGCCTCCGACCCCTCCCATGCTCCCACCCACCAGGTTGTCCCGCCGAAAACTGACCATGGAGCGCACCCGCGGGTCCAGCCGGTAGCGCTCTCCCTCCTGCTTGAAGTACCGCTGCCGGATCGGGGCAGGTGTGGCCCGAAGGGCGAACTCCCCGTACACCCCCTCCCTTGCCTGCCGGAGCACGGCTTCCTTGATGTCCGTGCCCAATATCTCTACGGGTGCACGCCCGGGTCCCACGAGGCCCCGTTCCAGCAGCAAGATCGCCAAGGTGTACGGCTCGCAACCGATGGAGCACGCGGCGCTCCACACCCGGATCGGCCGGTGGCCGCCCGCCCAACCGGGCCAGAGCCGATCCAGGAGGGCATCCATCTGCTCCACCTCGCGGAAGAAATACGTTTCGTTCACCGTGAGGAGGTCGATCAGGTGCTCGTATTCCGCCTGTCCGAAGCCGTTCCGGCTGAGCGCGGCCACATACTCGGCCACGTCCGGGTACCCGAGTTCGCGCGCCCGCCGCGCCACCCGCTTGCGGAACAGCGCGGCCTGACTGCCCTGGAACACGAGCCCGCAGCGCCGGTACAGCTCCCGGGCGACCACCCCGTAAAGGGGGTCTTCCCACAGGCGGCTCACCCCGCCTGCCTCCCTGCCCCACCCCCGCAAACCCTGCGGAACGGCTCCGGGTCCACATCGCTCCGGGCCATGAGGGTATAGAAGTCCTTGCGCGCCTTCCCGGCCAACCGGGCTGCCTGGCTGACGTTGCCCCCGGTCAGGGCCAGCAGCCGGATCACGTATTCCCGCTCGAACCGGCGCTTGGCTTCGGCAAACGGCTCCACCCCCTGGCCGTGGCCCCGATGGGGAAGGCGCACGGGCAGGCGCCACGGCTCGTCCGGGCGGGCCGGAAGGTGCGCGAGGAGCACCGCCTCGAGCTCCCGTACGTTGCCCGGCCACTCATAGGCCGCCGCCGCCCGCAGAAACCCGGAGGGGACCCCTGGGAACCGCGCCCGGGGCGCGTGCCGGGC
>CAZBGL010000236.1:0-3553 GCA_964491375.1 uncultured Thermodesulfobacteriota bacterium | reverse complement strand
CTGGAGCGCCACGTTGTTGATCAGCTCCATGATCAGCACGGTCTTGCCGACGCCGGCGCCGCCGAACAGGCCGGTCTTGCCGCCCTTCGAGTACGGCTCGAGGAGGTCGATGACCTTGATGCCGGTCTCGAACATCTCGATCTCGGTCGACTGCTCCTCGAGGGAGGGCGCCGGGCGGTGGATCGGCAGACGCTCGTCGGTCTGGATCGGCCCCTTCTCGTCCACGGGCTGGCCGAGGACGTTGAGGACCCGGCCGAGGGTGGGCCGCCCGACGGGCACCGAGATCGGCTGGCCGGTATCGATGGCGCGCATCCCGCGGACCATGCCGTCCGTCGGCTCCAGCGCGACACAGCGCGCCCGCCCCTCGCCGAGGTGCTGCGCCACCTCGGCGGTGACGTCGATCGGGACCTCGCCCTTCTCGCCGCGGTCGACGATGTGCACGGCATTGAGGATGGCGGGGAGGTGCCCCTCCGGGAACTCGACGTCCACGACGGGGCCGATGACCTGGATCACCCGTCCTTCAACCTGCTGCGTGGTCTCGCTCATACGCTCTCCTTACGCCTCCGAGCCGAGCGCCTCGGCGCCGGCCACGATCTCGAGGATCTCCTTCGTGATGGCCGCCTGGCGGGTGCGGTTGTAGAGGAGCGTCAGGTGCTCGATCATCTCCTCCGCGTTCTTGGTCGCGGCGTCCATCGCCGTCATCCGGGCGGCCTGCTCCGCCATCTCCAGATCCAGTTCGGCTTGGGTCAACCAGTCGTTTGCGCGGTTCGGCACATCTTCCCCCGACGGCAAGGGCGGCAAAGGGCAACTCTCGACCAGGGGAGCAAACGCCTCTCCTCACCCGCCGACATGCGGCAGGACCAATCGCCGAAGCCCTGCGTCCCCTTCCCGTCGCTTCTGCCCCCGGCCGGCGCCGCGGCTCCCCCCCGAAGGGGTCGTCCGGCAGTCCGGCCGACTCGCCGGTGCCCCGGATTGAACGTGACCGCAGACCCCGCTGGAAGGCGGTCCCTGGACCTCCCCCACCGCGCCGAGGCCGGCCGGAAGAGACGACGAAAAGGACTGGGGAGCAAGGGCCACGCCAGACACGGCGTGCGGGTCCCCACCAGGGACGACGGCAACCGGCTGTAGAGCGCCTGGCGGCCCACATCGTCCGCGAAGACCGCCCGCCGTTCGATCCCGCGGACGATCACGGGCTGCGGCACCCCAGGAAGGTCGAGCCGTGCGGCCCCCGGAGCTGGGCACACTCCGTGCTCGCAAGCAGGCTTCGATCGATCCGTCAGGGGCGCTCCCTTTCCTCCTGCAAAGGGAGGGGCTGCCGGCGCTTCCCCCTTCCGGGGCTCGAGAAGATCAGGGTTCGGCGCCGGCCCCCTCGGGGCCCGGCGCCTCGGGTGGGGTTGCACCGCCCAGGCTTCCGGGCCTGCCGCTGCCGTACGAGGCCAGTTCCGCGGCCACCTCCTCGTCGGTGAGCTCGGATTGGCGCGGTTTCACCAGCGGCTCGTAGTGCACCCCGTCGTCGTGCACCTCGATCTGGACCCGGCGGTACCGGCCCATGCCCGTGCCGGCCGGAATCAACCGGCCCATGATCACGTTTTCCTTGAGGCCCCGCAGGTGGTCCACCCGGCCCTCGATGGCCGCCTGGGTGAGGACCTTGGTGGTCTCCTGGAAGCTGGCGGCCGAGATGAAGCTCTCGGTGGACAGGCTCGCCTTGGTGATGCCCAGGAGCACCGGCACACCGATGGCCGGACGCCCCCCCCGCTCGATGACCTTGCGGTTCTCCTCCTCGAACACGTGGCGCTCCACCTGCTCCTTGAGTAGGAAGTCGGTGTCGCCCACGTCGGTGATCTCCACGCGCTTGAGCATCTGGCGCACGATCACCTCGATGTGCTTGTCGTTGATGTCCACGCCTTGGAGCCGGTAGACCTCCTGGATCTCGTCCACGAGGTACTTCATGAGGTTCTTCTCGCCCAGGACCTTGAGCACCTCGTGGGGATTGGTGGCTCCGTCCATGAGCGGTTCGCCCGCGCGCACGTAGTCGCCTTCCCGCACCGAGATGTGGCGGCTCCGGGGAATCAGGTACTCCTTGGGCTCGCCCACCTCGGGGGTGACGATCACGCGGCGCTTGCCCCGGGTGTCCTTGCCGAAGCTCACCACGCCGTCGATCTCGGAGATCACGGCCGCATCCTTGGGTTTCCGGGCCTCGAACAGCTCGTCCACCCGCGGAAGACCGCCGGTGATGTCCTTGGTCTTGGTGGTCTCGCGGGGGATCTTGGCGATGACGTCGCCGGCCTGGACGAGGTCACCCTCCTGCACGGTGATGTTGGCCCCCACCGGGAGCTGGTACCGGCCGATGGTCTCGCCGGTCTCCAGGTCCTTGATGGACACCCGCGGCCGGTAGTCGCCGCCCCGGGCCTCGATGATGACCTTGCGCGAGAGGCCCGTGACCTCGTCGAGCTGTTCGCGCACGGTCACGCCCTCGATGATGTCGCCGAACTTCACCCGGCCCGTCACCTCGGTGAGGATGGGGTTGGTGTAGGGGTCCCACTCGGCCACGAGCTGCCCGGGCTCCACCCGGTCACCGTCGCGCACCTTGAGCAGCGCCCCGTACACCACGGGGTACTTCTCGCGCTCCCGGCCCTCCTCGTCGAGCACGGCCAGTTCGCCGTTGCGGCTCATGGCCACGATGCGGCCGTCCTGGGTCTCCACGGTCTTGAGGTTCACGTACTTGACCGTGCCGCCCCGGCGCACCTCCAGGGTGGACTGCTCCACGCGCTTGGAGGCGGTGCCGCCGATGTGGAACGTGCGCATGGTGAGCTGGGTGCCGGGCTCGCCGATGGACTGGGCCGCGATGATCCCCACGGCCTCGCCGATGTCCACCTTGCGGCCCCGGGCCAGGTCCCGGCCGTAGCACTCCACGCACAGGCCCGTGCGGCTCTGACAGGTGAGCACGCTCCGGATCAGCACCTTCTCGATGCCGGCGTCCTCCACCTTGGCCGCCAGTTCCTCGTCGATCTCCTGGTTGGCCTCCACGATCACCTCACCGGTGTAGGGGTCGCGGATGTCCACCAGGGCCGTACGGCCCAGGATCCGGTCGCGTAGACGCTCCACCACCTCGCCGCCCTCGACCAGGGCGGTGACCTCGATGCCGTCGAGGGTGCCGCAGTCCTGCTCGGTGATCACCACGTCCTGGGCCACGTCCACGAGGCGCCGCGTGAGATACCCCGAGTTGGCGGTCTTGAGGGCCGTGTCCGCCAGCCCTTTGCGAGCGCCGTGGGTGGAGATGAAGTACTGGAGCACCGTGAGCCCTTCGCGGAAGTTCGCGGTGATGGGGGTCTCGATGATCTCTCCCGACGGCTTGGCCATGAGGCCCCGCATGCCGGCGAGCTGGCGCATCTGGTTGGTGGAGCCCCGCGCGCCCGAGTCGGCCATGATGTAGATGGAGTTGAGCTCCTCGCTGTCGTCGCGGATCCGGAGGCCCTTCATCATCTCCTGGGCCACTTCGTCGGCCGCGTTGGCCCAGATGTCCACGACCTTGTTGTACCGTTCGCCGTCCGTG